>NZ_BSQE01000009.1:0-287705 GCF_030268185.1 Pseudomonas sp. NBRC 100443
CGCCGCGAGGCAGCGCTTTTAGTACATCGTGAAAACGGCTTATCCTGAACATCTTGCGGGGGCTGTGAGGTTGAGTTGGCGCTCAACGGTTTAACCCGTGCCTTCAGCCCCCGCAAGCCCTCCAGACTTTCCCCGATAAATATTCCGGACAGTAGTGCGCGTTTGCGGGAATGACGGGGTGAGGTTAGGCGTTTCAGGATGACTCCGAACTTCCCACCCACTCCGAACAGCCCCCTCTCCCTTCAGGGAGAGGGTTGGGGAGAGGGCGCTCTTAACCCCAACACCTACGCCCCCGGCAAACCCCCTGCGCGAGCAAGCTCGCTCCTACAAAAAACGCCCCAGCCTCACCCCAGCCCCTACGTAGCCTTGCGCACTGCCTTGGGAATCTGGATCACCACGCTCTCCGAATAGCGGTCGTGCCAGGTGCGCTTGTCCTTGTCCCAGAGCATCCACAGGAAGCCCAGCCCGCCGCAGGCCCAGGAGCCAATGGCGATCATGAAGCGCAGCAGCGCCTGCATCAGGCTGATCGGCGTGCCGTCGGCGTTCTGCACGCGCACGCCCCAGACCTGCATACCGAGGGTCTGGCCCTTGTGCGTCCAGAACTTGGCGAAGAAGGCGAACAGGCTGATGAACAGCAGGCTGGACAGCAGCGGGTCGCCGACCAGAGCGCCCTGGTCGGCAAGCTGCCTGAGCTTTTCGCCGCCCAGGATCAGCCGCAGCAGCACCTGCTGGTAGAGCAGGGTGACCACCATCAGCAGGGCCACGCAGAGCAGGAAGTCGTAGAACATGGCCGCGAAGCGGCGCAGCAGGGGCGCGGGGGGGAAGTTCCCCTCCGGCTGGAGTCGGGCTTTGGGCATGGCGTCGTTCGGCGCTCGGAGCAGGGACGAGGGCGGGGATTATACGACCTTTGGCCGATCGCCACCGAGGGCAGGGTGCCGCAGGCGGAATGATCTACGCTGGTTTCAGGCGCCCGCTCAGGCTGCTCGCCGAGCCCGATGACAGCGGCGGCGCCCGGGATGACACGGATGCCTGGATCGAGCAAAGTCCGGCGCCTGCTCTGGCGCCTGTGCGTTTCCCTGCTGGTCGCCCTGCTGCCGCTGCTGCTGGGCGGGGGCATCATCTATTGGCAGACACTGGTCAGCCTCCAGCGCGAAGCGGGGCTCGCCTCGAGCGAGGCGCTGCATCTGATCGACATCATGCTCGGCAACGCCGCCGGCTCGGCGCGGGCCACCATCGCCTACGCCGAAGGGCCATGCGCCGTGGCCGAGCTGGTGCTGCGCGAGCAGGTCGCCACCGTGCCCTTCGTGCGCACCGTCAACCTGGTGCGTGACGACCGGGTGTTCTGCAGCTCGCTGTTCGGCAACATCGACGAAGCGGTGAACACGGCCGATTTCGTCGACGGGCGCCTCAACCTGTTGCCCGGCAATGCGGTGACGCCGGACTTCGCGCTGATCGTGTACCGCCTGGCCGAAGGCCCCGCCGCCGTGCTGGCGGCGGTGGACGGGCGCTACCTGAGCAACGTCCTGCAACTGGTGGACCAGCGCAGCGAACTGCTGGTCCGGGTCGGCCCGCGCTGGATGGACGAGGCGGGCGAGGTGCACGAGGGCGCGCCCGACGCCTTCCCCCTGGCCGAGACGCGCCAGGCCTCGACGCGCTTTCCCTACCAGGTGGTCGGTGGCTTCCCGGCCGGCGCCCAGTGGGGTGTGATGCGCGACGACTACTGGCCGCTGTTCGCCATGCTGGCGGTGCTTGGCGGGCTGTTCGGCCTCGGTTGCCACTGGATGCTGGGGCGCGCGGCGACGCCTGCCCGCGAGATCGAGCGGGCCATGTACGCCGGCGAATTCGTGCCCTTCCTCCAGCCGCTGGTGGACGCCGCCAGCGGCCGCTGGATCGGCGCCGAGGTGCTGATGCGCTGGCGCCACCCGCGCGCGGGGCTGGTCAGCCCGGACATCTTCATCCCCCTGGCCGAGCAGAGCGGCCTGATCGTACCCATGACCCGCGCGCTGTTGCAGCAGTTGGCGGCGCAACTGCCGAAGCACGCGCACCTGCTGGGCGAGGGTTTCCACCTGGGCGTCAACGTCAGCGCCGTGAATTGCCGCAGCAGCAGCCTGTTGACCGATTGCCTGGACTTCCTCGGCGCCTTCCCGGTGGGTTCGGTGCAACTGATGCTGGAGCTGACCGAGCGCGAACTGATCGACACCCCCACCGACGACCTGCTCGGCTGCCTGCGCGACCTGGGCGTGACCCTGGCGATAGACGACTTCGGCACCGGCCATTCCAGCCTGGCCTACCTGCGCCGCTTCCGCGTGGACGCCCTGAAGATCGACAAGAGCTTCGTCGCCACCGTCGACGACGACAGCCGTTCCCGGCACATCCTCGACAGCATCCTCGACCTCTGCGACCGCCTGGACCTGCAGGTCATCGCCGAAGGCATCGAGACGCCGGCGCAGCGCGACTACCTGGCGGCCCGCGGCGTGCCCTGCCTGCAGGGCTACCTGTTCGGCAAGCCGATGCCGCTGGCGGAGTTCGTCGCCGAACTGGAGCGCCGCGTCCGCGCGGGCGTCTAGGACGGTGGTGGACTGAACTGCGTATGCCGAGCCCATACCGACGGCGCCCAGCGGGCACCGTCGGTAGCGCAGCGGCGATCAGACGTAAGCTTGGGCGCGGCGGTTGCCGCGGGGCAGGCGGGCCTTGCCGGACAGGGCGCTCAGGTGCGCCTGCCAGGCTTGCCGGGCGGCGTCGCGGCCGGATTGCGCCGGTGTCGGTGCCGGGGCGCGGGCGGGCTGCTTGCTCTTCGGCGCCGCAGCCGGCGCAGGATTCGGGACGGTGGGCGCGCTGCCCGCGGCTTCCTGCGCCTGGGTGAAGGCGTTGGTGCGGCGGCAGGTCTTGCAGCTGACCTGCGCGACGTCCTGCGAGCCCGCCACGTTCGGGTCGCTGCGGCCGCAGGCGGCCTGGCTGGTGCCAATCAGGAAGTGAGTGACCATGTGGACCTCCTAGTCAAAAAAGGGGCGGCATTATTCCACAGGGTTCCCGGCGCGCCAGCGCTGCCGGTCATTTTCGGATGAACGTCCGAATCAGCCGTGCTGCACCCCGGCGCGCTTGAGCAACTGCTTGCAACGCTCGGACAGGTGCACCACGCGCAGGTGCTTCCCGGCCCTGGCGTAGCGCTCGCGCAGGGTCTTCAGCGCGGCGATGGCCGAGTAGTCGACGAAGCTCAGGTGGCGGCAGTCCAGGGTGACCTGCGGCGGGTCGCCGGCCGGGTCGAATTGCTCCAGGAAGGTCGTGGTGGAGGCGAAGAACAGCGTGCCGTGGAGGCGATAGAGCTTGCTGCCGTCAGCCTCCAGGTGGCTGTCGGCGTAGAGTTCGCGGGCATGCTTCCAGGCGAAGTCCAGGGCGGCCACGACTATGCCGCAGAGCACGGCGGTGGCCAGGTCGGTGAACACGGTGACGACGGTCACCGCGACGATCACCAGCACGTCGCTCGCCGGCACCTTGTTCAGCACCCGCAGCGAGGCCCAGGCGAAGGTCTGCTGGGCCACCACGAACATCACCCCGACCAGCGCCGCCAGCGGGATGCGCTCGATCAGCGGGGAGAGGAACAGCACGAAGAGCAGGATCATCACCCCGGCGACCACCCCGGAAACCCGCCCGCGGCCGCCGGAGCCGAGGTTGATCATGGTCTGGCCGATCATGGCGCAGCCGCCCATGCCGCCGAACGCCCCGGAGACCATGTTGGCCGCGCCCAGGGCCACGCACTCGCGGTCCGGGTAGCCGCGGCTCCGGGTGATTTCGTCGGTGAGGTTGAAGGTCAGCAGGGTTTCCAGCAGGCCGACCAGCGCCATGAGGATGGCGTAGGGCGCGATGATCCGCAGCGTCTCCAGGTTCCACGGCACCTGCGGCAGGGCGAAGGCGGGCAGGCCGCCGGCGATGTGCGCCATGTCGCCGAGGGTGCGCGTGGGCAGGCCGAGCAGGTACACCAGCAGGCCGACGCCGAGGATCGCCACCAGCGCCGGCGGCACCGCGCGGGTCAGCTTCGGCAGCAGGTAGACGATGGCCATGGTCAGCGCCACCAGGCCCAGCATCAGGTACAGCGGCGCGCCGTCGAGCCAGGCCCCGCCGGTCTTGAAGTGCTCCAGCTGGGCCAGGGCGATGACGATCGCCAGGCCGTTGACGAAGCCCAGCATCACCGGGTGCGGCACCATGCGCACCAGCTTGCCCAGGCGCAGCAGGCCGAAGGCGATCATCACCAGGCCGCCCAGCAGCACGGTGGCCAGCAGGTACTGCACGCCGTGCTGCACCACCAGCGCCACTATCACCACGGCCATGGAGCCGGCGGCCCCGGAAACCATGCCCGGGCGCCCGCCGAACAGGGCGGTGAGGGTGCAGATGAAGAAGGCGCCGTACAGGCCCATCAGCGGGTTGAGGTGCGCCACCAGGGCGAAGGCGATGCACTCGGGCACCAGGGCGAAGGACGTGGTGAGGCCGGCCAGGATGTCGGCGCGCAGACGGGCGGGTTTCATGGCGTTCCTGAGGTCAGGGCCGGTGGTGCCGGCCGCGGGTGGTGCGGATAGAGGACGCGCATGGTACGCAATGCCGCATGCTCGAACCAGTCGCGGCGCATGCCGTTTTGTCCGAGCCCCATCCCGGTGCTTCCCTCATGGCGAAGGGTTCGCTGCCCACAGGTGGCAGCGAACCCTTGAAAGGCGCCGCTGTTGCGAGCGGCGAATGTATGGCCTGTTCAGCGGCTGCTGGAAATGGCCAGCTTGCCGGTGGCTATGAGTGCGGCGATTTCCTCCATGTGCAGGGATGTCTCCTTCAACGCCTCCACCACACCTTCGATCAGGTGTTGCGAGAGCGGGTTGGCGACAGGCAGCCCCTTCAGGTAGTCGGCGAGAAGCTCGGCCGCCATGTCGTTGTTGTAGGCGGTCGTCATCAGAGAGCTGTGGATATTCTTCGGATCGAGAAACATGGCTTCCACCTGCGGGGGCGCGCGGACGCGCCCCCGTCACACTGAGTCAATCCCACTGGTAGCCAACGCCTACCGAGACGCCGACGTCGCCATCGCTGTCCGCGCTTCCCTGGAGCTTGGTGACCCACTTGCCGTCCTTGGTGATGTGCGACACGCCGACCGCCAGCGCCTGCTCGCCACGGAAGTTGCCCAGGCCGGCGGAGGTCATGCTCGCCCCCGGCGCATGGGGCTGGGGCAGGCTGGCCATGGCCATGGCCCCGGCGATGCCGGCACTGAGTTCGTCGTCCAGTTCGTTCATGTCCTTGCGCAGGGCGTGGTAGCTGGCGTCGGTGTAGGCCTTGGCGCCGCTGATGCCGCTGTTCAACTGACCGAGGTTGACGGCGTCGGTGGCCTGGGTGCCGGCGGCCACATTGGTGATCTGCCGGGCGTTGGTCGCGCTGCCGACGGATACCGTGTTCGCCCTGTCGGCCACCGAGTTGGCGCCCAGGGCCACCGAGTTGGAGGCCTTGGCGTGGGCGCTTTCGCCCAGCGCGGTGCTGTGCTCGGCGCTCGCCTGGGCCCTGGTGCCGATCGCCGCGCTGTTCCTGCCGCTGGCCTGGGCGCCGGCGCCGCCGGCGATCGCATCCTGGCCGACAGCCTGCGGCTTGCTCAGCGCAGAGCTGTTGTTGCTCTGGAACATGCCGTCGGTGCCGTTCTGCAGGTTGGTCACATGGTTATGGACATCGCTGACCCGCTGGTCCACCTGCGCCACGCTGTCGTTCAGGGCGCCGGCCGAGGTGTTGACGGCGTCCGTGAGCTGGTCGACGTTGACCGCGTCGGTGCCGGCGGTGCCGCGGGCGACATTGGTGATCTGCCGCTCGTTGCCCTGGCTGCCCACGGAAACGCTGTTGTCGCGATCGGCCAGGGAGTCCGCGCCCAGGGCCACGGCGTTGCTGGCGGTGGCATTGGCGCCGCTGCCGATGGCGGTACTGCGTTCGCCGCTGGCTTGTGCGGCGCTGCCCACTGCCGTGGCGTCCGCCGCGCTGGCGGAGGCGCCGGCGCCGGCGGCCATGCTGCGCTCGCCGCTCGCCTGGGCGGCGTCGCCCAGGGCCATGGACGAGGTGCCGGTGGCCGAGGCGGCCGGTCCGACTGCGATGGAGTCCGCGCCGGCCGCAGAGGCATCGGCCTTTTCCGAATTGGCGCGGAAGTAGCGTGACACGCCGGTCTGGTTGATCCCGTCCTCCAGGGCGCTGACGCGGGTGTCGGTGCGGTACAGCTGCGAGCCGACCACCACGTCGCTGGAATCCGCGGCGATCCGGCCTTCCTCGACATTGGTGATGCGCGAGCGGCTGGTTGCGCCGGCGCTGCCATGCATGGCGCTGAAGGCGCCCAGGGAGTCGTCCCAGAGCAGGGCGTCACCGCGCAGTTCGCTCACTTCGTCGCGGGTGGCGTTGAGTTGGGAGACGTTCACGGCGTCGGTGTCATTGCTACCCGCGGCGACGTTGGTGATCCGCCGCTTGAGATCCTGGTTGCCCACCGAAACGCTGTCGTCGGCATCGGTTACCGAACCATGGCCCAGGGCCACGCTGCGGGCGTGTTCGGCGCGGCTGGCGGTGCCCAGCGCCATGGAGTGCTCGCCGCTGGCCACGGACCAGCCGCCGATGGCGTTGGCGGCCTGGCCTGTCGCCGCCGAGGCGATGCCCAGGGCGGTGCTGCCGTCGGTGGAGGCCAGGGCTTCCTTGCCGAGCGCCGTGCTGCCTACGCCCAGAGCGCGGGACCAGGCGCCGGCCGCCGTGCTGGCGAGGGCCGCCGCCTCGGCTTCGGCGCCCAGGGCGGTGGCGCTTTGCGCCGTGGCTTCGGCGCTGTTGCCCAAGGCCACGCTGTGCCCGCCGGTGGCCTGGCTCCAGGCGCCGACGGCAGTGCTTTGCTGACCGCTGGCCTGCGCGCTGGTACCCAGTGCGGAGCTCTTTTCACCGCTGGCCTGCGCCTGCACACCCAGGGCGCTGGCGCCGGCGCCGCTGGCGCTGGACCAGCCGCCGACGGAGGTGGCGCTGCTGCCCGTCGCCTGGGCCTGCAGGCCTATCGCCGTGCTGCCATGGGTGCTGGCCCGGGCCTCCTTGCCGACCGCGGTGGCGCCAATGCCATGGGCCATCGCCCAGTTGCCGACGGCGGTGGCGGAGTTCGCGCTCGCTTCGGCATCGACACCCACTGCCAGCGCGTCGCTGGCGGTGGCTTCGGCACTGCTGCCCAGCGCGGTGCTGCGCTCACCGGTGGCCTGGCTCCAGCCGCCCAGCGCGGTGGCGCGATCGCCGAGGGCATCCGCCCTGACGCCAACGGCCGTCGCGTGCTGGCCGGATGCGTGGGCCTGGTTGCCGGCTGCCAGCGCGTTCTCGCCGCTGGCCAGCGCCGCCGTGCCCATGGCGATGGCGTTGCTGCCGCTGGATTCGGACTGCGGGCCTATGGCAATGGCGTTCTCGCCGCTGGCGTTGGCGTCCGGGAGTTCGGAGTTGGCGCGGAAGTAGCGTGTGCCGCGCTGGTAAACGTCGCCCAGCCAGTCCGCTACGTCGCCAATGGCGTCGGCCGCTTCTTCGCCCAGGCGCTGGAGTTGCGAGAGGTTGACCGCGTCGGTGGCCTGGGTGCCCTCGGCCACGTTGGCGATGCGGCGCTGCAGGTCGGCGTTGCCGACCGAGACCTCGTTGTCCGCTCCTGTGGCGGAGTTCAGGCCCAGTGCGACGCTGCCCTGATGCGACGCCAGGGCTTCCTTGCCGAGAGCCACGCTGCCGATACCGCTGGCCTTGGACCAGGTGCCCACGGCAGTGCTGGCCAAGGCGGCGGCTTCGGCTTCGGCGCCGAGCGCGGTGCTGTCCTGTGCGGTGGCTTCGGCGCTACCGCCCACGGCGGTGCTGCGCAGTTGCGTGGCCTGGCTCCAGGCCCCGAGGGCGAGGGCACGTTCGCCCGCCGCGTCGGCGGAGACACCCACCGCAGTGGCGTTCGCGCCGCTGGCGGAGCTTTGCGTGCCGAGTGCGGTCGAGCCGCCGGCGGTGGCGCTGGCCAGCTTGCCCAGCGCAGTGGCGTTTTCGCCGCTGGCTGCGGTTCTTGCGCCAACTGCGGTTGCCCCGTCGCCGGTGGCCTGGGCCGCGATGCCCAGGGCGCTGGCATCGCCCTGGGAGGCCAGGGCTTCCTTGCCGATGGCCACGCTGCCGACGCCGCTGGCCTTGGACCAGGTGCCCACGGCAGTGCTGGCCAAGGCGGCGGCTTCGGCTTCGGCGCCGAGCGCGGTGCTGTCCTGTGCGGTGGCTTCGGCGCTACCGCCCACGGCGGTGCTGCGCAGTTGCGTGGCCTGGCTCCAGGCCCCGAGGGCAAGAGCTCGTTCGCCCGCCGCGTCGGCGGAGACACCCACCGCAGTGGCGTTCGCGCCGCTGGCTTGGGCGGCGCTGCCCATGGCGATGCTGTCGCTGCCCGAAGCCACGGCCTCGGGGCCGATGGCTACGCTGTCCTGGCCGCTGGCCTGGGCCATCGCCTTGTCGGAGTTCGCCTGGAAATACTTCGTCCCGCTTTCATAGACGTCGCTGAGCCAGTCGGAAACCGACTGCAGCGCTGCTTCGCCTTGCTGGCGCAGCGTCTCCAGCTGGGAAAGGTTGATGGCGTCGTTGGCCTGGGTGCCGTCGGCTACATGGGTCAACTGGCGATCGAGGTTGGCGTTGCCGATGGAGACGCTATCGTTCCTGTCGGTCGCCGAGCCGGCACCCAGGGCTACCGAGTTGGCATGGTTGGCGCCAGCCCAGGCCCCCAGGGCCAGGCCATTGGCGCCGGCCGCCTGCGAATCCAGGCCCAGCGCGGTGCTGTGCTCGCCCTGGGCGCTGGCTCCCTTGCCGATCGCCGTGCTGGCCAGGCCCGATGCCGAGGAGTACGCGCCCAGGGCGGTGCTGCTGGCCTGGCTGGTGGCGGCGTTGCGGCCGATGGCCAGGCTGCTGTCGCCCTTGGCCTCGGTATTTCGTCCAAGCGCCACGCTGTTGTCGCCATAGGCGGCCGCCCACGGGCCGACGGCGGTGGCGTGGCTTGCCGATGCCGTGGCGTAGTCGCCCAGGGCCGTGCTGTTTACACCTGACGCACTGGCGCCGGTGCCTTCCTGCACGCTGGTGAGCATGGCGCCCAGGCGCACCTCGGCGCGCGGCTGGACCACCTGGCTGGCGCTGGCCTTGTCGTCGCCCTCGATCTCGGCTTCGGTGACCGCCCCGGCAGGAATGCCGAACAGCGCCAGGCAGGCGGAGGAAAGCAGGCCCACTGCGCCGGCCAGGCCGCGGTTGCGGTGCTTGCCGTGGCTTCTGGCGAATTCGCTGGCGACTACCCAGGCGCGGCGCGCCGCACTCCAGACCAGTCGGAATGACTTGTTCATGAGAGACTCCTTGCGGGGAGCTCCCCGCAAATGGTGAGAGGCCCCTGATCCGGGATCAGCGGGCGTTCGAGGTGGGGAGAGGGGGAAGGGCGCGTGCCGCCTGGGCAATCAGCGGGCGCTCCGGACAGGCCACCGGCGGTAGCCCCAGCTCCACCTGGTAGAGCCATCGGGCAGCGGCAGCGTCGTTACGCATGCCTTGCAGGTAGCCGCCGGCGAAGAGGGTGGCTTCGGCGATCAGGGCCCGGCGTTGCGGCAGCGTCAGCGGCATCCGGTCGATCGCCGCGAAAACACTGGCGGAGTCGGCCTTGCCGCGATACAGCTCGACCAGCGCGTGCTGCGCCGCGTCGTCGGGCCGCACTGCGGCGAGCAGGCGCTTGAACGCCGTGTCGCGGGCGCGCCTGGAGGAGGCGTTGTCGCGCGTGACCAGCCACAACCGCCAGAGCTGCGCATAGGCCTTCTCATCGGCGTTCGCGCCCTTCGAGGCGATTTGCGCGAAGGCGCGGTCGGCGTCGCGGTAGCGCCCCAGGGCGGCCAGGTTGGCGGCGGAAGGCAGGGCGACCAGGTCGCTCCAGACGGAGCGGCCCAGCCGGTCGTAGTGGCGCCGTGCCTGCTGCGGCCTGCCCAGGGCGTCGTCGACCAGGGCCAGTTCCATTTCGAGCCGTCCGCTGCTGGTGCCCTTGGCCAGGAGTTTGTCGAGGAGGCGGTCGGCGCCCTGGAAATCGCCGGCGAGATAGGCCGCATGGGCGGTGCCCAGAAGCTGCTGGCTTTCGCTGGCGTTGACCATTGCGGCGAACAGCCAGCAGGCCAGGGCGATGAGCAGCCAGGTGGCTTGCGAGGGGCGGCCACGCCGGCCGCGGCCTCTGGCGTTCGTTCGAAGGCTATGAGCGCTGAATCCGAACATGATGTCTGCTCCCAAGAAAACGATGGGGGCAGGCTATGGCCGAAGGCTTCGTGTGGCTGTCGTGATGCGCCGGGATCGTTGTAGCGATTGCGCTACGCCGGGGGAGAGGGCGGCGGTTCAGGGCCGGAGAGCAACTGCAGTTCGATGACGCAGGGCAGCCGCAAGGGCAAGCCGGAAAACGTCAGCGAGGCCCGTATCAGGGGGGCCAGGCGCCTGGCCAGGCCGAGATGGGCGTCGAACCTGTCGAAGGGGAGGCCGGCATCCGGCGTGTTCACGTCGATCCGCCAGACGGACTCGCCGTGGCCGCGGTATTCCTGCCGTGCTTCCACATGCAGGTTCGCCGAGGACTCCGCGCTGACGAAGGCCAGGGCCGTCGCCAACAGTTCGCCGTACAGTCCGGCGTCCATCCAGGCGCATGTCGCCGTTTGCGGCAGCGAGAGCGTCACGCTGGCGGCGTAGCGCCTGGCGAAGGTCTCGACCGCCTGGTTGGTGAGCGCGTTCAGGTCGCAGGTCTCCGGTAGCGGAACCCTGTTGCCCTGGTCCAGTTCGGCCAGTTCCAGCAGCAGCTCGGTATGTCGCTTGAGCATGCCGACGGGGTTTCGCAGCGAAGCCGCCTCCGGGGTGCTTTTCGCCAGGTCGGCCAGTTGCTCTTCCAGGATCGATAGCTGCTCTTCGAAGCGCTTGCATTCGGCGATGAAAAAATGGGTGCGCAGCTGCCGCAGGGAGAGCATCCGCTGCTGCGCTTGCGTCAGTTGGGCCACTTCGCTGTCGAAGTCGCTGACATCCACGATCGCGCACAGCATGCCGAGCACCTGGCCGCTTTCGTCCCGGTGGGGCACGCCCCAGACCCGCACGGTGCGGGGGCCCTGGGGGAAGTGGGCCACGAAATCCGACACGAAGGATCTGGCGTCGGCCACGGCCTTGAGATAGCCACGACGCACCTGCTCGGTGAGTTGTTCCCCTACGATGCCGTTGGGGGCGATCTCCATGCCCAGGCACGCCTGCCGGGAAAGACCATGCAGGTCGGCGAAGCCCTGGTTGCACAGCAGCAGGGCCCCGTCTCGCGCGCGCAGTGCCGTCGGGAAGGGCAGCATTTCGATGAATTCCTGCAGGCGCGAGCCTTGCCCGCTGGCGAAATGCATTTTCCCCAGGCCCGCGGCGGGGGCGACGCCATGCCGCCAGGCGAATGCCAGCAGGTCCGCGTTCGAGTGCAGGTCCAGCTTCTGGAACAGGCGCGTCTTGTAGGTGCTGACGGCGCTGGGGCTCAGCTTCATCGTGGCGGCGATGGACTTGATCGGGTTGCCCTGCGCCAGTTGCTTCATTACGGTCAGCTCGCGGGGTGACAGGGTGGCCAGCAGCCGGCTCTCCTGGCGGTCGCCCGGGCGCCGCGACACATCCTCGAAGGCATGGCGCGGAAAGAAGGTCCGGCCACTGAGCAGCGTCCGAACCGCGAGAAGCAACTGCTCGGGCGGCTCGGACCTGGACAGGTACCCGGCTGCCCCGTATTGGCGGGCGAGATCGATGAAATGGGGCTGGTAATCGTTTCCCAGGACCAGCACGGGGAGGTTGCGCCCGCTTTGCCGCAGCCACTGCAGGACTTCGGTGCCGTTGGTATCCGGAAGCATGAAGTCGAGCACCAGCAGGTCCGGCGCAGTGCTCCGCAGCGCGGCTATCGCGGCGGCCCCGTTGAACACACGGGTGGGAACCTCATGCGCCTGGTCTTTCAGGGCGGAGCTGGCACCGGCGCTGAACAGGGGTTCAATGCATGCAAGCAGTATGTTCGCCATGCGGACACCTCGGGTTGCCGAGCAGAGTAGTAAAAAAACCGGCGATTGGCGAAAAGGCGGGGCATGGGCTGGAGCCGCCGCCCCGTTCGCGGGGCGCGACGCGGCATGGCGGAGCCCGAAGGGGCTTGCAGAGGGAAGGGCGGGGAAGGGCAGGCAACAAAAAACCGGCTCGATGGCCGGTTCTTCTGGTGTTCCGAGATTCGCTGGGAATCTGGATGGTGCCCCGGGAGAGACTCGAACTCTCACTCTGTCGCCAGAAACGGATTTTGAATCCGCCGCGTCTACCATTCCGCCACCGAGGCAATGGCGCGGCAGTATAGGGAGGCCCTCGGTACCGGTCAATCCACCCGCGTGGCGATGCCATCGCAATTCCAGTAATATATCCGGCCCTTCGAGATATACCCCATGCGCGTCGCCGACTTCCATTTCGATCTGCCCGAGGCCCTGATCGCCCGCCACCCGCTCGCCGAACGTCGCGCCAGCCGCCTGCTGGTGCTGGACGGGCCGAGCGGCGCCCTCAGCCACCGTCACTTCGCCGACCTGCTGGAATACCTGCGGCCGGGCGACCTGATGGTGTTCAACAACACCCGGGTGATCCCGGCGCGGCTGTTCGGCCAGAAGGAATCCGGCGGCAAGCTGGAGATCCTCGTCGAGCGCGTGCTGGACAGCCGCCGCGTGCTGGCTCACGTGCGTTCGAGCAAGTCGCCCAAGCCGGGTTCGAAGATCCTCATCGACGGTGGCGCCGAGGCGCAGATGCTGCAGCGCCACGACGCGCTGTTCGAACTGGGCTTCGCCGAAGACGTGCTGCCGCTGCTGGAGCGCGTCGGGCACATGCCGCTGCCGCCCTATATAGACAGGCCCGACGAGGCCGCCGACCGCGAGCGCTACCAGACCGTCTACGCCGAGCGCGCCGGCGCCGTGGCCGCGCCCACCGCCGGGCTGCACTTCGATGAAGGGCTGCTGGCGGCCATCCGCGAGAAGGGCGTGGACACCGCCTTCGTCACCCTGCACGTCGGCGCCGGCACCTTCCAGCCGGTGCGCGTGGAGAAGATCGAAGACCACCACATGCACAGCGAGTGGCTGGAGGTCGGCCAGGACGTGGTCGACGCCGTGGCCGCCTGCCGCGCCCGTGGCGGCCGGGTGATCGCCGTCGGCACCACCAGCGTGCGTTCGCTGGAGAGCGCGGCCCGCGACGGCCAGCTCAAGCCGTTCAGCGGCGACACCGACATCTTTCTCTACCCGGGCCGGCCCTTCCATGTGGTCGATGCCCTGGTGACCAACTTCCACCTGCCCGAATCGACCTTGCTGATGCTGGTCTCGGCCTTCGCCGGCTACCCGCAGACCATGGCCGCCTATGCCGCGGCGGTGGAACACGAATACCGTTTCTTCAGCTACGGCGATGCCATGTTCATCACCCGCAACCCCGCGCCGCGCGGGCCCGAGGACTGATCCATGAGTTTCATGAAGTTCGAACTGCTGGCCACCGACGGCAAGGCCCGGCGCGGCCGCCTGAGCTTCCCCCGCGGAGTGGTCGAGACCCCGGCGTTCATGCCGGTGGGCACCTATGGCACGGTCAAGGGCATGTTGCCGCGCGACATCGAGGGCATAGGCGCGCAGATCATCCTCGGCAACACCTTCCACCTGTGGCTGCGCCCGGGCACCGAGGTGATCCGCAAGCATGGCGACCTGCACGACTTCATGCAGTGGCAGGGGCCGATCCTCACCGATTCCGGCGGCTTCCAGGTGTTCAGCCTGGGCGCGCTGCGCAAGATCAAGGAAGAGGGCGTGTACTTCGCCTCGCCGGTGGACGGCGCCAAGGTCTTCATGGGCCCCGAGGAGTCCATGGCGGTGCAGCGCGCGCTGGGCTCGGACATCGTGATGATCTTCGACGAGTGCACCCCGTACCCGGCCGAGTTCGACGTGGCCAAGCGCTCCATGGAGCTGTCGCTGCGCTGGGCCAAGCGCTCGAAGATCGCCCATGGCGACAGCCCCTCGGCGCTGTTCGGCATCGTCCAGGGCGGCATGCACGAGGAACTGCGCATGCGCTCGCTGGAAGGCCTGCAGGAGATCGGCTTCGACGGCCTGGCCATCGGCGGCCTGTCGGTGGGCGAGCCGAAGGAAGAGATGATCCGCGTGCTGGACTTCCTGCCGCCGCGCATGCCGGCCGACAAACCCCGTTACCTGATGGGGGTGGGCAAACCCGAGGACCTCGTGGAAGGTGTGCGCCGCGGCGTCGACATGTTCGACTGCGTGATGCCCACGCGCAACGCGCGCAACGGCCATCTGTTCGTCGATACCGGGGTGATCAAGATCCGCAACGCCGTGCACAAGCACGACGAGTCGCCGCTGGATCCGACCTGCGATTGCTACACCTGCAAGCACTTCTCCCGCGCCTACCTCTACCACCTGGACAAGTGCGGGGAAATGCTCGGCAGCATGCTCAATACCATCCATAACTTGCGGCATTATCAGCGGCTTATGGCTGGTTTGCGCGAGGCAATCCAACAGGGTACATTGGCCGCCTTTGTCGACGCCTTCTATGCCAAACGCGGCCTTCCGACGCCGCCGTTGGGCGATTGATCCCGATTTTCCAAAAGAATATAGAGACAGGAGTATCCGATGAGCTTTCTGATTCCCGCCGCCTACGCCGACGCCGCTGCTCCCGCGGCCGCCGCAGGCCCGATGGGCACTGGTTTTGAGTGGGTCTTCCTGGTCGGCTTCCTGGTCATCTTCTACCTGATGATCTGGCGTCCGCAGGCCAAGCGTAACAAGGAGCACAAGAACCTCCTGTCCAGCCTGCAGAAGGGTGACGAAGTCGTCACTTCCGCGGGTATCGCCGGCAAGGTGCTGAAAGTCGCCGAGGACTTCGTGGTCGTCGAGGTCGCCGACAACGTCGAGCTGAAGTTCCAGAAGGGCGCTATCGCCGCGACCCTGCCGAAAGGCACGCTCAAGGCCATCTGAGTTCCAGGCAAAGAAAACCAATAGACGGGGCGCATGAAGCGCCCCGCGTCATAACGGGCGGTATCAATGCTCAACAAATATCCCCTGTGGAAATACCTGCTGATCCTGGCGGTGCTTGCCGTCGGCTTCATCTATTCCGCACCCAACCTCTACCCGGACGATCCGGCCGTGCAGGTCAGCGGCGCCAGCAGCGCGCTGCAGATCACCCAGGCCGACATCGACAAGGCCAGCAAGGCGCTGACCGACGCGGGCATCGCCGTCAAGGCGGGCAGCCTCGGCAAGAACAGCGGCCTGATCCGCCTGGTCAAGCAGGAAGACCAGCTTCCCGCCAAGGACATCGTGCGTCGCGCCCTGGGCGACGACTACGTGGTCGCCCTGAACCTGGCGCAGACCACCCCGAACTGGCTGCGCAACATCGCCGCCCACCCGATGAAGCTGGGCCTCGACCTTTCCGGTGGCGTGCACTTCCTCCTCGAAGTGGACATGGACAAGGCCGTCGACGCCCGCCTGAACGTCTACGAGAGCGAGATCAAGAGCGCCCTGCGCAAGGAGCGCCTGCGCTACCGCAGCCTGCCGGTGCAGGACCGCGCCATCCAGCTGGGCTTCACCGACGACGAATCGCTGGACAAGGCCAAGGCGCTGATCGCCAAGGACTACCGCGACTTCGAGGTGACCCAGGATTCGCGCAACGGTATGCAGGTGCTGCGCCTGGCCATGACCGCGGCCAAGCTCGCCGAAATCCGCGAATACTCGATCAAGCAGAACCTCACCACCGTGCGCAACCGCGTCAACGAGCTGGGCGTGTCCGAGCCGCTGGTGCAGCGCCAGGGCGCCAACCGCATCGTGGTCGAGCTGCCGGGCGTGCAGGACACCGCCGAAGCCAAGCGCATCCTCGGCAAGACCGCCAACCTGGAGTTCCGCCTGGCCGCCGAGCCCGACGCCATCAAGTCGGCCACCGAGACCTTCGAATTCCGCGAGCCGCGCCGCCCGCCGGTGGCCCTGGAGCGCAGCGTGATCATCACCGGCGACCAGGTCACCGACGCCAGCGCCAGCTTCGACGAGAACGGCCGCCCGCAGGTGAACATCCGCCTCGACGGCCACGGCGGCGAGCTGATGAACCGCGCCACCCGCAACAACGTCGGCCGCAGCATGGCCGTGGTGTTCATCGAGCAGAAGCCGATCACCCGCTATGCCAAACAGGTGGTCGACGGCGTCGAGCAGGAAGTCGCCGTCCCGGCCTTCAAGGAAGAGAAGAAGATCATCAGCCTGGCGACCATCCAGTCGGCCCTGGGCAACCAGTTCCGCATCACCGGCCTCGACGGCCCGGGTGAGTCCTCGGAGCTGGCCCTGCTGCTGCGCGCCGGCGGCCTGGCCGCGCCGATGTACTTCGCCGAGGAACGCACCATCGGCCCGAGCCTGGGTGCGGACAACATCGCCAAGGGCATCGACGCCTCGCTGTGGGGCATGGTGTTCGTGTCGCTGTTCATCATCGTCATCTACCGCTTCTTCGGCGTGATCGCCACCGTCGCCCTGGCCTTCAACATGGTCCTGCTGGTGGCGCTGATGTCGATCCTCGGCGCGACCCTGACGCTGCCGGGCATCGCCGGTATCGTGCTGACCATGGGCATGGCGGTGGACGCCAACGTGCTGATCTTCTCGCGGATACGCGAGGAGCTGGCTGGCGGTATGTCGGTGCAGCGCGCCATCCACGAAGGCTTCAACCGCGCCTTCACCGCCATCGTCGACGCCAACCTGACCTCGCTGCTGGTCGGCGGCATCCTCTACGCCATGGGCACCGGCCCGGTGAAGGGCTTCGCCGTGACCATGTCGCTGGGCATTCTCACCTCGATGTTCACGGCCATCATGGTCACCCGCGCAATGGTCAACCTGATCTTCGGCGGGCGTGACTTCAAGAAGCTGTGGATCTAAGGGGGATCATGAGATGAATATCAAGATCGGTACCATCAACTTCATGGGCGTGCGCAACATCGCGTTCGCCGCCACCCTGGTCCTCACCCTGATCGCCCTCGGCAGCTGGATCACCAAGGGCATCAACTTCGGCCTGGACTTCACCGGTGGCACCCTCATCGAGCTGAACTACCAGCAGCCGGCCGACCTGGGCAAGGTCCGCGACGAGCTGGTCAAGGCCGGCTATGCCGAGGCCGTGGTGCAGAGCTTCGGCGACACCAAGGACGTGCTGGTGCGCATGCCCAGCGAAGACCCGGAACTGGGCAAGAAAGTCGCCGCGGCGCTGCAGCAGGCCGACACCCAGAACCCGGCCAGCCTCAAGCGCGTGGAATACGTCGGCCCGCAGGTCGGCGAGGAACTGCGCGACCAGGGCGGCCTGGGTATGCTCCTGGCCCTGGGCGGCATCCTCATCTACGTCGGCTTCCGCTTCCAGTGGAAGTTCGCCGTGGGCGCCATTCTCTCGCTGATCCACGACGCCATCATCGTGATGGGCGTGCTGTCGTTCTTCCAGATCACCTTCGACCTCACCGTGCTCGCCGCGGTGCTGGCGGTGGTGGGCTACTCGCTGAACGACACCATCGTGATCTTCGACCGGGTGCGCGAGAACTTCCGCGTGCTGCGCAAGGCCAGCCTGATCGAGAACATCAATATCTCGACCAGCCAGACCCTGCTGCGGACCATGGCCACCTCGATCTCCACCCTGCTGGCCATCGCCGCGCTGCTGTTCTTCGCCGGCGACAACCTGTTCGGCTTCTCCATCGCGCTGTTCGTCGGCGTGCTGGCCGGCACCTACTCGTCGATCTACATCGCCGACGTGGTGCTGATCTGGCTGAAGCTCTCGGCCGAGGACCTGATCCCGCCGCAGGCCAAGGAAGTCGATGACCGCCCCTGAGGCCGTCCCGCCGCTCCTCGAAACTCCCGCTCCGGCGGGAGTTTTTCTTTGTGCGCGATCCGGCCGTGTGTCGACATGCAGTGGCGGATCGTGAAGGAATGTCGGAACTTTCCTAAGGATTCCCTGCTCCAAGGCAAGGACAAGGGCAAGTGCCCATATGAAAGGAAAGCCAGGAGGTCTATGTGAACAAGTCGTTGCTCATCGGTACCGTGTTGGGCGCAGTCGGCGTTACGGCAGGTGGAGCGGTGGCCACGTACAGCCTGGTGGACCGCGGCCCCGAGTATGCCGAGGTGGTCGCCGTCCAGCCGGTCAAGGAGACCATCAAGACACCGCGCCAGGTCTGCAAGGACGTGGCGGTCACCCACCAGCGCCCGGTCAAGGACCAGCACCAGATCGTCGGCACCGCCATCGGCGCCATCGCCGGCGGCCTGCTGGGCAACCAGATCGGCGGCGGCAATGGCAAGAAGATCGCCACCGTGGCCGGTGCGGTCGGCGGCGGCTACGCCGGCAACAAGGTGCAGGAAGGCATGCAGGAGCGTGACACCTACACCACCACCGAAACCCGCTGCAGCACCGTGAACGACACCAGCGAGAAAGTGGTGGGCTACGACGTCAAGTACATGCTCGACGGCAAGGCCGGCGAGGTGCGCATGGACCGCGACCCGGGCAGCCAGATCCCGGTGGACAAGAGCGGCCGGCTGATCCTTAGCCAGCAGTAAGCATCGAAGCACGAGAAGGCGCCCCGCGGGGCGCCTTCTTCGTTTCCGGCAGAGGCTCTTCGTAGGATCTCATCCGCGATCCGCGCCGGGACGTCCGGCTATCGCGGACAAGGTCCGCTCCTACGGGAGAGGAGGAATACCATGCTCCCCGGCAACCTGTAGGAGCGGGCCCTGCGCGCGATTTCGCGCGCAGGGCCCGCTCCTACATGGGAATGGCGTGGGTAGGGCGGCGTAGCGGATCTTATCCGCGAATCGCGCCGATGCCTCCGGCTATCGCGGACAACGTCCGCTCCTACGGGAGAGGAGGAATACCATGCTTCCCGGTAACCTGTAGGAGCGGGCCCTGCCCGCGATTTCGCGCGCAGGGCGCGCTCCTACATGGGAATGGCGCGGGTGGGGCGGCGTAGCGGATCTTATCCGCGAATCGCGCCGATACCTCCGGCTATCGCGGACAAGGTCCGCTCCTGCAGGGGGGGCTGCGCCGAGGTGCTTTCGGAGGGGAGTTGAGCTTGCCGAACAAAAAAGCCCGGCACATGGCCGGGCTCTTTCATTCCGCTGATGCTCAGCGCTTGAACGACGGCGGCAGGTGCGGCTGGATGCTGGTCAGCAGCGCCTTGAAGCACTTGGTGTTGCCGGCGACGATGTGGCCCTTCTCGAGGAATTCGTGGCTGCCGGTGAAGTCGCTCACCAGGCCGCCGGCTTCCTGCACCAGCAGCGCGCCCGCGGCCATGTCCCACTCGGACAGGCCGAACTCCCAGAAGGCGTCGAAGCGGCCGGCCGCGACGTAGGCCAGGTCCAGGCTGGCGGCGCCGGCGCGGCGGATGCCGGCGGTCTGGCCGACCAGGCTGCGGAACATGCCCAGGTAGGCGTCCAGGTGGTCCAGCTGGCTGTCGCGGAACGGGAAGCCGGTGCCCAGCAGGGCGCCTTCCAGGCTCTTGCGGTTGCTCACCCGCAGGCGGCGGCCGTTCAGCGCGGCGCCGCGGCCGCGGCTGGCGGTGAACTCTTCCTGGCGCACCGGGTCGAGGACCACGGCGTGCTCCAGGCGGCCCTTGTACTTGCAGGCGATGCTGACGGCGAAGTGCGGGACGCCGTGGATGAAGTTGGTGGTGCCATCCAGCGGGTCGATGATCCACAGGTAGTCGGCGCCTTCGCCGCTGCCCTCGAGGAAGCCGCCTTCCTCGCCCATGATGCCGTGGTTCGGGTAGGCCTTGCGCAGGGCGGTGACGATGCTGAGTTCGGCGGCGCGATCGACTTCGGTGACGTAGTCCTTGGCGTCTTTTTCGTTGACCGAGAGGGTGTCCAGGCGTTCGATGGAGCGGAAGATCAGTTCACCGGCGCTGCGGGCCGCGCGCAGGGCGATGTTCAGCATGGGCTGCATGGAGAGGTCACCTGGATGATGTTAAAGAAAGCCGAACATTGTACCAGAAAACCGTGGCGCTCATAGGGCGGCCTGTCGCTTGCGTGGCGCAAGACCGAGCGCTGCGGTAGGATTCCGTTCCTTTTCGTATCTGCTTGTGTGGAGAGCTTCGGTTGCTCGACAGAATTCGCGTGGTGCTGGTGAACACCAGTCATCCCGGCAATATCGGCGGTACCGCCCGGGCCATGAAGAACATGGGCCTGTCGCGCCTGGTGCTGGTCGACCCCATGGACTTCCCCAGCGGCGAGGCGGTGGCCCGCGCCTCCGGGGCGACCGACATCCTCGACGCCGCCCAGGTGGTGCCGACCCTGGAAGACGCCCTGGTGGGCTGCAGCCTGGTGCTCGGCACCAGCGCCCGTGACCGGCGCATCCCCTGGCCGCTGCTCGACCCCCGCGAGTGCGCGACCACCAGCCTGCAGCACGCCCAGCAGGGCGGCGAGGTGGCCCTGGTGTTCGGCCGCGAGTACGCGGGTTTGACCAACGAAGAATTGCAGCGATGTCAGTTCCACGTGCACATTCCCGCCAACCCCGAGTTCAGCTCGCTGAACCTGGCGACGGCGGTCCAGGTGCTCGCCTACGAGGTGCGCATGGCCTGGCTGGCCGCCGAAGGCCGGCCGACCAAGCAGGAGAAGCTGGAGACCACCGCCATGCTCAACAGCCTGCCGGTGACCGCCGACGAGCTGGAGCGCTTCTATGCGCACCTGGAGTCCACCCTGGTCGACATCGGCTTTCTCGACCCGCAGAAGCCGCGGCACCTGATGTCGCGCCTGCGCCGCCTGTACGGCCGCGCCGGGGTCAGCAAGCTGGAGATGAATATCCTCCGGGGTATCCTCACCGAAACACAGAAGGCCGCGCAGGGCGCGGCCTGCAAGCGGAGTGAAGATGATGTTTGAGCGTGTGCGCGAAGATATCCAGAGCGTATTCCATCGCGACCCGGCAGCGCGCAATGCCTTCGAGGTACTCACCTGCTACCCGGGCCTGCACGCCGTGTGGCTGCACCGCCTGGCGCACCTGCTGTGGACTTCCGGCTGGAAGTGGCTGGCGCGCCTGGTGTCCAACTTCGGCCGCTGGATGACCGGCATCGAGATCCACCCCGGCGCCAGGATCGGCCGGCGCTTCTTCATCGACCACGGCATGGGCATCGTCATCGGCGAGACCGCCGAGATCGGTGACGACGTCACCCTCTACCAGGGCGTGACCCTCGGCGGCACCAGCTGGAACAAGGGCAAGCGCCACCCGACCCTGGCCGACGGCGTGGTGGTCGGCGCCGGCGCCAAGGTGCTCGGCCCGTTCACCGTCGGCGCCGGGGCGAAAGTGGGTTCCAACGCCGTGGTCACCAAGGAAGTGCCGCCGGGCGCCACCGTGGTCGGCATTCCCGGGCGCATCATCATGAAGGACGATGCCGAGCAGCAGGCCAAGCGCCAGGCCATGGCCGAGAAGCTCGGTTTCGACGCCTACGGCGTCAGCCAGGACATGCCCGACCCGGTGGCCCGCGCCATCGGTCAACTGCTCGACCACCTGCAGGCGGTCGACGGCCGGCTGGAGGGCATGTGCCAGGCGCTGACGGCCCTGGGTAGCGACTACTGTGCGAAAAAACTGCCGGAGCTGCGTGAAGAGGACTTCGCCGGCGTCAAGGATGAAGAGGGCAAGGCGGCGCATTGATGCGTCGCTAACGATTTCCTGCTACATTATGCCGCCCTTCGCTGGCTAATCCCGAGTAATTTGATAGGTCTTATAGTTGACTCAAATACTCGGAAATGGCATCCTTTCGCCAGTCCAGTGATCCATTCGGGAATGTTCCATGCGTCTGACCACCAAAGGCCGCTATGCCGTAACCGCCATGCTCGACCTGGCGTTGCATGCCCAGCGTGGTCCGGTTTCCCTGGCGGACATTTCCGAGCGCCAGGGCATATCCCTGTCCTACCTTGAACAGCTGTTCGCCAAGTTGCGCCGTGGCAACCTGGTGACCAGCGTGCGCGGTCCCGGCGGCGGCTATCAGCTGTCCCGCGACATGGCCGGCATCCACGTCGCCCAGGTGATCGATGCGGTCAACGAATCGGTCGACGCCACGCGCTGCCAGGGGCAGGGGGATTGCCACTCCGGCGACACCTGCCTGACCCACCACCTTTGGTGCGACCTCAGCCAGCAGATCCACGAATTCCTCAGCGGCATCAGCCTCGCCGACCTGGTCGAGCGCCGTGAAGTCCAGGAAGTCGCGCAGCGGCAGGATGAGCGTCGTTGCGGAGGCACCGGCAAACGGCCGAGCCTCGATAAGATTGAAGCGTCCGCCATCGATTGAGCGCGCGCCAGCCTGTAGGAGTTACCTGATGAAATTGCCGATCTACCTCGACTACTCCGCCACCACCCCGGTGGACCCGCGCGTCGCTCAGAAGATGGCTGACTGCCTGCTGGTGGACGGCAACTTCGGCAACCCCGCCTCGCGCTCCCACGTGTTCGGCTGGAAGGCCGAGGAAGCCGTGGAGAACGCCCGCCGCCAGGTCGCCGAGCTGGTCAATGCCGACCCCCGCGAAATCGTCTGGACCTCCGGCGCGACCGAGTCCGACAACCTCGCCATCAAGGGCGTGGCGCACTTCTACGGCAGCAAGGGCAAGCACATCGTCACCTCGAAGATCGAGCACAAGGCGGTACTGGACACCACCCGCCAGCTGGAGCGCGAAGGCTTCGAAGTGACCTACCTCGACCCCACCGAGGAAGGCCTGATCACCCCGGCCATGGTCGAGGCGGCGCTGCGTGACGACACCATCCTGGTCTCGATCATGCACGTGAACAACGAGATCGGCACCATCAACGACATCGCCGCCATCGGCGAGCTGACCCGCTCGCGTGGCATCCTGTTCCACGTCGACGCCGCGCAGTCCACCGGCAAGGTCGACATCGACCTGGACAAGCTCAAGGTCGACCTGATGTCCTTCTCCGCCCACAAGACCTACGGTCCCAAGGGCATCGGCGCCCTGTACGTGCGCCGCAAGCCGCGCGTGCGCCTGGAAGCCCAGATGCACGGCGGCGGCCACGAGCGCGGCATGCGCTCGGGCACCCTGGCCACCCACCAGATCGTCGGTATGGGCGAGGCCTTCCGCATCGCCAAGGAAGAAATGCACGCCGAGAACGAGCGCATCCGCGCCCTGCGCGACCGCTTCTTCGCCAAGCTCGAAGGCCTGGAAGAGCTCTACGTCAACGGCAGCCTGACCCAGCGCGTGCCGCACAACCTGAACCTGAGCTTCAACTACGTGGAAGGCGAGTCGCTGATCATGGCCCTGAAGGACCTCGCGGTCTCTTCCGGTTCGGCCTGCACCTCCGCCTCCCTGGAGCCGTCCTACGTGCTGCGCGCCCTGGGCCGCAACGACGAGCTGGCGCACAGTTCCATCCGTTTCACCTTCGGCCGCTTCACCACCGAGGAAGAGGTCGATTACGCCGCCGGTATCGTGGGGCAAGCCGTTTCCAAGCTGCGCGAGCTCTCGCCGCTGTGGGACATGTTCAAAGAGGGCGTCGACCTGTCCAAGGTCGAATGGCAGGCCCACTGACCCGCCCCATAGAGAGTGAGGATTAGCCATGGCATACAGTGACAAGGTCATCGACCACTACGAAAACCCGCGCAACGTCGGCAAGCTCGACGCCGAGGATCCCGATGTCGGCACCGGCATGGTCGGCGCGCCGGCCTGCGGCGACGTGATGCGCCTGCAGATCAAGGTCAACGAGCAGGGCGTGATCGAAGACGCCAAGTTCAAGACCTACGGCTGCGGTTCGGCCATCGCCTCCAGCTCCCTCGCCACCGAGTGGATGAAGGGCAAGACCCTGGACGAGGCCGAATCCATCAAGAACACCACCATCGCCGAAGAGCTGGCCCTGCCGCCGGTGAAGATCCACTGCTCGGTGCTCGCCGAGGACGCCATCAAGGCGGCCGTGCGCGACTACAAGCAGAAGAAGGGTCTGCTCTAACCGCTCAGTTGAGTAAGGAGTTCCCATGGCCATCAGCATGACCGAAGCCGCCGCCAAGCATGTCCAGCGCTCCCTCGAGGGGCGCGGCAAGGGCGAGGGCATTCGTCTTGGCGTGCGCACCACCGGGTGTTCCGGGCTGGCCTACGTGCTCGAGTTCGTCGATGAGCTGGCGCCCGAGGACCTGGTCTACGAGAGCCACGGCGTGAAGGTCATCATCGACCCGAAGAGCCTGGTCTACCTCGACGGCACCGAGTTGGACTTCACCAAGGAAGGCCTCAACGAGGGCTTCAAGTTCAACAACCCGAACGTTCGTGGCGAGTGTGGCTGCGGCGAAAGCTTCAACGTCTGAGGCCGGCGTGGGTAGTCCTTGCCACTTCGCGCTCTTCGACCTGCAGCCGGCTTTCCGCCTCGATCTGGATGCCCTTGGCCAGCGTTACCGTGAGCTGGTCCGCAGTGTCCACCCGGACCGTTTCGCCGATGCTTCCGAGCGCGAGCAGCGCGTGGCGCTGGAACGCGCCGCCGAGCTGAACGACGCCTACCAGACGCTGAAGAGCGCGCCGCGCCGGGCGCTGTACCTGCTGTCCCTGCGTGGCCAGGCGCTGCCGCTGGAAGCGACGGTGCAGGACCCGGAGTTCCTCCTGCAGCAGATGCAGTTGCGCGAGGAGCTGGAAGACCTGCAGGACAGCGCCGACCTGGATGGCGTAGCCGCCTTCAAGCGCCGCCTGAAGGCCGCCCAGCAGCAGCTGGAGGACAGCTTCGCCGATTGCTGGGACGACGCCGCGCGCCGCGAGCAAGCCGAGCGCCTGGTGCGCCGCATGCAGTTTCTCGACAAGCTGGCGCAGGAAGTGCGCCAGCTCGAAGAGCGACTCGACGATTAATCCGCGCGGCCCGTGCCGCGCCCGTTACGCCTGATTAGAAGCCGCATGGTCCTATTGCAGATCGCCGAGCCCGGACAAACCCCTCAGCCGCACCAGCGCCGGCTGGCCGTGGGCATCGACCTGGGCACCACCAATTCCCTGGTCGCCGCCGTGCGCAGCGGCGTCGCCGCACCCCTGGCCGATGCCGAGGGGCGCCTGATCCTGCCGTCGGCGGTGCGCTACCTGGCCGACCGCGTCGAGGTCGGCGAGTCGGTCAGGCGCGGCGCCTCCGCCGACCCGCTGAACTCCATCATCTCGGTCAAGCGCCTGATGGGCCGTGGCCTGGAGGATGTGAAGCAGCTCGGTGGCCAGTTGCCCTACCGCTTCACCCAGGGCGAGTCGCACATGCCCTTCATCGAGACCGTGCAGGGCCCGAAGAGCCCGGTCGAGGTCTCCGCGGAAATCCTCCGCAGCCTGCGCCAGCGCGCCGAAGCCACCCTGGGTGGCGAACTGGTCGGCGCGGTGATCACGGTGCCGGCGTATTTCGACGACGCCCAGCGCCAGGCCACCAAGGACGCCGCGCGCCTGGCCGGCCTGCACGTGCTGCGCCTGCTCAACGAGCCCACCGCCGCGGCGGTCGCCTACGGCCTGGACAAGAACGCCGAGGGCGTGGTGGCCATCTATGACCTGGGCGGCGGCACCTTCGACATTTCCATCCTGCGCCTGACCCGCGGCGTCTTCGAGGTCCTGGCCACCGGTGGCGACAGCGCCCTGGGCGGCGACGACTTCGACCATGCCATCGCCGGCTGGATCATCCAGCAGGCCGGCGTTTCCGACGACCTCGACCCGGGCAGCCAGCGCCAGTTGCTGCAGGCCGCCTGCGCGGCGAAGGAAGCCCTGACCCTCAACGAAAGTGTCGAAGTCGCCTATGGCGACTGGCGCGGCAGGCTGGACCGCAGCCAGCTGGACGCCCTGATCGAACCCTTCGTCGCCCGCAGCCTCAAGGCCTGCCGTCGCGCCGTGCGTGATTCCGGCATCGAGCTGGAAGACATCGGCGCGGTGGTCATGGTCGGCGGCTCCACCCGCGTGCCGCGTGTGCGCCAGGCGGTGGGCGAGCTGTTCGGCCGCGAACCGCTGGTGGACATCGACCCCGACCAGGTGGTGGCCATCGGCGCCGCCATCCAGGCCGACGCCCTGGCCGGCAACAAGCGTGGCGAAGAGCTGCTGCTGCTGGACGTCATCCCGCTGTCCCTGGGTCTCGAGACCATGGGTGGGCTGATGGAGAAGGTGATCCCGCGCAACACCACCATTCCGGTAGCCCGCGCCCAGGAGTTCACCACCTACAAGGATGGCCAGACGGCCATGATGATCCACGTGCTGCAGGGCGAGCGCGAGCTGGTCAAGGACTGCCGTTCCCTGGCGCGCTTCGAGCTGCGCGGCATCCCGCCGATGGTGGCCGGCGCGGCGAAGATCCGCGTCAGCTTCCAGGTGGACGCCGACGGCCTGCTGGCGGTGTCCGCCCGCGAGATGAGTTCCGGCGTCGAGGCGAGCATCCAGGTCAAGCCGTCCTACGGCCTGACCGACGGCGAGATCGCCCGCATGCTGCAGGACTCCTTCCAGTACGCCGGCGACGACATGAACGCCCGCGCGCTGCGCGAGCAGCAGGTCGAGGCCGAGCGTCTGCTCGAAGCCGTGCGCTCGGCGCTGGACGCCGATGGCGAGCGCCTGCTGGACGCCGACGAGCGGCTGGCCATCGAGGCCAGCATGGATACCCTGCGCGAACTGGCCGCCGGTAGCGATACCGCCGCCATCGAGCAACAGATCAAGCGTCTGTCCCAGGTGACCGACGCCTTCGCCGCGCGACGGATGGACGCTTCCGTCAAGGCCGCCCTGGCCGGTCGCCGGCTCAACGAAATCGAGGAATAAGCGAAGATGCCGCAGATCGTATTTCTGCCCCACCCCGAGCATTGCCCGGAGGGCGCGGTGGTCGAGGCCCAGCCGGGCGAGACCATCCTCAAGGCTGCGCTGCGCAACGGCATCGATATCGAGCACGCCTGCGAGATGTCCTGCGCCTGCACCACCTGTCACGTGATCGTGCGCGAGGGCTTCAACTCCATGGAGCCGTCCGACGAGCTGGAAGACGACATGCTGGACAAGGCCTGGGGCCTGGAGCCGGATTCGCGCCTGTCGTGCCAGGCGGTGGTGGCGGACGAGGACCTGGTGGTGGAGATTCCGAAATACACCATCAACCAGGTTTCCGAAGGTCATTGAGGGAGCGGACATGAGCCTGAAATGGACCGATGTGCTGGAAATTGCCATCCAGCTGGCCGATAGCCATCCCGACGTGGACCCGCGCTACGTCAACTTCGTCGACCTGCACAGCTGGGTGGTCGGCCTGCCGGAATTCAGCGACGACCCGTCGCGCGGCGGCGAGAAGGTCCTGGAAGCCATCCAGGGCGCCTGGATCGAAGAGGCGGAATAGGTGGGCTGGAAGCTGGAAGCCGGAAGCTTGAAGCCGGAAGTGAAAGGCGCCACGCTTTCTAGCTTCTAGCTTCTAGCTTCTAGCTTCTAGCTTCTAGCTTCTAGCTTCTAGCTTCTAGCTTCTAGCTTCTAGCTTCTAGCTTCTAGCTTCTAGCTTCTAGCTTCTAGCTTCCAGCTTCCAGCCGCCCTTATGCTTTTCCCCGAACCCGCGTATAATTCGCGGGTTTTATCTTTAGGTGTTCGCTCAGGTTCCCCGCGGTGCCTGTCGATACCGCCGGAGCGCTGCGTGCGTACCGGCCCCGCGCGTGCCAGCCAGAGGCTGCCGCTGTCGCGCGGCTCACCCTGAATCACAGAAGCTCCTGGGCTCGTCCCAGGGGCTTCTCGGCATTACCAACCTTGCTTTTCGGAGTTATCCCAAATGGCCCTGCAACGTACCTTCTCCATCATCAAGCCCGACGCCGTCGCCAAGAACGTCATCGGCGAAATCCTGACCCGCTTCGAGAAGGCCGGTCTGCGCGTCGTCGCTTCCAAGATGGTCCAGCTGTCCGAGCGCGAAGCCGGCGGCTTCTACGCCGAGCACAAAGAGCGCCCCTTCTTCAAGGACCTGGTTGCCTTCATGACCTCCGGCCCGGTCGTCCTGCAGGTTCTGGAAGGCGAAGACGCCATCGCCAAGAACCGTGAGCTGATGGGCGCCACCGATCCGAAGAAAGCCGACGCCGGCACCATCCGCGCCGATTTCGCCGTTTCCATCGACGAGAACGCCGTTCACGGTTCCGACTCGGAAGCTTCGGCTGCCCGCGAGATCGCCTACTTCTTCTCCAGCACCGAGGTGTGCGAGCGCATTCGCTGATCCAGGCGAATGGGCGAGGGTGAATCCATGACTGATACCGCTGCAAAGGCCAACCTGCTGGGCATGACCAAGCCCCAGCTCGAGGAATTCTTCGAGTCCATCGGTGAAAAGCGCTTCCGCGCTGGCCAGGTGATGCAATGGATTCACCACTTTGGCGCCGAAGACTTCGACGCCATGACCAATGTCGGCAAGGCCTTGCGCGAAAAGCTCAAGGCCTGTGCCGAGATCCGCGGCCCCGAAGTGGTCAGCCAGGACATCTCCAGCGACGGCACCCGCAAGTGGGTGGTGCGCGTGGCGTCCGGCAGCTGCGTCGAGACCGTGTACATCCCGCAGAACGGCCGCGGCACCCTGTGCGTGTCGTCCCAGGCCGGCTGCGCCCTGGATTGCAGCTTCTGCTCCACCGGCAAGCAGGGCTTCAACAGCGACCTGACCTCCGCCGAGATCATCGGCCAGGTGTGGCTCGCCAACAAATCCTTCGGCACCGTGCCCGGCAAGATCGACCGCGCCATCACCAACGTGGTGATGATGGGCATGGGCGAGCCGCTGCTGAACTTCGATAACGTCGTCACCGCCATGAGCATCATGATGGAGGACTTCGGCTACGGCATCTCCAAGCGCAAGGTGACGCTGTCCACCTCCGGCGTGGTGCCGATGATCGACAAGCTCGGCGAAGTCACCGACGTGTCCCTGGCGCTGTCGCTGCACGCGCCCAACGACGAGCTGCGCAACCAACTGGTGCCGATCAACAAGAAGTATCCCCTGGCGGTGCTGCTGGATGCCTGCCAGCGCTACATTAGCCGCCTGGGCAAGGAACGCGTGCTGACCGTCGAGTACACCCTGCTCAAGGACGTCAACGACCAGCCCGAGCACGCTGAGCAGATGATCGCATTGCTCAAGGAAATTCCTTGCAAGATCAACCTGATTCCGTTTAATCCGTTCCCCCATTCCGGTTACGAGCGGCCGAGCAACAACTCGATCCGCCGTTTCCAGGACATGCTGCACAAGGGCGGCTTCAACGTCACCGTGCGCACCACCCGCGGCGACGACATCGACGCCGCCTGCGGCCAGTTGGTCGGCCAGGTGATGGACCGTACCCGCCGCAGCGAACGCTACATCGCCGTACGCCAGTTGGCGGCCGACGCCGAGAAGGCGCCCGCCAATCGAAACTGATCTCGAGGGAGGATTCCGATGACCTTGCGCGCCGCGCTGTTCGTGTTCCTGGCCAGCCTGCTGGCGGGTTGCGTGACGTCTGGGAAGCAGGACCCCCTGAGCACCGCCAAGGGCCGTGAAGAGGCCCGCGACGCCTACATCCAGCTGGCCATCGGCTACCTGCAGAACGGCAATACCGAGCAGGCCAAGGTGCCGCTGCGCCAGGCCCTGGAGCTGGACTCCTCGAGCGCCGACGCCCACGCCGCGCTGGCCCTGGTCTACCAGCAGGAGATGGAGCCCAAGCTGGCCGAGCAGGAATACCGCAAGGCACTGTCCTCGCGCTCGGATGCGCGCATCTGGAACAACTACGGCAGCTTCCTGTACGAACAGAAGCGCTACGACGAGGCCACCAATGCCTTCCAGAAGGCCGCCGAGGACAGCCTCTACCCGGAGCGCTCGCGGGTCTTCGAGAACCTCGGCCTGGTCAGCCTCCAGCTGAAGCAGCGCGAGCAGGCCAAGCAGTACTTCGAAAAGGCCCTGCGCCTGAACCGCCGGCAACCCAGCGCCTTGCTGGAAATGTCGCAGCTGTCCTACGACGATCGCCAGTACGTGCCGGCGCGCGACTACTACAACGAATACCTGAAGCAGGGACAGCAGAACGCCAAGAGCCTGCTGCTGGGCGTGCGGCTGGCCAGGGTCTTTGACGACAAGGACACCGCCGCCAGCTACGGCCTGCAGCTCAAGCGCCTGTATCCCGCATCCCCCGAATACCAGGCATACCAGGCAGAGAAATGATGAAGACGTCGCAGCCAGAAGTCGCCAGCACGAGCCGCGCCAATCCGGGTGAGGCCTTGCGCCAGGCGCGCGAGAGCCGGGGCTGGTCGACCTCGCAGGTGGCCGGTCAACTGAACCTCACCGAGAACTCCCTGCGCCAGCTGGAACTGGGCAATTTCGACAAGCTGCCGGGCCACACCTTCGCCCGCGGCTACGTGCGCGCCTACGCCAAGCTGCTGGGCATGGACCAGGCGCAGATGGTCAGCGCCTTCGACCAGTACACCGGCACCGACGCCACCGGCAGCAACGTGCAGAGCCTCGGCCGGGTGGCCGAGCCGATGCGCCTGTCGCGCAACCTGCTGCGCCTGTTCAGCCTGTTGCTGCTGGCCCTGCTGGTGGGCTTCGGCTACTTCTGGTGGCAGGAGCGCGCCGGGCGCAACCTCGCCGAGAACAGCGGCCTGAACCTGGAGCACGTCGAGGTCGAGAGCGCCGACGGCACCACCGAAGTGCACAGCCTCGACGAGCCCGAAGACCAGGCCGTCGCCGAGGACAAGGCCAGCGCGCCGAGCGAACCGGCTGGCGACAGCGGCGCCGCCGAGCCCGAACAGAATGCCGAGGCCCCAGCCAACCCGGCCGAGACCGCGCGCCAAGTGGCCGCCCCTGCAGCGCCGGCTGCTCCCGCCGCGCCGGCCGCCAACATCGCCGCCGTGCCCGCGACTCCGGCCGCTCCTGCCGCCCCGGCGGTTCCGGCCGCGCCCGCTGCCGAACCTGCTGCCCCGGCTGCCGCTCCGGTGGTGGCTTCGGCCGGCCAGGGCGTGGTCAAGGTGCAGTTCATCGCCGACTGCTGGACCCAGGTCACCGACGCCGACGGCAAGGTCCTGGTCAGCGCGCTCAAGCGCAAGGGCGACTCCATGGAAGTCGCCGCCAAGGTTCCCCTGGAGCTGCGCCTGGGCTTCGCCCGCGGCGCCCAGGTCAGCTACAACGGCCAGCCGGTCGACGTTTCGCCCTATTCCCGCGGCGAGACGGCACGCATGAAGTTGGGTGGTAACTAAAGATGCATTGCGCTTCTCCGATCAAACGCCGCCAGTCCCGCAAGATCTGGGTCGGCTCGGTGCCGGTGGGCGGTGACGCGCCCATCGCCGTACAGAGCATGACCAACACCGATACGCTGGACGTGGCCGCCACAGTCGCGCAGATCCGCCGCCTGGAAGACGCCGGCGCGGACATCGTGCGCGTCTCGGTGCCGGACATGGACGCGGCCGAGGCCTTCGGCAAGATCAAGCAGCAGGTCCGCGTGCCGCTGGTGGCCGACATCCACTTCGACTACAAGATCGCCCTGCGCGTGGCCGAGCTGGGCGTCGACTGCCTGCGCATCAACCCCGGCAACATCGGCCGCGAGGACCGCGTCAAGGCGGTGGTGGACGCGGCCCGCGACAAGAACATCCCGATCCGCATCGGCGTCAACGCCGGTTCGCTGGAGAAGGACCTGCAGAAGAAATACGGCGAGCCGACCCCCGAGGCCCTGCTGGAATCGGCCATGCGCCACGTCGAGCATCTCCAGCGCCTGGACTTCCAGAACTTCAAGGTCAGCGTGAAGGCCTCCGACGTGTTCATGGCCGTGGCGGCCTACCGCCTGCTGGCCAGGGAAATCGAGCAGCCTCTGCACCTGGGCATCACCGAGGCTGGCGGCCTGCGTTCGGGCACCGTGAAGTCCGCGGTGGGCTTGGGCATGCTGCTGGCCGAGGGCATCGGCGACACCATCCGCATCTCCCTGGCCGCCGACCCGGTGGAAGAGATCAAGGTCGGTTTCGACATCCTCAAATCCCTGCACCTGCGCTCGCGCGGCATCAACTTCATCGCCTGCCCGAGCTGCTCGCGGCAGAACTTCGACGTGGTCAAGACCATGAACGAGCTCGAAGGCCGCCTCGAAGACCTGCTGGTGCCGATGGACGTGGCCGTGATCGGCTGCGTGGTCAACGGCCCGGGCGAGGCCAAGGAGGCCCACATCGGCCTCACCGGCGGCACGCCGAACAACCTCGTCTACATCGACGGCAAGCCGGCGCAGAAGCTGCAGAACGAAAACCTGGTGGATGAGCTGGAACGGCTGATCCGCGAAAAAGCGGCCGCCAAGGCCGAAGCCGACGCCGCCCTGATCGTGCGCGGCTGACCGCAACAAGGACAACATGTGAGCAAGTCCCTGCAAGCCATTCGTGGCATGAACGACATCCTGCCGGACCAGACCCCGGTGTGGCGCTACCTGGAAAACACCTTCGCCGGCCTGCTGGAAGAATACGGCTACAGCGAAATCCGCCTGCCGATCATGGAGTTCACCGAACTCTTCGCCCGCGGCATCGGCGAAGGCACCGACGTGGTCGACAAGGAGATGTACACCTTCCTCGACCGCAACGAGGAGTCGCTGACGCTGCGCCCCGAAGGCACCGCGGGCACCGTGCGGGCCATGCTCGAACACGGCCTGACCGGCGGCGGCCAGGTGCAGAAGCTCTGGTACACCGGGCCGATGTTCCGCTACGAGAAGCCGCAGAAGGGCCGCTACCGCCAGTTCCACCAGATCGGCGTGGAAGTCTTCAACCTGCCGGGGCCGGACATCGACGCCGAGCTGATCATCCTCACCTGGCGCCTGTGGCAGAAGCTGGGCATGGCCGACGCCGTGACCCTGCAGCTCAACACCCTGGGCTCCAGCGAGGCCCGCGCGCGCTACCGCGAAGCGCTGGTGGCCTACCTGCAGGAACGCTTCGAGCAGCTCGACGAAGACAGCCAGCGGCGCATGACCACCAACCCGCTGCGCATCCTCGACAGCAAGGTGGAAAGCACCCAGGCGCTGCTGGTCGGCGCGCCGACCCTGCACGACTACCTGGACGAAGAGTCGATCGCCCACTTCGAGGGCCTGAAGGCCCGCCTGGACGCGGTCGGCCTGCGCTACGAGATCAACCAGAAGCTGGTGCGCGGCCTGGACTACTACTGCCGCACCGCCTTCGAATGGGTCACCGACAAGCTCGGCGCCCAGGGCACCGTCTGCGGCGGGGGCCGCTACGACGGCCTGGTCGGCCAGTTCGGCGGCAAGCCGACGCCGGGCGTGGGCTTCGCCATGGGCGTGGAACGCCTGGTGCTGCTGCTGGAGACCCTGGGCGTGGTGCCCGCCGAGCTGAAGCGCCCGGCCGACGTCTACGTCTGCGCCTTCGGCGAGCCGGCAGAACTGGCCGCCCTGAGCCTGGCCGAGAAGCTGCGCGACGCCGTCCCCGGCATCCGCCTGCTGCTCAATGCCGGCGCCGGCAGCTTCAAGAGCCAGTTCAAGAAAGCCGACAAGAGCGGCGCCCAATTCGCCCTGATCCTGGGTGACGACGAACTGGCCGCGCGCGTGGTAGGTTTCAAGCCCCTGCGTGGCGAGGGTGAGCAACAGAACATAGCCTGGGAGGCTCTGCCCGAGCACCTGGCAGCCTGCATCCAGCGGGCCTGAGAATCGAGCGGATTAGGAGTATTGGGGTGACCACGCGTACCGAAGAAGAACAACTGGCGGATCTCAAGGACTGGTGGCAGCGCAACGGCATGCCCCTGCTCACCGGGGCCGCCCTGGCGCTGGTGGTGGTGTTCGGCTGGCAGGCCTGGAAGAAGTACCAGGCCAACCAGGCGCAGAACGCCTCCATCCTCTACCAGCAACTGGTCGAAGCCTCGCTGACGCCCTCCGGCCAGCCGGACACCGCGCGCGTCGCCGAGCTGGCCAACAAGCTGACCAGCGAGTACGGCGGTACCCACTACGCCCAGTACGGCCGCCTGTTCGTCGCCAAGGTGGCGGTGGACGCCGGCAAGCTGGACGATGCCGCCAGCGAGCTGAAGGCCGTGGTCGACAAGCCGGTTGACGCCACCCTCGGCGAACTGGCCCGCCAGCGCCTGGCCCGTGTCCTGGCCGCCCAGGGCAAGGCCGAGGACGGCCTGAAGCTGCTCGAAGGCGACGCCGACAAGGCCTACGTCTCCAGCCGCGAAGAACTCAAGGGCGACCTGCTGGTGCAGCTCAAGCGCACCGACGACGCCCGCAGCGCCTACGAGAAGGCCAAGGCCGCCCTGCCCGAAGAGGCCGCCGCCGGCGCCCTGCAGGTGAAACTCGACGACCTCGCCAAGGGAGGTGCCTGAGATGCTGCGCTGGAAACATGCGGCGCTGCTGGCGCTGACCCTGCTCGCGGTCGGTTGCAGCAGCAACAGCAAGAAGGAACTGCCGCCGGCGGAACTCACCGACTTCAAGGAAGAGGTGCGCCTGGACAAGCAATGGAGCCGCTCGGTCGGTGACGGCCAGGGCGACCTCTACGAACTGCTGCAGCCGGCCGTGGACGGCTCCAGCATCTATGCCGCTTCCGCCGAAGGCCGCGTCATGGCCATGCAGCGCGAGAACGGCGATGTGCTCTGGAAACAGGACCTCGACCTGCCGATCTCCGGCGGTGTCGGCGTCGGTGGCGGCCTGGTGCTGGTCGGCACCCTGAAGGGCGACGTCATCGCCCTGGACGCCGCCAACGGCGAGCAGAAGTGGCGTACCCGCGTGCCCAGCGAAGTGCTGGCGGCGCCGGCCACCGACGGCGACGTGGTGATCGTGCAGACCCAGGACGACAAGCTGATCGCCCTCGACGCCAGCACCGGCAACCAGCGCTGGGTGTACGAGAACACCGTGCCCGTGCTGACCCTGCGCGGCACCGGCACCCCCATCATCGCCGGGCGCATGGCCATCGCCGGCCTGGCCAGCGGCAAGGTGGTGGCGGTGGACGTGCAGCGTGGCCTGCCGATCTGGGAAACCCGCGTCGCCGTGCCCCAGGGCCGTTCCGAGCTGGACCGCGTGGTGGACATCGACGGCGGCCTGACCCTGATCGACAACGTGATCTACGTAGCCAGCTACCAGGGCCGCGCCGCCGCCCTCGACCTGGCCAGCGGCCGGGTGATCTGGCAGCGCGAGGCCTCCAGCTACGCCGGCGTCGCCGAAGGCATCGGCAGCGTCTACGTCAGCGATGCCAGCGGCACCGTGGAAGCCCTGGACGGCCGCAGCTCGTCCTCGCTGTGGAGCAACGACGCCCTGGCGCGCCGCCAACTGTCGGCCCCGGCGGTGTTCTCCAGCAACGTGGTGGTGGGCGACCTGGAAGGCTACGTGCACCTGCTGAGCCAGGTGGACGGCCGCTTCGTCGGCCGCGAGAAGGTCGACGGCGACGGCGTGCGCGTGCGCCCGCTGGTGGTCGACCGGTGGATGTACGTGTATGGCAACAGCGGCAAGCTGGTCGCCTTCACCATTCGCTAAGCTATGTTCTACCTGCCGGCCGCTGTTGGATGACGACAGCGGCCGGCGTGTTTTTTACGAATTCCTGAAATTTCCTGGAGAGCCGCATGGTTCCCGTAATCGCCCTGGTGGGCCGCCCCAACGTCGGCAAGTCCACCCTGTTCAACCGCCTGACCAAGACTCGCGACGCCATCGTCGCCGAGTACGCCGGCCTGACCCGCGATCGCCAGTACGGCGAGGCCAAGTGGCAGGGCAAGAAATTCATCGTCATCGATACCGGCGGCATCACCGGTGACGAGGAAGGCATCGACGCCAAGATGGCCGAGCAGTCGATGCAGGCGATCGAGGAAGCCGATGCGGTGCTGTTCATGGTCGACGCGCGCGCGGGCCTGACCGCCGCCGACGAGATGATCGCCGAGCACCTGCGCAAGCGGAACAAGCGCAGCTACCTGGTGGCCAACAAGATCGACACCGTCGATCCGGACATCGCCCGCGCCGAATTCAGCCCGCTGGGCCTGGGCGACGCCCTGACCATCGCCGCCGCCCACGGCCGCGGCATCACCCACATGCTGCAGACGGCCCTGGGCGAGATGTTCCAGCCCGAGCCCGAGGCGCCGGAAGACAACGACCTGCCGGACGAGCTGGAAGAGGTCGCCGAGGGCGAGGAAGCCAAGCGCATTCCCGGCCCCAGCGAGAAGGATGGCATCAAGATCGCCATCATCGGCCGCCCCAACGTCGGCAAGTCGACCCTGGTCAACCGCATGCTCGGCGAGGAGCGGGTGATCGTCTACGACCAGGCCGGCACCACCCGCGACAGCATCTACATCCCCTTCGAGCGCAACGAAGAGAAGTACACCCTGATCGACACCGCCGGCGTGCGCCGCCGCGGCAAGATCTTCGAGGCGGTGGAGAAATTCTCGGTGGTGAAGACCCTCCAGGCCATCCAGGACGCCAACGTGGTGATCTTCGTGATGGACGCCCGCGAGGGCGTGGTCGAGCACGACCTCAACCTGCTCGGCTTCGTGCTGGAGACCGGCCGCGCGCTGGTCATCGCGCTGAACAAGTGGGACGGCATGGAGTCGGGCGAGCGCGACTACGTCAAGACCGAACTGGAGCGCCGCCTGCTGTTCGTCGACTTCGCCGACATCCACTTCATCTCGGCGCTGCACGGCACCGGCGTGGGGCACCTGTACAAGTCGGTGCAGGAGTCGTTCCGCTCCGCCGTCACCCGCTGGCCGACCAGCAAGCTGACGCAGATCCTCGAGGACGCGGTGCAGACGCACCAGCCGCCGATGGTCAATGGCCGCCGCATCAAGCTGCGCTACGCTCACCTGGGCGGCGCCAACCCGCCGCTGATCGTGGTCCACGGCAACCAGACCGAAGCGGTGCCCAAGGCCTACACCCGCTACCTGGAGAAGACCTACCGGCGCGTGCTCAAGCTGGTCGGCACGCCGATCCGCATCGAGTACAAAGGCGGCGAGAACCCCTTCGAAGGCAAGAAGACCCAGCTCACCGAGCGCCAGGTCAACAAGAAGCGCCGGCTGATGTCGCACCACAAGAAGGCCGAAAAGAAAAAGAAAGACAAGAAGCGCTGAAAGCCGAAAAGAGCGCTGGAGGCTGGAAGGCTGGACGAGCGAGAATCCTCCGGCGCTCTGTATTTCGTTTAGCCTCAAGCCTTCAGCGCTCTTAATCGGCTTTTTGGGAACCGCCATGCTCACCAGCAAACTGCCCAACGTCGGCACCACCATCTTCACCCGCATGTCGCAGCTCGCCGCCGAGTGCGGCGCGCTCAACCTGTCCCAGGGCTTCCCCGACTTCGACGGCCCCGCCGCCCTGCGCGAGGCGGTGGCCCGCCACGTCATGGCCGGGCACAACCAGTACTGCCCGATGACCGGCCTGCCGGCGCTGCGCGAGCAGGTGGCGGCCAAGGTCGCCGCCTTCTACGGGCGCAACGTCAGCGCCGACGCCGAAGTGACCATCACCCCCGGCGCCACCGAGGCGATCTTCTGCGCCGTGCAGGCGCTGATCCGCCCCGGCGACGAGGCCATCGTCCTCGATCCCTGCTACGACAGCTACGAACCCTCGGTGGAACTGGCCGGCGGCCGCTGCGTGCACGTGCCGCTGAACCTGCCGGACTTCCGCATCGACTGGCAGCGCCTGGCCGACGCCATCACCCCGCGCACCCGCCTGATCTTCCTCAACAGCCCGCACAACCCCAGCGGCGCGCTGATCGACCGCGCCGACCTGGACCGCCTGGCGGCGCTGATCCGCGAGCGCGAGATCTACGTCATCAGCGACGAGGTCTACGAGCACCTGATCTACGACGGCGTGCAGCACGCCAGCGTGCTGGCCCACGACGAACTCTATGCCCGGGCCTTCGTGGTCAGCTCCTTCGGCAAGACCTACCACGTCACCGGCTGGAAGACCGGCTACGTGGTGGCGCCGCCGGCACTGTCGGCGGAGATGCGCAAGATCCACCAGTACGTGAACTTCTGCGGCGTCACCCCGCTGCAGTGGGCGCTGGCCGACTTCATGGCCGCGCACCCCGAGCACCTGCGCGAGCTGCCGGGCTTCTACCAGGCCAAGCGCGACCTGTTCTGCGACCTGCTGAACGGTTCGCGCTTCAGCTTCCAGCGCGCCGCCGGCACCTACTTCCAGGTGGTCGACTACTCGGCGATCCGCCCGGACCTGGACGACGTCGCCATGGCTGAGTGGCTGACCCGCGAACACGGCGTGGCGGCCATCCCGGTCTCGGTGTTCTACCAGCAGGCCCCGGCGGACATGCGCCTGGTGCGCTTCTGCTTCGCCAAGAAAGAGGAGACGCTGCGCCAGGCGGCGGACAAGCTATGCGCGATCTGAGCCAACTGCCCGACCTCAACCTGGCCCTGGTGCAGACCACCCTGGCCTGGCACGACGCGCCGGCCAACCGCGCGCACTTCGACGCGCTGCTGGAACAGGCCCGCGGCGCCGACATCGTCATCCTCCCGGAGATGTTCACCACCGGCTTCTCCATGGACTCCGAGGCCCTGGCCGAGGCGGAGGAGGGCGAGACCTACGCCTGGCTGCGCCACCAGGCCGCGCGCCTGGACGCCGTGGTGACCGGCAGCGTGATCGTCCGCACCGCCGACGGCAGCCACCGCAACCGCCTGCTCTGGGCCCGCCCGGACGGCGAGATCCTCCACTACGACAAGCGCCACCTGTTCCGCATGGCCGGCGAGCACAAGCACTACACGCCGGGCGAGCGCCAGGTGCTGCTGGAGTGGAAGGGCTGGCGGGTGCGCCCGCTGGTCTGCTACGACCTGCGCTTCCCGGCCTGGAGCCGCGACGCCCAGGACACCGACCTGCTGCTCTACACCGCCAACTGGCCGGCCGCCCGCCGGCTGCACTGGAACCGCCTGCTGCCGGCGCGGGCCATCGAGAACCTGTGCTACGTGGCGGCGGTGAATCGCGTGGGCGAGGACGGCAAGGGCCACGCCTATGCCGGCGACAGCCAGGTGCTGGACTTCCAGGGCGAAGCGCTGCTGGAAGCGGCCAATAGCGACGGCGTGTTCCACGCCAGCCTCTCGGCCCAGGCGCTGGCCGCCTACCGCGAACGCTTCCCGGCCTACCTCGACGCCGACCGCCTCGTCATCGAGCCCTGAGGCTGTAGGCAGACGCTTTTCGTAGGATGGGTCGAGCGAAGCGATACCCATCGCCCTGCTTGACCGCACGCCGGCCCTGCCGACGCAATCGCGGGGCCTGCTCCGTGCCCCCTGTAGGAGCGGGCCCTGCCCGCGAATCGCGCGCAGGGCGCGCTCCTACAGGTTGATGCCGAACCTTGCAATGCCGGACAGCCCCCTCTCCCGCTTGCGGGAGAGGAGCGGCGTAACCCACAACACGGTTGTCGCCGGTAATCACCATTCGCGAGCAAGCTCGCTCCTACCGCATGAGCGAGCATGGCTTTTCGTAGGATGGTGTTGAACGAAGCGATACCCATCAGCGCAACCGCATGGGTTTCGCAAGCTCAACCCATCCTACGAAGAGCGTCCCGGTGCGGCCCGCAAGACAGTTGCTCCTACAGGTGGAATGCCATGCCTCGCACCCCTGTAGGAGCGGACTCTGTCCGCGATTCGACCGTCAGGACGCCGCCAGCAACCCCTCGATACGCCGATGCAGGTTGCCCAGCGGCGTGAAGTGCGCCGGATCGATGTGGTTGGAATTCTGCTCCAGCTGCACCAGGCGCATGCCGCCGGCGACCTGCCCACGCAGTTCCTCGTAGGCGGCGATGACCTCTTCCGCCAGGGCGCGGGCGTGCTCCGGCACCTGCTCCAGGCTGTAGCGCCTGACCCGGGCGCTGTCGTAGTAGCCGGCGGCCTCGCCCAGGTCGACGCCCAGCCATGCGCCGGTGTCGCGCAGCACCGCCTCGCCGAGGTCCTCGTGGAACACCGCCCTGACCGAGGGCAGGTTGCGCAGGAAGCGGATGTACAGCGCCATCACCTGCAGGAAGCTCTTGAGCACCGTGTCGTAGCCGGCTGCCTCGTCGCCGTTCAACTCGGCCAGGCCGCGGGTCGACATGAGCACGTCGATGGGGTTGCGGAAGGTGAAGACGTAATGCGAGCGGTAGAAATGCCGGCAATGGAATTCGAACAGTTGCTGGCAGGTGCGCGCGGCCTCGTGGGGATTGACCACGATCTTGCTGCCGACGTAGCGGTAGTGCCGGGCGAGCCGGGCCAGGTAGTGGTGCCAGGGGGCGTCTTGCTGGAACAGCGGCGGACAGAAGCTGCTCTTGTTCTCCTGGTTGCCCCAGGACCTGTGCATGGCGTTGTAGCGCGCGGCGAAGTCCGGGGTGCCCGGGTCGTCCTGCAACGCCGGTTCGCCGAGGAGGAAGATCTCCGGTGAGCTGTTCAGCGCGTTCTGGAGGACGGTGGTGCCGCTGCGCGCCGCGCCGATGACGAACAGGCCGCGGTCGTCTGGCACCGCGATGTCGGCGGTTTCCGTCAGGAGCGATTCTTCGCGCTGCGGGTTGGACTTCAGAACCTGCCAGAGGCGTTGCGGCGTGGACAGCATTCTCTGCTCCGTTTTTCTTCTTGTCGGGGGAGACGCGCAGCAGAGAGTACGGGGCCATGGGAGGCCGCGGCAAGTCTCCGCGGCCACCCGGCGGGCGCCTCAATAGGCGCTCGCCGCATCCAGCCGGTGGATATCCTCCTGGCTCAGTTGCAGCCGCGTCGCCGCGACCAGGTCCGGCAACTGCTCCAGGTTGGAGGCGCTGGCGATGGGCGCGGTGATGCCCGGGCGGGCGATCAGCCAGGCCAGGGCCACCTGGGCCGGGGTGGCGTCGTATTCCTCGGCCACTTCGTCCAGGGCCACGAGGATGGTCACGCCGCGCTCGTTCAGGTAGCCCTTGACCTTGTCCGCCCGCGCCGGGCTCTTGTCCAGGTCGGCTTCGCTGCGGTACTTGCCGCTGAGGAAGCCGCCGGCCAGGCCGTAGTAGGGGATGACGCCGATGCCCAGTTCGCGCACCGTCGGTTCCAGGCGCGTCTCGTAGTCGGCGCGGTCGTAGAGGTTGTAGTTCGGCTGCAGGCTCTGGTAGCTGGGCAGGTGCAGGTGCTCGGCCACCTCGCGTGCCTCGCGCAGGCGCCGGCCGTCGTAGTTGGAGGCGCCGATGACGCGCACCTTGCCCTTCTTCACCAGCTCGGCGTAGGCGCCGAGGGTTTCCTCCAGGGAGGTGTGGGTGTCGTCGCAGTGGGACTGGTAGAGGTCGATGTAGTCGGTCTGCAGGCGCTGCAACGAGTGCTCCACGGCCTGTTCGATATACGCGGCGGAAAGGCCCTTGTGGCCGTTGCCCATGTCCATGCCGACCTTGGTGGCGATGATCATCTTGCTACGGTTGCCGCGCTGCTTCATCCACTTGCCGATGATGGCCTCGGACTCGCCGCCCTTGTGCCCGGGCACCCAGCGCGAGTAAACGTCGGCGGTGTCGATGCAGTTCAGCCCGGCGTCCAGCAGGGCGTCGAGCAGGCGGAAGGAGGTCGCCTCGTCGGCGCTCCAGCCGAAGACGTTGCCGCCGAACACCAGCGGCGGAATGGCCAGCCCGGAGCGGCCCAGTTCGCGAGAATTCACCTGTCACTTCTCCATACTGCGGTGTGGTTGAACCAGCATAGACCCTAGGAGAAGGTTGACAGCCAAGTCCGACGTTGAGCATATTCGGTGCCTGATTCGCGCAACGGACTTCCCATGTTCGCCAACTCCGACCACTTGCTGCCGCTCCCGGGCTCCTTCGCCCCGGCCTGCGCGTGCGTCGCCGTTGCCAAGAAATCGAAGAAACAGTCGCTCATTTGACCGGGGCGCGCTGTCCCGTCAGATGGGCTGACAGGACAACCAGGCGCCAGGTCGATCTTCCCCCGCTTGCATCCCGCACCCTCCCTGACGGCGACCAGACGGTCAGCCACAAGGAGTTTTCGCATGTCTACGTTTCGTGGGATCTGGGTGGCCCTGGCCACGCCCTTGCGTGCCGGGGAAATCGACTTCGCCGCCCTGCGCGGCCTGGTGGGCAGGTTGCTGGAGGACGGCGTCGCCGGCTTCGTGGTCTGCGGCACCACCGGCGAGGCCGCCGCGCTCAGCCATGAGGAGCAGCTGGCGGTGCTCGACGCCGTACTGCAGTGGGTGCCGCCGCAGCAGGTGATCATGGGCCTGGCCGGCAACAACCTGCGCGAGCTGCTGGCCTTCCAGCGGGAAATCCAGCGCCGCCCCGTGGCCGGTCTGCTGGTGCCGGCGCCTTACTACATCCGTCCGTCGCAGCAGGGCCTGGAGGCGTTCTTCCAGACCGTGGCCGACGCCGCCAGCGTGCCGCTGGTGCTCTACGACATTCCCTACCGCACCGGCGTGCGCATCGAGCGCGAGACCCTGCGGCGCATCGTCCGCCACCCGCGCATCGCCGCGGTCAAGGACTGCAGCGGCGACTTCGAGACCACCCTGGCGCTGATCGCCGACGGCGACGTCGAAGTGCTGGCCGGCGAGGACCTGCAGATCTTCGCCAACCTGTGCCTGGGCGGCGCCGGGGCCATCTCCGCGTCCGCCCACGTGCGCGCCGACCTCTACGTGCGCATGCAGCGCCAGGCGGAGGCGGGCGACCTGGCCGGCGCGCGGGGCACCTTCCTGCGCCTGCTGCCGTGGATGCAGGCCGCCTTCGCCGAGCCCAACCCGGCGCCGCTGAAGGCCGCCCTGGCGTTGCAGGGGCTGATCGCCGACGAACTGCGCGAGCCCATGCAGCCCTGCTCGGCGGCCACCGTCGAGCGTCTGCGCGGCGTGCTGGCGGCGCTGGCCGACTAGGCGGGGAGGGCCGCCGGCGGGGCTTTGCTCTATGATGGCGGCCTGTCTCACCGGGAATACGAAAAATGTCCGACGAAACCCTCTACCTGCTGGACCAGCTCGAACTGACCGACATGCTCGAACTGGACGGCCTGCACGCCTGGGAATTCAGCCTCGACGAAGACCTGCTGGACCGCGCCGAGATCGCCGCCGAAGCCGGCCAGGCCTTCGCCAGCGAAGACGTGGTGCTGCGCGTGGAGGTGGTCGACGGCCGTGACAAGCGGCGCTGGCAGTTCACCTACAACGAGGTGATGGAAGCCCAGTACGAGGCCAGCGACGACAGCTGGACGCTGCAATCCGACGGCAGCGAGCACCGCCTGCGTTGCCTGGGCGCGGTGAGCGCCAGCGGCGACGACGAATAGCATTCCCCTGGCTGGCCGGTGGGCGCTTCCGGGCGATCGGTAGTTCGAGTGGCCTGTAGTGTGTTGTAGTATGTTGTAGCGATACATATTACAACCGAGGTGCCCCATGCCCGTGATGTCCCTGCGTCTGTCGGACGATCAGTCCGATACCCTCGCGAGGCTTGCCCAGGCGACCGGCCGCAGCAAGAACTTCCTCGCCGCCCAGGCACTGGACGAATACCTCGCCCGGGAAGCCTGGCAGATCGGCGAAATCCAGCAGGCCATCGTAGAGGCCGATGCCGGTGACTTCGCCAGCGGGGCGGAAGTCGAAGCGGTACTGCACAAGTGGACGCGCAATGCAGGTTGAGTGGCTGCGCAAAGCGCTACAGAACCTCGACGACGAAGCCGCCTATCTCGCCCAGCACAATCCGGCCGCCGCACGCGACTTCGTCGCTGCGGTGTTCGACGACATCGCACAACTGGCCCTCCACCCCGCGATGGGGCGCGAGGGACGCGTACTCGGCACCCGCGAATGGCCCATGCCTGGCCACCCTTGCCTGATCCCCTATCGCGTTCGTGACGGGAAGCTGCAGATCCTGCGCATCTTCCACACCCGGCGCCTGCCTCCCGAGCGGTGGTAGCCCGGCAAGCGTGCTGCGGAGAAAGTTACAAGCGAAAACGCTGGAGACCGCCTGAGGCAGAATGCTCTTTATAGCCATGCCGATGGGTATCGCTTCGCTCCACCTATCCTACGGAAAGCGCCATGCCTCCCGGCGGGTTGTAGCGGGCCCTGCCCGCGAATCGCGCGCAGGGCGCGCTCCTACAGGGGAATGGTGCGGGTGGGGCAGCGTAGGAGCGGATCTCATCCGCGATCCGCGCCGGGACGTCCGGTCATCGCGGACAAGGTCCGCTCCTACGCCTCCGGCAAACACCACACCCCGTAGGATGGGTTGAGCGAAGCGATACCCATCACCAGGGTCCGGTGGCTATCGCAAGCTCAATCCATCCTACGAATCGATGCCTGACCGAGAAGATGAGAAAGGGGCCCGAAGGCCCCTTTTTCACATCACCGGCGGGTTCAGGCGGCTTTCGCCTGGCCCAGGGTCACGGCGCGGTTCAGCGCGCTGAACAGGGCGCGGAAGCTGGCGGTGGTGATGTTCTCGTCGATGCCGATGCCGTGCAGCGAGCGGCCGCCTTCGACGCGCAGCTCGATGTAGGCTGCTGCGCGGGCGTTGGTGCCGGCGCCGATGGCGTGCTCGTTGTAGTCCATGATCTCGACTTCCACCGGCAGCGCGGCGACCAGGGCTTCCAGGGTGCCCTTGCCCTTGCCGTGCCAGCGGTGCTGCTCGCCCTTGTGGGTCACGTCGATGTCGATGGCGCAGATGCCGTTCTCTTCCTGCAGGCGGTAGTTCTTCAGGCCGAACGGCGAGACGGCTTGCAGGTACTCGCTCTGCAGCAGGTTGTAGATCTGCTCGGCGGTCATTTCCAGGCCGAGACGGTCGGTCTCGTTCTGCACCACCTGGCTGAACTCGATCTGCATGCGGCGCGGCAGGCTGATGCCGTATTCCTGTTCGAGCAGGAAGGTGATGCCGCCCTTGCCCGACTGGCTGTTGACGCGGATGACCGCCTCGTAGCTGCGGCCGATGTCGGCCGGGTCGATCGGCAGGTAGGGCACTTCCCACACGGCGTCGTCCTTCTGCTGGGCGAAGCCCTTGCGGATGGCGTCCTGGTGGGAGCCGGAGAAGGCGGTGTGGACCAGGTCGCCGACGTAGGGGTGGCGCGGGTGCACCGGAATCTGGTTGCACTCTTCCACCACCTTGCGCACGGCGTCGATGTCGGAGAAGTCCAGCCCCGGGTTGACGCCCTGGGTGTACATGTTCAGCGCCATGGTCACCAGGCAGAGGTTGCCGGTGCGCTCGCCGTTGCCGAACAGGCAGCCTTCCACGCGGTCGGCGCCGGCCATCAGCGCCAGCTCCGAGGCGGCCACGCCGGTGCCTCGGTCGTTGTGGGTGTGCAGGCTGATGATCACGCTGTCGCGCTTATCGATGTGGCGGCCGAACCACTCGATCTGGTCGGCGTAGTTGTTCGGCGTGGCGCACTCGACGGTGGCCGGCAGGTTGAGGATCAGGCGGTTGGCCGGGGTCGGCTGGAACACGTCGATCACCGCGTTGCACACCTCGACGGCGAAGTCGGTCTCGGTGGAGCTGAACACCTCGGGGGAATACTCGAAGCCCCACTGGGTTTCCGGCGCGGCGGCGGCCAGGCGCTTGATGGTCTTGCCGGCGGCGATGGCGATCTGCTTGACGCCTTCCTTGTCCTGGTTGAAGACGATCTTGCGGAAGCTCGGCGCGCAGGCGTTGTAGTAGTGCACGATGGCGCGCTTGGCGCCCTTCAGCGACTCGAAGGTGCGCTCGATGAGGTCGTCGCGGGCCTGGGTCAGCACCTGGATGGTGACGTCATCGGGAATGTGGCCGCCCTCGATCAGCTCGCGGACGAAGTCGAAGTCGGTCTGCGAGGCGGACGGGAAGCCCACTTCGATTTCCTTCAGGCCCACCTGCACCAGGCACTTGAAGAAGCGCATCTTCTTCTCGGCGTCCATCGGCTCGATCAGCGACTGGTTGCCGTCGCGCAGGTCGGTGCTCAGCCAGATCGGCGCCTTGTCGATGATCTTGTCCGGCCAGGTGCGGTCGGGCAGGGTGATCGGGGTGAAGGGACGGTATTTCTTCGACGGGTCTTTGAGCATGGTCATGGGCGGAATCCTTGTTCTTCCGGGCCAGCGGCGGCCCTGCGCGGTAGAAAGATGAAGAGGTGAAGCCGGGAAACGGATTCAGCCACGCAGTCGCGGGCTGACCAGGCGCAGGCAGGCGTGTTGGCGAAGCAGGATGAGGGTGTGTGCGGTTTTCATGACGACCACCCTAGTGCGCTTTGGGGGTGGATGGCAAGCATTGTGGAAAAATTGGTAGCCATAATCGGGTTATAAAAATAAACGAGATTTTCTGCTTCTGTATTCGCTTTATTGCGCAAGGAATTGCGAAGCGCTTTTTCTGCTTTACTCCCTGATGCGTCTCCATGCCGCACAGCATTGAGCCATCGGCGAATTGCGCCCATCGGCCCGGCAGGGTAAAACGCCGCCAATCGATTCGGGGACTTCCAGTGACAGGTCGCAGACGGCGAGGCACAGGACAAGGCACGGGCATCTGGCTGGCGCTCTTCGCCATGCTGATGATCCACCTCGGCCCGCTGCTGTCGCAGTCCATGCCCATGGACCACCCCATGCCGGCCATGGCCGGCATGGAAGACATGGCCTGCTCCGAACAGATGCGCGGCGGCCACCACGGCTCCGATGCCGCGCAGCAGGGCTTCTCCGCCGACCACTTCATGGAGAAGTGCGGCTACTGCGGCCTGCTGCTCCACAGCCCGGCGCTGGAAACCCCGCGCCTGGCGCTCTCCGCCGACCTGCCCGGGGCCGCCCCGGCGCCCCAGGTCGTCATCGAACAATCCATCCCGCCTTCGCCGATCTTCCCCGGCGCCCGTTCGCGCGCGCCGCCGTCCATGAGCGCCTGACCTTTCTTTCGCCGTAGCCAGCGCAAGCGCCATCGCGCAGAGGAACCTTCCTCCGTGCGCGTCCGCCGTGCCTGGCCAGAAGAACATCGTCATCGATCATGGAATTTCGCATGTCCAGACTCTTCCTGCGCGGGCGCGTTCGCCCGGCGCACCTGCGTACCCTTTGCGCACTCACCGCCCTCGGCGGCATCGTCGGCCTGAGCCCTTCCGTTCGCGCCGACGAGGCCGACGACCCGCACGCCGGCCACCACGCCATCGAACTGCAACCCAGTGTCATCACCGCGGTGGCGCAGAGTTCGCCGCTGACCGTGGTCACCGATCCGAAGCAGGCGCGCCAGCCGATCCCGGCCAGCGACGGCGCCGACTACCTGAAGACCATCCCCGGCTTCTCCGCCATCCGCAACGGCGGCAGCAATGGCGACCCGGTGCTGCGCGGCATGTTCGGCTCGCGGCTGAACATCCTCACCAACGGCGGCGTGATGCTCGGCGCCTGCCCGGCGCGGATGGACGCGCCCACTTCCTATATATCGCCGGAGACCTACGACCGGCTCACCGTGGTCAAGGGCCCGGAAACCGTGATCTGGGGCCCTGGCGCCTCGGCCGGGACCATCCGCTTCGACCGCGATCCGGAGCGCTTCGGCGAGCTGGGCACGCGGATAAACGGCAGCCTGGTGGCCGGCTCCAACGGCCGCTTCGACCGCGTGCTGGATGCTGCCGCCGGCGGTCCCGAGGGCTACCTGCGCTTCACCGGCAACCGCTCGCAGTCCGACGACTACGAGGACGGCGGCGGCAACACCGTGCCCTCGCGCTGGAACAAGTGGAACGGCGACGTCGCCCTGGGCTGGACGCCGGACGCCGACACCCTGGTCGAACTGACCGCCGGCAAGGGCGACGGCGAGGCGCGCTACGCCGGGCGCGGCATGGACGGCTCGCAGTTCAAGCGCGAGAGCCTGGGCCTGCGCTTCGAGAAGTCCAACCTCGGCGGTGTGCTCGACAAGTTGGAGGCGCAGGTCTACTACAACTACGCCGACCACGTGATGGACAACTACAGCCTGCGCACGCCCTCGGGCACCGGCATGATGGCCGGGCCCATGGCCTCCAACGTCGACCGCCGCACCCTCGGCGGGCGCCTGGCGGCCACCTGGCGCTGGGATGATTTCAAGCTGATCTCCGGCGTCGACGCCCAGAGCAGCGAGCACCGCCAGCGCAGCGCCATGGGCATCGGCGCCTACGACGAGGTGCCGTGGAACAAGGACGCGACCTTCCACAACTACGGCGCCTTCGGCGAGCTGACCTGGTACGCCGCCGAGCGCGACCGGGTGATCGCCGGCGCGCGCCTGGACCGCGCTTCGGCCAAGGACTACCGGCAGACCACCGGCTCGGGAATGATGACGCGGCCCAACCCCACGGCCGACGACACCCGCGCCGACACCCTGCCCAGCGGCTTCCTGCGCTACGAGCACGACCTGGCCGACTCGCCCACCACGCTCTACGCCGGCCTCGGCCACGTGCAGCGCTTCCCCGACTACTGGGAGCTGTTTTCCCCGAACATGGGCCCGGCCGGCTCGGCCAACGCCTTCGACGCCATCAAGCCGGAGAAGACCACCCAGCTCGATTTCGGCGCCCAGTACGAGGGCGAGAAGCTCAAGGCCTGGGCTTCGGGCTACGTCGGCGAGATCCGCGACTACATCCTGTTCACCTACACCAGCGGCGGCATGATGGGGGCAACGTCCCAGGCGACCAACGTCGACGCCCGCATCATGGGCGGCGAGCTGGGCGCGGCCTACCAGTTGGCGCCGAACTGGAAGACCGACGCCACCCTGGCCTACGCCTGGGGCAAGAACACCAGCGACGACCGCGCGCTGCCGCAGATGCCGCCGCTGGAAACCCGCCTGGGCCTGACCTACGAGCAGGGCGACTGGAGCGCCGGCGCCCTGTGGCGCCTGGTGGCGAAGCAGGGGCGGGTGGCCGAGGGGCAGGGCAACGTGGTCGGCAAGGACTTCGACGAGAGCGCCGGCTTCGGTGTCTTCTCGCTCAACGCCGCGTACCGCGTGAACAAGCACTTCAAGGTCAGCACCGGCGTCGACAACCTGTTCGACAAGGACTATGCCGAGCACCTGAACCTCGCCGGCAACGCCGGCTTCGGCTACCCGGCGAACGACCCCCAGGCGATCCGCGAACCGGGCCGCACGCTCTGGACCAAGGTGGACTTCAGCTTCTGAGCCCCGGCGACCGCGGTCGCCGGCTTGAGTGGGGGCGCGAAGCGGCTATGCTGGCCGTGCCCCCGGCGAAGCCGCCCGCTCGACGGGCGGCCCATGAGATCGTTAGGAGTTTCCAACATGCGCAAGACCCTCCTGGCCCTGGCGGCCATGCTGTCCTTCTCCACCCCGCTGCTGGCCCACGAATACAAGGCCGGCGACCTCGACGTCGAACACCCCTGGTCGCTGCTGCTGCCGGCCAACTCGGAGAACGGCGCGGCCTATTTCGTCGTGCACAACCACGGCAAGGCGGGCGACCGCCTGCTCGGCGCCGACACCGAGCGCGCGGCCAGCGCCGAGGTCCACGAGCACCAGATGAAGGACGGCATGATGAAGATGCAGAAGGTCGACGGCGTGGATATCCCCGCCGGCGGCACCGTCACCTTCGCCCCGGGCCATTACCACCTGATGCTGCTCGGCCTGAAGAAGCCGCTGGCCGACGGCGAGCGCTTCCCTGTGACCCTGCACTTCCAGCAGGCCGGCGACCTCAAGGTCGAGGTACAGGTGCAGAAACAGGCGCCCGAGGCCGGTGAGCACGGCATGTCCGGCCACGATATGTCGGGCCACGACATGCCCGGGATGAAGATGAACTGACCGTCCGGCCGGCCGCGCGCCGGCCTTTTCCCAGGGTGGGAAAATGGAGCCGGGCCGGTTTCGGCTCGGCATGGCCACCCATCGTGGCCGGGAGGTGAGCATGCGCAATGTCCGCAGCGCCGCCATGCTGGCGGTCGCCGTTCTGCTGGCCGCCTGCAGCCAGTCCGGGCTGCGCAACGACCAGTTGCCCCTCGACCAGCACCTGGAACGCCTCGGCTACCGCCAGGGCGAGGCGGTGAAATCGATCCCGGTGTGGGAAACCCAGGGCTGGGAATACCTCGACAAGGGCCACATCGTCCTCGGCCACGCGCCCGGGCGGCGCTACCTGGTGGCCTTCTCCTCGCCGTGCGACAACCTGTCGTTCAGCAACCGCCTGAACATCGGCAGCACGGTGGGAGCGGTGACCAGGCTCGACCGCATCCTCTCGTATGACTCGAGCGGCATCCCCGAGCCCTGCCTGATCGGCGAGCTCTACCGTCTGGAGCGCATTCCCAGCCGCGCGGAATGAAGCTTACGGCTTGAAGGCGCCGATGAATATCGCCGGGTCGACGCGGGCGTCGTTGAGGCTGACGTTCCAGTGCATGTGCGGCCCGGTGGCCCGGCCGGTGGCGCCGACGCGGCCGACCACGCCGCCGCGCGGGACCTGGTCGCCGAGCTTCACGTCGATCTTCGACATATGGCAGAACATGCTGATGAAGCCCTGGCCATGGTCGACGAACACGGTGTTGCCATTGAAGAAGTAGTTGCCGATGAGGATCACCTTGCCCGCCGCCGGGGCCTTGATCGGCGTGCCGGCGGGCACCGCGAAGTCCAGCCCGGAGTGCGGGTTGCGTTCCTCGCCGTTGAAGAAGCGGCGCAGGCCGAAGGGGCTGGAGAGCGGGCCGTTGACCGGCTTGTCCAGCACCAGGTTGCTCGGCGTGCCGGGGCTGAAGCTGCGGTAGGCGGCAGTCTGCTCGGCCAGCTCGCGGTTGATGCGCTTGAGGTCCTCGGGCAGCGGGTTGACCTGGCGGGTGTTCTTCAGGGTGATGCGCTGTTCGCGGTAGTGCTTGCTGCCGACCTGGAACGGCAGGCTGCGGCTGGCGCCGGCCTGCTTCACCTGCAGTTGTTGCTGGCCCGGCTTGACGCTGAGCGGGATGCCGACCACGGCGATCCAGTCGCGGCCTTCCTCGCGCACCACCAGCACCGGCTTGCCCTGGTAGCTGGCGCTCGGCGCCGGCCCCGCGCTGCCCAGCTGGATCACGGCGACGCCGCCGGGCACCGGCTTGTTCAGGGTGCGGCTGATGAAGCCCTCGGCATGGGAGGGCAGGGCGAGAAGGGTGGCGAACAGCAGGCAGAAGACGCGGAACATGGGCTTTCCGTAAATCCGGTAAAGCCGGCAGTCTACATGGCGCGCACGTCGGGGGTGTAACCGTTGGCGGTTATTCGTCAGTCCCTGTAGGAGCAACTGTCTTGCCGGCTGCGCCGGGGTGATGGGTATCGCTTCGCTCAACGCCATCCTACGGGCTGTCTTGCGCTGGGGGGCTCTTCGTAGGATGGGTTGAGCCTGCGAAACCCATGCGGTCGGGGTGATGGGTATCGCTCCGCTCAACGCCATCCTACGGGCAATCTTGCGCCGGAGGGCTCTTCGTAGGATGGGTTGAGCTTGCGAAACCCATGCGGTCGTAGTGATGGGTATCGCTTCGCTCAACGCCATCCTACGGGCAATCTTGCGCCGGAGGGCTCTTCGTAGGATGGGTTGAGCCTGCGAAACCCATGCGGTCGGGGTGATGGGTATCGCTTCGCTCAACGCCCTACGGGGCAATCTTGTGCCGGAGGGCTCTTCGTAGGATGGGTTGAGCCTGCGAAACCCATGCGGTCGTGGTGATGGGTATCGCTCCGCTCAACGCCATCCTACGAAGAGCCGTGCTTCCTGGAAACGTAGGAGCGGACTCCGTCCGCGATTTCGGCGCATGTCACAGCCAAGGCCCAGGTCAGTCCAGCAGCGAGAGGGTGACCGGGGCCTGGTGGTTGTCTTCCACCCGTACTTCCAGCTGGCCTTCGCCCAGTTTCGCGGTCAGGCGCTGGCCGGGCTGGGCCTGGACGGCGCGGCGGATGGCCTGGCCGCGTTCGTCGAGGAGGATGCTGTAGCCGCGCCCGAGGGTCGCCAGCGGGCTGACGATGTGCAGGCTCTGGGCCAGGCCGTCGAGGCGCTGGCGGCGTTCGCGGAGGATCGCCCGGGTGGCGCGGGGCAGGCGCGCGGCCAGGCTGTCGAGCTTCTGCCGCAGCAGCGCCAGGGCCCGGCCCGGGTGCTGTGCCTGCAGGCGCGTCTGCAGGCGGCCGATGCGTTCCTGGCGCACCTGCAGCTGGCGCTCGAAGGCGCGGCGCAGGCGCATGTCCAGGTCGTCCAGGCGCTGGGCCTGCTGGCGCAGGCGCTCGCCGGGGTGGCGCAGGCGCCGGGCGGTGCCTTCCAGGCGCAGGCGCTCGCGGGTCAGGCGGTCCTGGATGCGCAGGATCAACCGGCGGCGCAGGCCGTCCAGGCGCTGCTGCAGGTCGCCGGCGTGCGGCGCCAGCAACTCGGCGGCGGCCGAGGGCGTGGGCGCGCGGACGTCGGCGACGAAATCGCTGATGGAAACGTCGGTCTCGTGTCCCACGGCGCTGACCACCGGGGTGGCGCAGGCGGCGATGGCGCGGGCCACGACTTCCTCGTTGAAGCACCAGAGGTCCTCCAGCGAGCCGCCGCCGCGGGCCAGGATGATGGCGTCGAAGCCGCGCGCATCGGCCAGCTTCAGGGCGCGGACGATCTGCGCGGTGGCCTCGCGGCCCTGCACCGCGGTGGGCACCAGGGTCAGCTCGACCTGGGGCGCGCGGCGGCGGAACACACTGATGATGTCGCGGATCACCGCGCCGGTGGGCGAACTGACGATGCCGATGCGCCGCGGATGGGCCGGCAGCGGCCGCTTGCGCTCGGCGGCGAACAGGCCCTCGGCGGCGAGCTTCTGCTTCAGCGCCTCGAAGGCCAGGCGCAGGGCGCCGTCGCCGGCCGGTTCGACGGCGTCGGCGATCAGCTGGTAGTCGCCGCGGCCCTCGAACAGCGAGACCTTGCCGCGCACCTTGACCGCCAGGCCGTCGCGCAGGGCCTGGCGCACGCGCAGGGCGTGCTGGCGGAACAGCGCGCAGCGCACCTGGGCGTTGCCGTCCTTCAGAGTGAAATAGATGTGCCCGGAGGCGGGGCGGGCGAGGTTGGAGATCTCGCCTTCCACCCACACCTGCGGGAACACGTCCTCCAGGAGCTGGCGGGCGCGCTGGTTGAGCTGGCTGACGGTCAGCACCTCGCGGTCGAGGCCCAGCCGTTGGAAAGGGTCATTGAACATGGCGCTGGATGATAAGCCCGGGGCCTTGCCGAGGGCCAGCGCGAAACCCGCGAATCCAGCGGTCGGGCGCGTTGAGCCCGAGCGTGAAGCTGGGGTATAATGCCGCGCTTCCATTTTCCCGTGTGGGAGCCCTCGCCATGCTGCGCATCAGCCAAGAAGCCCTGACGTTCGACGACGTCCTCCTCATCCCCGGTTACTCCGAGGTCCTGCCCAAGGACGTGAGTCTGAAGACTCGCCTGACCCGGGGCATCGAACTGAACATCCCGCTGGTGTCCGCCGCCATGGATACCGTGACCGAATCCCGCCTGGCGATTGCCATGGCGCAGGAAGGCGGTATCGGCATCATCCACAAGAACATGGGCATCGAGCAGCAGGCTGCCGAGGTGCGCAAGGTCAAGAAGCACGAGACCGCCATCGTTCGCGACCCGGTCACCGTGACCCCCTCCACCAAGATCATCGAGCTGCTGCAGATCGCCCGCGAATACGGCTTCTCCGGCTTCCCGGTGGTGGAAGAGGGCGAGCTGGTGGGCATCGTCACCGGCCGCGACCTGCGCGTGAAGCCGAACGTCGGCGACAGCGTGGCGGCGATCATGACGCCCAAGGACAAGCTGATCACCGCCCGCGAAGGCACCGCCTTGGAAGAGATCAAGGCCAAGCTGTACGAGAACCGCATCGAGAAGATGCTGGTGGTCGACGAACAGTTCCGCCTCACCGGCCTGGTCACCTTCCGTGACATCGAGAAGGCCAAGACCTACCCGCTGGCCTCCAAGGACGAGCAGGGCCGCCTGCGCGTCGGCGCCGCCGTTGGCACCGGCGCCGATACCGCCGAGCGCGTCGCCGCGCTGGTCGCCGCCGGCGTGGACGTAGTGGTGGTGGACACCGCCCACGGCCACTCCAAGGGCGTGATCGACCGCGTGCGCTGGGTGAAGGAAACCTTCCCGCAGGTCCAGGTGATCGGCGGCAACATCGCCACCGGCGAAGCCGCCAAGGCCCTGGCCGACGCCGGCGCCGACGCGGTCAAGGTCGGCATCGGCCCGGGCTCCATCTGCACCACCCGCATCGTCGCCGGTGTCGGCGTGCCGCAGATTTCGGCCATCGCCAACGTCGCCGCCGCCCTCGAAGGCACCGGCGTTCCGCTGATCGCCGACGGCGGCATCCGCTTCTCCGGCGACCTGGCCAAGGCCATGGTGGCTGGCGCCTACTGCGTGATGATGGGCTCCATGTTCGCCGGCACCGAAGAGGCCCCGGGCGAGATCGAGCTGTTCCAGGGCCGTTCCTACAAGTCCTACCGCGGCATGGGCTCCCTGGGCGCGATGGCTGGCGCCACCGGCTCCTCCGACCGCTACTTCCAGGACGCCTCCGCCGGCGCCGAGAAGCTGGTTCCCGAGGGCATCGAAGGCCGCGTCCCGTACAAGGGCCAGCTGACCGCCATCGTCCACCAGCTGATGGGCGGCCTGCGTGCCGCCATGGGCTACACCGGCAGCGCCGACATCCAGGACATGCGCACCCGGCCGCAGTTCGTGCGCATCACCGGCGCCGGCATGGCCGAATCCCACGTGCATGACGTGCAGATCACCAAGGAAGCGCCGAACTACCGCGTCGGCTAAACCGCTCTTTCGCTGGAGGCTGGAGGCTGGAGGCTGGACGAGATTGCTCTTTCGTTCAGCCTTCAGCCTTCAGCCTTCAGCCATTTCCCCAGGGGAAGAAAATGGCCCATCAAGATATCCATGCTCACCGGATCCTGATCCTCGACTTCGGTTCCCAGTACACCCAACTGATCGCCCGCCGCGTGCGCGAGATCGGCGTGTACTGCGAAATCCACCCGTTCGACATGAGCGACGACGACATCCGCGCCTTCGCCCCGCGCGGCATCATCCTGGCCGGCGGCCCGGAGTCGGTGCACGAGCTGGACAGCCCGCGGGCGCCCAAGGCGGTGTTCGACCTGAACGTGCCGCTGTTCGGCATCTGCTACGGCATGCAGACCATGGCCGAGCAACTGGGCGGCAAGGTCCAGGGTTCGGACCTGCGCGAGTTCGGCTACGCCCGCGTCGACGTGGTCGGCAAGGCGCGCCTGCTGGACGGCATCGAAGACCACGTCGATGAAGACGGCGTGCTCGGCCTCGACGTGTGGATGAGCCACGGCGACAAGGTCACCGACATCCCCGAGGGCTTCCACATCCTTGCCAGCACCCCGAGCTGCCCGATCGCCGCCATGGCCGACGACGCCCGCGGCTACTACGGCGTGCAGTTCCACCCGGAAGTGACCCACACCAAGCAGGGCGGCCGCATCCTCTCGCGCTTCGTCCTCGACATCTGCGGCTGCGAAGCCCTGTGGACGCCGTCGAACATCGTCAACGACGCCATCGCCACCGTGCGCGCCCAGGTGGGCAACGCCAAGGTGCTGCTGGGCCTGTCCGGCGGCGTCGACTCCTCGGTGGTCGCGGCCCTGCTGCACAAGGCCATCGGCAACCAGCTGACCTGCGTCTTCGTCGACAACGGCCTGCTGCGCCTGCACGAGGGCGACCAGGTGATGGCCATGTTCGCCGAGAACATGGGCGTCAAGGTGATCCGCGCCAACGCCGAAGACAAGTTCCTCGGCCGCCTGGCCGGCGTCGCCGACCCGGAAGAGAAGCGCAAGATCATCGGCCGCACCTTCATCGAGGTCTTCGATGAGGAAGCCACCAAGCTGCAGGACGTGAAGTTCCTGGCCCAGGGCACCATCTACCCCGACGTGATCGAGTCGGCCGGCGCCAAGACCGGCAAGGCCCACGTGATCAAGTCGCACCACAACGTCGGCGGCCTGCCCGAAGACATGCAGTTCGAACTGGTCGAGCCGCTGCGCGAGCTGTTCAAGGACGAAGTGCGCAAGATCGGCCTGGAACTGGGCCTGCCCTACGACATGGTCTACCGCCACCCGTTCCCCGGCCCGGGCCTGGGCGTGCGCATCCTCGGCGAAGTGAAGAAGGAATACGCCGACCTGCTGCGCCGCGCCGACCACATCTTCATCGAAGAGCTGCGCAACTTCGACTGGTACCACAAGACCAGCCAGGCCTTCGTGGTGTTCCAGCCGGTGAAATCCGTCGGCGTGGTCGGCGACGGCCGCCGCTACGCCTGGGTCGTGGCCCTGCGCGCGGTGGAAACCATCGACTTCATGACCGCCCGCTGGGCGCACCTGCCCTACGAGCTGCTGGAGAAGGTCAGCAACCGCATCATCAACGAGATCGAAGGCATCTCCCGCGTCACCTACGACGTGTCGAGCAAGCCGCCGGCGACCATCGAGTGGGAGTGATCCAGCCGCCCGCCGCAGGGCTCTGCCTTCCAGAGCGGTGGCTCGACTGATTGGGGCGAGCCCCTTTCCTGTTGGGCAGCAATGGCGCCAGGTGCGAGAAGCCCCTGGCGCTTTTTTGTCTTCGATCCGGCCTCACCTGCCGGGGGGCTGCTTCAGTGGCGGCCCTGCCAGCGACAGGCGGCCTGTGCCGTTGTCGTTGCTGAGGACCAGGCTCGAGGTATATCGGGCTAGGTTTCCTTGCCCTACCGGCAGCCAGGTCCCGTTGTCATTCAACTGGAGCTCGCCGCTTTCCCGTTGCACCGCAAAGATGCCGTCGGGGCGTATCAGGCGTAGCGCCTGGGCGGAAACCCCTGGCCAGTCGACATAGACGATCAGTCGATCGGCGGGGGCCTTGGCCACAGCCACTTCCAGACGATCCCATGCCGTGTCCCTCGCGTTGAAATAATGGTGAGTGAGCCGATAAAGCGGCTGCGGCAGGCGCTCGTTGCCGAGCCAGAAGAAGCCCTGCCCCAGGGCCAGCAACACCGCCAGAGTGATAGCGATGGATTGAAGCCGATTGCGGGCAAGGTGGGTGATGGACCACCCGAGCAAGAGGCAAAGGGCCGGCTGGAAAATGATCTGATAGGTTGGCTTCAGGTAGTAGACCAATGTGTAGAAGGCGAGCGCCGGAAGCAGCCATGAGCTTGTCAACAGGCCCATGGCGAAGCCGTTGCTGGTGCATCCGCGGCGTACATACAGGGCCAGCGCCAGCAGGACGGGGGCGGACCAGAAGGCGAACCAGGTCAGCAGGTGCGCGACCATCGCGGCATGGGCCCGAAGCGGGGCGCCGCCGAGTACCGAACTTGAGCGGAACGCCTGGCCCATCACACGATCCGCGGCCGCATGGTAGAGCGTCGGGCCGCCAGCAAGCATGACGGTGAGCAGGTAGGCAGTCAGCAAGGCTGGCGCCGTCCCACCGGCCGCGATCAGGATCCTGCGCCAGCGTATGGCTGGTAGGTCGCCATGGGCGGCACCGGACAGCCAGATCGCGGCGAGCCCCGCTGGCAAGAGCAGCAGGCAGCTTGTCGGGCGCATCAGGCCCAGCGTGAATTCCAGGGCTATGAACAGCGCAAGGCTGCGCTTTTCGCCCCTGCTGACAGCCAGGCCGCACGCTACCAAGGCCGCGCCGCCGAAGGCGTCGACGATATAGCACTCCGGGATCACCGTGGCGGCCCAGATGAGCGGGTGCGCTGCAAAAAGGACGGCGGCGACGCTGCCGGCCTGGATCGAGTCCAACTGTGCGCCGATGTACGTCAGCAGCAGACTGGTGCCGAGCAGCATGGCCAGGTTGACAGACTGGTAGGCGTAGGTTGCGCCGAGCGGATGCTGTGCCAGCCAGGCGAGGCCCACGTATAGGGGATAGCCTGGGGCATGCGGTGCGTCGTTGCTCACCGAGTAGTGGCGCAACGCGGAGAGGAAGTTGATGGGGTCGATGTCCGGTGGGTGCGACGACCAGGCGCTGATATGCAGCAGGGCCATGGCGAAAAGCGCGAGCGCCAGGCCGCCCAGCCACAGCCGGGGGGATTCGGAGGCGGAACTGGGCATACATTTCCTCTGCCTCGGGCAGGTCTTGTCGGGGAGGGGGCCGGAATTGCCGGGAAGAGGTTGCTGCAGCTCCGGAAGATTTTTAGTACTGCGCCGTTGAAGCGCGCCGCTGCAGGATGTGCTTGATGAGAAAAGCCGCGAACAGGGCGATGAAGGGGGCCATCGGCATGTGGTAGCGGTCCTGGCCGACTACCAGCAAGGCGACGGCGGCAAAGAGGGCGGGCGTTATCACCAGCGGGTCGAGTATTCGCCAGGGGTTTTCCCGCAGGTACAGTCCGACACCGATCAGGGACAGGGCGAAGATCGCCAGCCAGTAGGCGGCGGAGCAGGCCTTGAGCAGCGGTTGCGCTGCCGGTGGCAGCGAGTTCTGGTTCCAGGCCACGCCGATGCTTTCGCGGTCGAAGCTGTGGGCGATCCGCTTCAGGCACAGGCGAAGATAGCGACCGGGGTTTTCGCGGATGAAGCTGAGCGCCAATGCCTTGTAGTGGGCGTCGCGCACGGCCTCGTTGCGCGGCCCGCTCTCGGGCAGCGGCATATATGCGCCGTCGGATTGCGGGTTGTTGCCCATCCACAGGTTGCTGCCGAAGTTCGTCGAGATCAGCACCGGCTCGCCGAACAGGGCACGATTGCGCTCCGCCCAGGGGGTCAGCAGCAGCGCCGCGACGGCCAGCGCCAGCACGACTTGCAGGGCGGTCTGCGCCGGTTTGCCGAAGCCCTGGCCCAGCAGCGGCAGCAGGATGATCAGCGGTAGGATCGTCGGCCGCATGAAGGCGGCGGCTACCAGCAGGGCCGTCGACAGGACGGTGCGTGCCCAGCGCGGCAACTGCCGCGTGCCCTGGGTGACGAAAGCCCAGACCATCAGCGTGGCGAAAGGCAGTTCGCTGTTGGGAACGGTGGTGAACTGCACCCACACCGGCCAGATGGCGAACAGCGCCGCGGCGATGCCGGCGACCGCGCGGTCGAAGTACAGCAGGCCCAACTGATAGATGCCGAGCACCAGCGCCGTGCCGAGGAACAGGTTCACCAGGGTGACGACCCAGCCCTGCGCGCCCAGCAGGGCGTAGAAGGCGCCGTAAAGCGCGGACGGCCCCACCGGCCAGTAGGCCGTGGCCCCGCCATCGGGAAAGACGTAGCCGTGGCCGGCGGCGATTTCCTGGGCGAAGCTGTGGTACATGGCGGCGTCCGACACCGGGCTTACCGGCACCAGCAGCCCCCATAGCAGGCGTAGCGCCGCGGCCAGCGCGAGGATCGGCAGCACGCCGGGCCCGAGGCCGGCCTGCACGGGCAGCGCGGAGCTACTCACCATAGCGACAGCCCACTCATTGCCAATAGGAAGGTGCAAGCCATGAGCGCCACCACCACCAGGCTCTGCCAGTCGCGTGCGGCGAACAGCACCGGGTCTTCGTCCACCTCGCCGCGCACCGTCTTCATCCACAGGCGCGCGGTCCAGTAGAGCATAAGCGTCGGCGCGAGCCACAGCCATTCTGGGGAGGGGTACATGGCCGGCACTATCTCGGCCTGGGTATACATGGCGAGGATCAGGACGCTGATCATGCCGCTGGACGAGCCCAGCGCCAGGACCACTGGCAGGTCTTCCGGGCGGTAACCGCGGCCGGGAAGCGTCTTGGCCGCCAGGGTCGCCTCGCGCAGTTCCGAATAGCGCTTCACCAGGGCCAGGCCGAGGAAGACGAAGATGGAAAAGGCGAGCAGCCAGAACGACGGCTTGATGTCAGTCGCGGCGGAGCCGGCGATGACGCGTATCGAATAGAGGCTGGCCAGCAGCATGACGTCGACTATCACCTGCTTCTTCAGCAGGAAGGAGTAGGCGATGGTCAGGAAGTAGTAGAGGCCCAGTACCACGAGAAAGCGCGGCGGCAATTGCAGCGCGAGAACCAGCGATGCGCCGAGCAGCAGGGGAATGGCGGCGACGCCCGACTTCACCGGCAGCGCCCCGGAGGCGAAGGGCCGGTTCTTCTTGCGGCGATGCTTGCGATCCGCGGGCAGATCGAGCAGGTCGTTCAGCAGGTACACCGACGAGGCGCACAGGCTGAACGAGAGGAAGGCCAGGGCCGCCCAGAGCAGCAGTGACAGGTTCGTCAACTGATGCGCAGCCAGCAGGGGGATGAAGATGAGGAAGTTCTTCAGCCACTGATGGATGCGCAGCGCCTTCGCCCAGACCCGCAGGCCGCCGCCGGGGTCGTCGATGAAGCCGATGTCGTGGTTGCGATCGCGCGCCGCCTGCCGCAGCCCGTCCCGGGACGAGACCAGGAACGCCCGGCGCGCCCGGGCGAACACCGGCAGGTCGGCCTTGTCGTTGCCTATGTAGTCGAAGCCGCGTTCGCCGAAGCGCTCGACGAGCGCCCTGGCTTTGGTATCGGCGGAAAGATTGGTGCCGCCGTCGCTGCACAGCACCTCGTCGAACAGGCCCAGGTGGCTGGTGATGACGTTGGCGACGCCGGCGCAGGAGGCGGTGGCGAGCACGATGGGGCGTCGCTGCGCGCGAGCGGCTTCGATCAGCGCCAGCACATCGGGGCGGTAAGGCAGGTTCGCGGCGTCGATGCTCACCCGTTCAGTGATGCGTTGCTTGAGGCCTGCCTTGCCGTGCCTGAGCCAGCCCGGCAGGGCGATGAGCGAGAAGGGCGAACTCTTGGCCAGCAGCAACACGGTCTCGTGCAGCATGTCGGTGCGCACCAGCGTGCCGTCCAGGTCCACGCAGAGGGGGATCGGCGCCCCACCGCCCTCGTTCAGGTCGGTCATGGTTCAGGCGCCGTTGGCCAGGACGACGACCCCGCTGACGATCAGCAGCGTGCCGATGACCTTGGCGGCGGAGAAGGTGTCGTTGAAGAAGAAGCGGCCGAGCAGGGCCGTCAGCACGAAGCCCAGAGCCACGAACGGGTAGGCGAAGCTGACTTGTACCTTCGACAGCACCAGCAGCCACACCGCCGCGCTGCCGAAATACAGGAACAGCCCCAGCAGCACGAGGGGGTTGAGGGCTACCGCGAGCAGGATCGACAGCCGTTCCCCGCCTTCGGCGAGGGCCTTCTGGACGGAGGGGGAGGCCATGCCGGCCTTCAGCGAGACCTGCGCGAAGGCCGAGATGGCGACGCTGATCAGGATGAGCGCATAGACGTTCTTCAGCAGCCCGAGCTTTGACAAAGCGAAGCACCCCGCCTGAACCGGTATCGATTCATAGTTCCTAGCAGCGGAACCGGGTGGCGTCAAATTGACATCAAGCCTTCCTGGTGTGCTTGTTTCATGTCGATTGCGTCAATAATTTTTCATGTATGACGGGTTTCTAACGTCCCGCGGTGCGCCTTTCCCCGGTGTGGCAGCCGAAGTGCAAGGCCTTATGGCGCCTGGTTCCGGGCAATTATCTGTATGTTTTTGGGTGCCAAAACATAATTCTGCTCTAACCGTTATCCGGCGCCGGCAGTCGGGGCGGTCGTGGTCATCCACGCCGCCCCGTCGTCGTTTCAGCGGCCGACGAAATTCGCCTCGCGGCGTTCGAGGAAGGAGGCGACGCCTTCCTTGACGTCGTCGCTGCCCATCAGCGGTTGCAGGTCCGGCAGCAGGCGGCGGGCGGCTTCCGCCTCGCCTTCGGCCAGGGCCAGGCGGGCGCTGGCCAGGGTGGCGCGCACGCCCAGCGGGGCCTGGCGGGCGATGCGTTCGGCGATGGCCAGGGCTGCGGCGAATTCCTCGCCGGGGGCCGTCACTTCCTGCACCAGGCCCATGCGCTGGGCTTCCCGGGCGTCGAATTCGTCGCCGGTGAGCAGGTAGCGCATGGTGTTGCCCCAGCCGATGTTCTGCACGAAGCGGATGGTCGCGCCGCCCACGGCATAGATGCCGCGCTTGACCTCGATCTGGCCGAAGCGCGCGTCTTCCGCGGCGACGCGCACGTCGGCGGCCAGCATCAGTTCCAGGGCGGCGGTGAAGCAGACGCCGCGGGCGGCGACCACGATCGGCTTGGCCACCCGCCGCGCCGGGTCCAGGCCGAAGGGGTCGCAGGCGCCTGGAGGCAGTTCGGGGAAGCGGCCGCTGGCGAACTGCGGGCCCCACTTGTCCAGTTCCAGGCCGGCGCAGAAGTGCTGGCCCTCGCCGTAGAGCAGGCCGCAGCGCAGTTCGTCGTCGCCTTGCAGTTCACCGTAGGCGTCGGCCAGCGCCAGGTACAGCTCCACGTCCATGGCGTTGTACTTCTCCGGGCGGTTCAGCCCGATGCAGAGCACATGGCCCTTGCGTTCCACCTTCAGTTTCTGGCTCATGCCTCGTCTCTCTCGTCGTCAATGGCGGTGTGCCGCCGTGGAAGCGAAGTTATCCAGATAGCCTTCCGTGGCGTCACTGTCCATGTCTGTCAGGCATTTGCTGCGGTTGCCCGGGATGCGACATCGCGCAGCGCCTTCGTGCTCGCCTTGCCACCGGGAAAATGAGAAAATCTTGCATTTGCGAGATACCCGCAGGGGTTGGGGGAGACATGAGCTTTACCCGCAGACAGGTACTGGGTGGCATCGCCGGCCTCGCCGTGGTCGGCCTCGGCGCCGGCGGCGCGCGTCTATGGCTGGCGCGTCCGCAGGTGACCGCGGAGCACGACTACGAACTGATCGCCGCGCCCATGGACCTGGAGCTGGTGCCCGGGCACAAGACCCCGGCGCTGCTCTACGGCAACCGCTTCCCCGGCTTCGAGATCCGCGCCCGCCAGGGCGACTGGCTGCGCGTGCGCTTCACCAACAAACTGGACCAGCCGACCACCATCCACTGGCACGGCATCCGCCTGCCCATCGAGATGGACGGCGTGCCCTACATCTCGCAGCCGCCGGTGCAGCCGGGGCAGAGCTTCGTCTACCTGTTCAAGACCCCCGACGCTGGCAGCTACTGGTACCACCCGCACCTGATGAGCAGCGAGCAGCTGGGCCGCGGTCTGGTCGGCCCGCTGATCATCGACGAACGCGAGCCCAGCGGCTTCAGCCACGAGAAAATCCTCTGCCTGAAGACCTGGCACGTGGACGAGCAGGGCGCCTTCACCGCCTTCAGCGTGCCGCGCGAGGCCGCCCGCGAGGGCACCCGCGGCAGCCTGTCGACCATCAACGGCGAGCACGTGCCGGTGATCGAGCTGCCCGCCGGCCAGGTGACCCGCGTGCGCATCCTCAACATCGACAACACCGTGACCTACCGGCTCAACCTGCCGGGCAGCGAGGCGAAGATCTACGCCATCGACGGCCACCCGGTGGAGCCGCGGGAACTCGACGAGCAGTACTGGATCGGCCCGGGCATGCGCCTGGAGCTGGCCATCCGCGGCCCGGCCGAGGGCCAGGAGCTGTCCCTGCGCGACGGCGTGGTGCGCCTGGGCACGGTGCGCGGCGTGGCGCCGCTGCAGGGTGGTTCCGCCGAATGGCCGCCGGCGCTGCCGCACAACCCGGTGAGCGAGCCGGACCTGGACAAGGCCGAGACCATCGACTTCAAGTTCGAGTGGGTGGGCGCCATGACCGACTACTCCAAGGGCCAGGCGACCCCGTCGCTGTGGCAGATCAACGGCGTGGCCTGGCAGGGCGGCGAGGAGCACAAGCACAACGCGCCGCCGCTGGCCAAGCTGGAGCTGGGCAAGAGCTACATCTTCACCCTGCGCAACCTGACGCAGTACCAGCACCCGATCCACCTGCACGGCATGACCTTCAAGGTGCTGGCGTCCAACCGCCGCAAGATCATCCCGTACTACAGTGATACCTACCTGCTGGGCAAGAACGAGAGCGCGAAGGTGGCGCTGGTGGCGGACAACCCCGGCCTGTGGATGTTCCACTGCCACGTCATCGACCATATGGAGACCGGCCTGATGGGCACCATCGCCGTGGGTGACGCCTGGTGCGGCTGACCAACAGCAAGGGCCACCCGACGGTGAAGGGGCTGGCCCCGGTGATCGACCGCAGCCGCGACCGCGAATTCATGCGCGAGGCCATGGCCCTGGCCGAGCAGGGCGCGGCCCTGGGCGAGGTGCCGGTGGGCGCGGTGCTGGTGCTGGAGGGCCAGGTCGTCGGCCGTGGCTTCAACCAGCCGATCACCGCCCACGACCCCAGCGCTCATGCCGAGATGGTCGCCATTCGCGAAGCCGCGGCGGCGGCCGGCAACTACCGCCTGCCCGGCAGCACCCTCTACGTCACCCTGGAGCCCTGCAGCATGTGCGCCGGCTTGCTGGTGCACGCGCGCATCCAGCGCCTGGTCTATGCCGCCACCGAGCCCAAGTCGGGGGTGGTGGTCAGCCGGGGGGAGTTCTTTGCCCAGGAGTTCCTCAACCACAAGGTGCTGGTGGAGGGTGGGGTGCTGGCGGAGGAGTGCAGTGCGATGCTGTCGGCCTTTTTTAAGGCGCGGCGCAAGGGATAGGGCGCGGCGTCCTACGCGAATCGCGGACGGAGTCCGCTCCTACGATAGTGCATTCCTGAAGACTGTCTTGCCGACGGCGCGCCGAGGCGCTTTTCGTAGGATGGGTATCGCTTCGCTCAACACCATCCTGCGGGTGTTGTGTTTGCCGGAGGCTCCGGCGCGATTCGCGGATGAGATCCGCTCCTACGCGCTGCCCCACTCGCGCCATTTCCATGCAGGAGCGCGCACTGCGCGCGAAATCGCGGGCAGGGCCCGCTCCTACAGTTGTCGTGGGGCATGGAGTTTCCTCGTGGCGGACTCCGTCCGCAGAGGCTCTGCGCTTCAGAGCTTCTCGTCGGGCTCTTCGCTGGGGCGGGTCTTGTTCACCCCGGGCAGGTGCAGGCCGCTTTCGGCCAGTTGGCCACCCTCGAGCTGCGGCTGGGTCACCCAGGTGAGGATGTCGTAGTAGCGCCGCACGTTCTGCACGAAATGCACGGTCTCGCCGCCGCGGGCGTAGCCGTAGCGGGTCTTGCGGAACCACTGCTTCTGCGACAGGCGCGGCAGCATCTTCTTCACGTCCAGCCACTTGTCCGGGTTCAGGCCTTCCTGCTGGGCCAGCTTGCGGGCGTCGTCGAGGTGGGCGCTGCCGATGTTGTAGGAGGCCAGGGCGAACCAGCTGCGGTCCGGCTCCTTGATGCTGTCCGGCAGCTCGTCGCGGATCTGGTCGAAGTACTTGCCGCCGCCCTGGATGCTCTGCTTGGCGTCGAGGCGGTTGGACACGCCCATGGCCTGGGCGGTGCGGTTGGTCAGCATCATCAGGCCGCGCACGCCGGTCTTGGAGGTGGCGTCGGGCTGCCACATGGATTCCTGGTAGCCGATGGCGGCGAGCAGGCGCCAGTCCATCTTCAGCGTCTGGGCGATCTGCTTGAAGTGCGTTTCGTAGCGCGGCAGGCGCTGCTGCAGGTGCTGGGCGAAGGTGTAGGCGCCGACGTAGCCGAGCACGTCGACGTGGCCGTAGTAGCGGTCCTTCAGGTGCTGCAGGGTGCCGTCCTGCTTGACCTTGTCGAGGAACTTGTTGACCTCGGCGTACAGGCTGTCGTCCGTCCCGCCGGGCAAGGCCCAGGCCAGGCCGCGGGCGTCGCCGAAGTCGAAGGCCACGCGCACGTTGGGGAAGTAGACCTGGTTCATCGCCAGCTCGTTGGAGTCGATCAGCGTCAGGTCGATGTCGCCGACGTCCACCATGCGCAGCAGGTCGACCATCTCGTCGGCGTCGGATTCCTTGTACTCCAGCTTCGGATACTTCTTCTTCAGCTCGGCCAGCTGCATGGCGTGGCTGCTGCCCTTGAGCACCACGATGCGCTTGCCGACCAGGTCGTCAGGGCGGGTGGGGCGCGGGTCGCCATTGCGGTAGACGACCTGGGGAGTGACGTCCAGGTAGGAGTGCGAGAAGCGTACGGAGGTCTCCCGCTCGCCGCCGGGGGTGAGGCCGGCGGCGGCCAGGTCGGGGCCGCCGGATTGGCCGAGCTTGCTGTAGAGGTCGTCGAGGTTGTCGGCGGTCTCCATCTGCAGCTTCACCCCCAGGTGATCGGCGAAGCGCTTGGCCAGCTCGTATTCGAAGCCGGTCTCGCCGTTGCGATCCTGGAAGTAGGTGGCCGGGCTGTTGCGGGTTATCACCCGCAGCACTCCGTCCTTCTGTACCCGCTCCAGAGCCGTGGGGGCTTTCGCCTCGCTACAGCCGGAGAGCAGCAGAAAGATACAGGTCGCCAGGATCCATACGGCGGAGCGCACGCGGGACGGGTTCAGGGCAAACATCGGCGCAGTATACGCCAAGGTCGCGGAGCCCAATATCTGGACAGCTCGGGGCATCTCTGCTAGCGGCTTCGTTTCAGGGGCCGTGCCAGACGCTGGCCGGGGGCCCGGGGCGCGCCTGGAGCGGGCGTGCGGCGAGTCCGCTCGAAAGCGTTCGAAGATGAATGGCGGCGCTCCCCCGCCCAATGGCAGAAAGCCCTTGCCGTCGGCCGAGCTGCAGGTGCCGCCGGGGCATGCTTTACGGTAGAATGCACGGCCTCTGCGGGCCGGCCCTCCCGGCCCTGCGAATTCCCCTGTCTCCAGAGGCTGTTCCGACAATGCTGATCCTGCGCGGCGCTCCCGCCCTTTCCGCCTTCCGCCACGGCAAACTGCTCGACCTGCTGACCCGGCAGGTACCCGCTGTCACCGGGCTGTACGCCGAGTTTGCGCATTTCGCCGAGGTCAGTGGCGTGCTGACCGCCGATGAGGAACAGGTGCTCGGACGGCTGCTCAAGTACGGCCCGAGCGTGCCGGTGCAGGAGCCCAAGGGCCGCCTGTTCCTGGTGGTGCCGCGCTTCGGCACCATCTCGCCGTGGTCCAGCAAGGCCACCGACATCGCCCACAACTGCGGCCTGGCGAAGCTCGAGCGCATCGAGCGCGGCATCGCCTACTACGTCGCCGGCGAGCTGTCCGAGGCCGACGCCGCGCAAGTCGCCGCGCGCCTGCACGACCGCATGACGCAACTGGTGCTGAACCAGATGGAAGAGGCCGCCGGCCTGTTCAGCCACGCCCAGCCCAAGCCGCTGACCGTGGTCGACATCCTCGGCGGCGGCCGCGCCGCGCTGGAGAAGGCCAACCTGGAGCTGGGCCTGGCCCTGGCCGAGGACGAGATCGACTACCTGGTGAAGAGCTTCGTCGAGCTGGGCCGCAACCCGCACGACGTCGAGCTGATGATGTTCGCCCAGGCCAACTCCGAGCACTGCCGCCACAAGATCTTCAACGCCAGTTGGGACATCGACGGCCAGGCCCAGGACAAGAGCCTGTTCGGCATGATCAAGAACACCTATGAAATGCACCGCGAAGGCGTGCTGTCCGCGTACAAGGACAACGCCGCGGTGATGGTGGGCTCGGTCGCCGGGCGCTTCTACCCCAACCCCGAGACCCGCCAGTACGGCGCCAGCGAAGAGCCGGTGCACATCCTGATGAAGGTCGAGACGCACAACCACCCGACCGCCATCGCCCCGTTCCCCGGCGCCTCCACCGGCTCCGGCGGCGAAATCCGCGACGAGGGCGCCACCGGCCGCGGGGCCAAGCCCAAGGCCGGCCTGGTCGGCTTCACCGTCTCCAACCTGAACATCCCCGGTTTCGAGCAGCCCTGGGAAGTGCCCTACGGCAAGCCCGAGCGCATCGTCACCGCGCTGGACATCATGATCGAAGGCCCGCTGGGCGGCGCCGCGTTCAACAACGAATTCGGCCGTCCCAACCTGACCGGCTACTTCCGTACCTTCGAGCAGGCCGTGGCGACCCCGCGCGGCGAGGAAGTGCGCGGCTACCACAAGCCGATCATGATCGCCGGCGGCCTGGGCAACATCCGCGAAGACCACGTGCAGAAGGGCGAGATCAGCGTCGGCGCCAAGCTCATCGTGCTCGGCGGCCCGGCCATGCTCATCGGCCTGGGCGGCGGCGCGGCTTCCTCCATGGCCACCGGCGCTTCCGCCGCCGACCTGGACTTCGCCTCGGTGCAGCGCGAGAACCCGGAAATGGAACGCCGCTGCCAGGAGGTCATCGACCGCTGCTGGCAGCTGGGCGCCGACAACCCGATCAAGTTCATCCACGACGTCGGCGCCGGCGGCATCTCCAACGCCCTGCCGGAACTGATCAACGACGGCGGCCGCGGCGGCCGCTTCGAACTGCGCGCGGTGCCCAACGACGAGCCGGGCATGAGCCCGCTGGAAATCTGGTGCAACGAGTCCCAGGAGCGCTACGTCCTGTCCGTCGACGCAGCCGACTTCGAGACCTTCAAGGCCATCTGCGAGCGCGAGCGCTGCCCGTTCGCCGTGGTCGGCGAGGCCACCGAGGAGAAGCACCTGACCGTCGCCGACAGCCACTTCGGCAACAAGCCGGTGGACATGCCGCTCGACGTGCTGCTCGGCAAGCCGCCGCGCATGCACCGCTCGGTCGCCCGCGAAGCCGAGATCGGCGATGACTTCAGCGCCGCCGCCCTGGACCTGGGCGAAGCCACCGAGCGCGTGCTACGCCACCCGGCCGTGGCCAGCAAGAGCTTCCTGATCACCATCGGCGACCGCACCATCACCGGTCTGGTGGCCCGCGACCAGTTCGTCGGCCCCTGGCAGGTGCCGGTGGCCGACTGCGCCGTCACCGCCACCAGCTTCGACGTCTACACCGGCGAAGCCATGGCCATGGGCGAGCGCACCCCGCTGGCCCTGCTCGACGCCCCGGCCTCGGGCCGCATGGCCATCGGCGAGACCATCACCAACCTGGCTGCCGCCAGCATCGGTGCGATCTCCGACATCAAGCTGTCGGCCAACTGGATGGCCGCCGCCGGCCACCCGGGCGAGGACGCGCGCCTGTACGACACCGTCAAGGCGGTGGGCATGGAACTGTGCCCGGCGCTGGGCATCACCATCCCGGTGGGCAAGGACTCCATGTCCATGAAGACCCGCTGGCAGGACGCGGGCGTGGAGAAGAGCGTCACCGCGCCCATGTCGCTGATCATCTCCGGCTTCGCCCCGGTCAACGACGTGCGCAAGACCCTCACCCCGCAACTGCGCCTGGACAAGGGCGAGACCGACCTGATCCTGATCGACCTCGGCCGCGGCAAGAACCGCCTGGGCGGCTCGATCCTGGCGCAGACCTACGGCAAGATCGGCCAGCAGGCCCCGGACGTCGACGACGCCGAAGACCTCAAGGCCTTCTTCGCGGTGATCCAGGGCCTCAACGCCGACGGCCACCTGCTGGCCTACCACGACCGTTCCGACGGCGGCCTGCTGGCCAGCGTGCTGGAAATGGCCTTCGCCGGCCACTGCGGCCTGTCCCTGCGCCTCGACGACCTGGCCTCCAGCCGCGAGGAACTCAATGCCGCGCTGTTCAGCGAGGAGCTGGGCGCGGTCATCCAGGTCCGCGAAGCGGCCACCCCGGAAGTGCTGGCGCAGTTCAGCGCCGCTGGCCTGGGCGACTGCGTGGCGGTGATCGGCCAGCCGGTCAACGGCGACGCCATCGAGCTGGGCTTCAACGGCGAGCCGGTGTACAGCGCCGAGCGCCGCCTGCTGCAGCGTATCTGGAGCGAAACCAGCTACCAGATCCAGCGCCTGCGCGACAACGCCGAGTGCGCCGACCAGGAGTTCGACGGCCTGCTGGCCGAGGACAATCCCGGCCTGTCCGCCAAGCTCAGCTTCGACGTCAACGACGACATCGCCGCGCCCTACATCAAGAAGGGCGTGCGTCCGCAAGTGGCGATCCTCCGCGAGCAGGGCGTCAACGGCCAGGTGGAAATGGCCGCGGCCTTCGACCGCGCCGGCTTCGCTGCGGTGGACGTGCACATGAGCGACATCCTCGCCGGCCGCGTCAGCCTGGAAGACTTCAAGGGCCTGGTGGCCTGCGGTGGCTTCTCCTACGGCGACGTGCTCGGCGCCGGTGAGGGCTGGGCCAAGTCGATCCTGTTCAACGCCCGCGCCCGCGACGGCTTCCAGGCCTTCTTCGAGCGCAAGGACAGCTTCGCCCTGGGCGTGTGCAACGGTTGCCAGATGATGTCCAACCTGCACGAGCTGATCCCCGGCACCGAGTTCTGGCCGCACTTCGTGCGCAACCGCTCCGAGCAGTTCGAAGCGCGTGTGGCCATGGTCCAGGTGCAGGAGTCGCAGTCGATCTTCCTGCAGGGCATGGCCGGTTCGCGCCTGCCCATCGCCATCGCCCACGGCGAAGGCCATGCGGAGTTCGAGAGCGAGGAAGCCCTGCTCGAGTCGGACCTGTCCGGCTGTGTGGCGCTGCGCTTCGTCGACAACCACGGCAAGGTCACCGAGAGCTACCCGGCCAACCCCAACGGCTCGCCGCGCGGGATCACCGGCCTGACCAGCCGCGACGGCCGCGTGACCATCATGATGCCGCACCCGGAGCGGGTGTTCCGCGCCGTGCAGAACTCCTGGCGCCCGGACGAGTGGCAGGAAGACGGCGGCTGGATGCGCATGTTCCGCAACGCCCGCGTCTGGGTGGGCTGAGGCCGCATCTGACGCAGCAGGAAAAGGGGAAGGCTTCGGCCTTCCCCTTTTTCGTTGCGGGCTCGCGAACCCGACCTCCTGTAGGAGCGCGCCCTGCGCGCGAATCGCAGGCAGGGCCTGCTCCTACAGGTGGCTCCGTATGAGCGAGCATGGCTTTTCGTAGGATGGTGTTGAGCGAAGCGATACCCATCAGCGCAACCGCATGGGTATCGCAAGCTCAACCCATCCTACGAAAAGCGCCTCGGCGCAGCCGGCAAGACAGTTGCTCCTACGAGCATCGCGGTGCAGCGAATCGGACCCCGCCAAAGGTTGGGCTGGGCGCTGGCGGCGCTTTATCGGAAAGTGATTCCGACTGAATCTGGACTCCATCACGTTTTACGAATCTTGGGAATTTTCCCTCAGAACGTGAAGGCAATCGCGCTGTCGATATTTGCCGAGCATGACCGCTGAGTCATTGAAGGCAAAATGCCATCACCTATGGCAGCATTCGCTCCTCGACTCCCCACCCGGTCCCGTTTTCCGCCACGGAGCGTCCGATGTACAAACTCTGCTTCTATGTTCCCGAGACTCACCTGGAGACGGTGAAGAAAGCGGTGTTCGCCGCAGGTGCAGGACGCATCGGTGCCTACGACAGCTGCTGCTGGCAGGTGCTCGGCCAGGGCCAGTTCCGCCCGCTGCAGGGCAGCAACCCCTTCCTCGGCTCGGCCGGCCTCGTCGAGCAGGTGGCCGAATGGAAGGTGGAGATGGTGGTGGCCGACGAGTTGATCCACGACTCGGTCAAGGCGCTGAAGGCCGCGCACCCCTACGAGACGCCGGCCTTCGAGGTGTGGCGATTGTCGGACATGGTCTTCTAGCCACCGCAAAATGAAAAAGGCGCCCGAGGGCGCCTTTTTCGTTCCACCGTCAGGGGCGGATCTCGATCAGCGTGCCGTCCTTGACCAGGCTCCAGACCTCCTGCATGTCCGGGTTGGTCATGGCGATGCAGCCGTTGGTCCAGTCCAGGGTGGAGAAGTACCACTCCGGGTACTCGTCGCTCAGCGGGGTGCCGTGGATCATGATCATGCCGCCGGGCGACAGGCCCTTCTCGCGGGCGCGCACCACGTCGCGGGCGTTGGGGTAGGAGATGTGCATGGAGAGGTTGAACTTGTCGCTGGTCTTGCGCCAGTCGATCCAGTAGAAGCCCTCCGGCGTGCGGTTGTCGCCCTCGGCCAGCTTGGTGCCGCGCGGGCTCTTGCCCAGGGAGATGCGGTAGCTCTTGAGAATCTTGCCGTTGCTCAAGAGGTGCAGCTTGTGCTCGGACTTGAGCACCAGCACCTTGTCGATGCGGCCTTCCAGGGTCGGCGTCGCATTGGCCTGCGATAGAGCGGCAAAGGTCAGGCACAGAAAGGCAAGCAGCCAGCGCATGGAAAGACTATCCCCCGGATGTTCGATAAAGCGCCGCGATGCACGGCCCTGCAAAGTGTTCAGGTCTTCTTGTAGTGGCCCGGCATGGGTGCAATGGCCTCGTTGCGCACCGGGAAGTCCTGCCTCTGCCGGTCGCTGAAGTAGCATTCTAAGGTACGGCCCACGGTGGGGAAAGCCAGCTCCGACCAGGGAATCGCCGATTCCTCGAACAGGCCCACCTCCAGGCTTTCCTCGCCGGCGGCGAAATCCAGGTCGGCTAGCTCGGCGCGGAAGAACATGTACACCTGGCTGATGTGCGGCAGGTCGAACAGGGTATAGAGCTGCAACTGGCGCACGCGGGCGCAGGCCTCCTCCAGCGTCTCGCGGGCGGCGGCCTGCTCGAGGGTCTCGCCGTTCTCCATGAAGCCCGCCGGCAGCGTCCAGAAGCCCTGGCGCGGGGCGATGGCGCGGCGGCACAGGAGGATGCGCCCCTCCCACACCGGCAGGCAGCCGGCGACGATGCGCGGGTTCTGGTAATGCACCGTATGGCACTGGTCGCAGATGTAGCGCGGCCGGTTGTCGCCGCTGGGGATGCGCAGGCTCACGCTGGCGCCGCACTGACTGCAGAATTTCATGCACTTTCCCTGGGAATCGATACAGCCATCTTGCTCGCCGGAAGGCCCGCGCAGCAAGGGGGTGGGGCTTGGGCGAGGCAGCCTTTCATGCCATGATTCCACAATTGAGAGAATGGCTTACACGCAGGATGTCCGCATGCTGGACGAGCTGCGCCGGCGCATCACGGCGCACACCCCCCAGGACCTGAACAGCGAGCAGCGCTTCCCCGAAGCGGCGGTGCTGCTGCCCATCACCCCCAGCGAGGAGCTGGTGCTGACCCTGCGCGCCACCGGGTTGTCCACCCACAGCGGCGAGGTGGCCTTCCCCGGCGGGCGCCGCGACCCCGAGGACGTCGACCTGATCCACACCGCCCTGCGCGAGGCCGAGGAGGAGATCGCCCTGCCGCCGAGCCTGGTGGAGGTGGTCGGGCCGCTGAGCACCCTGGTCTCGCGCCACGGCATCAAGGTGACGCCGTTCGTCGGTTTCGTTCCCGACTTCGTCGAGTACACCCCCAACGACGGCGAGATCGCCGCGGTGTTCAAGGTGCCGCTGGAGTTCTTCCGCGGCGACCCGCGGGAAATGACCCACCGCATCGACTACTTCGGGCGCAGCTGGTACGTGCCCAGCTACCGCTTCGGCGAATACAAGATCTGGGGCCTGTCGGCGATCATGGTCGTCGAGCTGGTCAACCTGCTGTTCGATGACCGCATCGACCTGCACCAAGCGCCGCCACAATTCATCAAGCTCAGCTGAGCGGCGCGTACAACAACGAGATGCCTGAGGAGCCACCGATGAAATACCGCCTGGGCGACGCCCGAGTCGAAACCCACCCCGACAGCTGGATCGCCCCGAACGCCGCGGTGATCGGCAAGGTGCGCCTGGACGCCGGCGCCAGCGTCTGGTTCAACGCCGTGCTGCGTGGCGACAACGAGCTGATCCACATCGGCGAGAACAGCAACGTCCAGGACGGCACCGTGATGCACACCGACATGGGCTTCCCGCTGAACATCGGCAAGGGCGTGACCATCGGCCACAACGTCATGCTGCACGGCTGCACGGTGGACGACTACAGCCTGATCGGCATCAACGCCGTGGTGCTCAACGGCGCGAAGATCGGCAAGTACTGCATCATCGGCGCCAACTCGCTGATCCCCGAGGGCAAGGTGATTCCCGACGGCTCCCTGGTCATGGGCTCGCCCGGCAAAGTGGTGCGCGAGCTGAGCGAGCAGCAGAAGAAGATGCTCGAAGCCAGCGCCGCCCACTACGTGCACAACGCCCGGCGCTACGCCCGCGACCTGGCCGGGCAGGAAGAATGAGCCAGGAACGCCCGGTGGCCTCGCCCTGCGTCTACGTCTGCACCCTGGACGACCAGGACCTGTGCATAGGCTGCCAGCGCACGGCCGACGAAATCACCCGCTGGGGCCGCATGAACAACGACGAGCGCCGCGAGGTGCTGCGCCTGTGCCATGAGCGCGCCCGCGAACAGGGCGTGCTGCTCTAGCGCGCCGACAGAACATCCCCTTCCCGAGGTTGCACGCAATGCCCCGTATTGGAACCCCCCTGTCGCCCACGGCGACCCGCGTACTGCTCTGTGGCTCCGGCGAGCTGGGCAAGGAAGTGGTGATCGAACTGCAACGCCTGGGCTGCGAAGTGATCGCCTGCGACCGCTACGCCAACGCCCCGGCCATGCAGGTGGCGCACCGCAGCCATGTGCTGAGCATGCTCGACGGCGCCGCCCTGCGGGCGGTGATCGAGCAGGAGAAGCCGCACTACATAGTCCCGGAAATCGAGGCCATCGCCACCGCGACCCTGGTGGAGCTGGAGGCCGAAGGCTACACCGTGGTGCCTACCGCCCGCGCCGCGCAGCTGACCATGAACCGCGAGGGCATCCGCCGCCTGGCCGCCGAGGAGCTGGGCCTGCCCACCTCGCCGTACCATTTCGCCGATACCTACGAGGACTACCTCGCCGGCGTCGCCTCGGTGGGCTACCCCTGCGTGGTCAAGCCGATCATGAGTTCCTCGGGCAAGGGCCAGAGCGTGCTCAAGTCCGACGCCGAGCTCAAGGCCGCCTGGGACTACGCCCAGGAAGGCGGCCGCGCCGGCAAGGGCCGGGTGATCGTCGAAGGCTTCATCGACTTCGACTACGAGATCACCCTGCTCACCGTGCGCCACGTCGGCGGCACCACCTTCTGCGCGCCCATCGGCCACCGCCAGGTCAAGGGCGACTACCACGAATCCTGGCAGCCCCAGGCCATGAGCCCGAAGGCCCTGGCCGAGTCCGAGCGCGTCGCCAAGGCGGTCACCGAGGCATTGGGCGGGCGCGGCCTGTTCGGCGTGGAGCTGTTCGTCAAGGGCGACCAGGTGTGGTTCAGCGAAGTCTCGCCGCGCCCCCATGACACCGGCCTGGTGACGCTGATCTCCCAGGACCTCTCCGAATTCGCCCTGCACGCGCGGGCCATCCTCGGCCTGCCGATCCCGGCGATCCGCCAGTTCGGGCCCTCGGCCTCGGCGGTGATCCTGGTGGACGGCGAGTCGCAGCAGGTCAGCTTTGGCAACCTGGGCGCCGCGCTGACCGAGCCGGACAGCGCCCTGCGCCTGTTCGGCAAGCCGGAAGTCTCCGGCCAGCGGCGCATGGGCGTGGCCCTGGCGCGCGCCGAATCCATCGAGGAAGCGCGGGCCAAGGCCACCCGTTCGGCCGAGGCGGTGGTCATCGAGCTGTGAACCGCCTGGCGGGGCTGGCCTGGTGGGCGGCGGCGCTGCCGTTGCTGCCGCTGGCCCTGCCGATGGCCGTGCGCACCCGGCGCACGGCGCTGCGCCTGGCCCCGGCCGCGGGGGCCTGTGAGCGTCTGGCCGGCGCGGAATTTCCCGGCGAGCCCCTGCGCCTGCTGTTGCTGGGCGAGTCGACCGTCGCCGGCGTCGGCGCCTCCTGCCTGGACTTCGCCCTGGCCGGGCGCCTGGCCACGGCCCTGGCGGCGCGCCTGCAACGGCCGGTGGCCTGGCGGGCGCTGGGGGAGAACGGCATTACCGTCGGTGAGGCCTGCGAGCGCCTGTTGCCGCTGGCCGACGGGGGGTATGACCTGGTGGCGCTGGTCTTCGGCGTCAACGACACCACCCATTTCAGTTCCGCCGAGCGCTGGCGGGCGGCCATCGCCCGGCTGATCGGGCATTTCCAGGCCGATGGCGCGCGAGTGGTGTGCACGGCGGTGCCGCCGCTACGGCATTTCCGCGCCTTGCCCTGGCTGCTGCGGCAGTTGCTGGGCTGGCGCGCTGCGTTGCTGGATGGCCAGTTGCGGGAATTGGCTGCGGTGCTGGGCGCTGGATACTGCGCGGTGGGGCTGGAGATGCAGCCGCAGTATCTCGCCATCGACGGCTATCACCCGTCGGCGCTGGGCTACCAGGTGTGGGGAGAGCACCTGGCCCAGTGGCTGGTGGCCGTGGAGCGCTGCTGAGGCCGGATCGCGGACGGAGTAGGAAGCACGGCTTTTCGTAGGATGGCGTTGAGCGAAGCGATACCCATCGCCGCAACCGCATGGGTTTCGCAAGCTCAACCCATCCTACGAAGAACACCTCGGCGCAAGACAGTTGCCCCTGCATCCCGCCACACCATGCCCCGTAGGAGCGGACCTTGTCCGCGATGGCCGGACGTATCGGCGCGATTCGCGGATGAGATCCTCTACGTATCCAGGAAACACGGCGCTTCCCCTGCTCTTGTAGGAGCGGGCCCTGCCCGCGATTCGCGCGCAGGGCGCGCTCCTACAGGAGATCGGTGGCGCTATCAGAGCTCCCGCTCCCGCGTCTCGTGCAGGCACAGCACCGCGATCAGGCTCAGCGCCGCCGCCACCGACACGTAGCCGCCGACCCAGCTCAGCCCGCCCATGCCCACCAGCTTCTGGGCGATGTAGGGCGCCACCGAGGCGCCGAGGATGCCGCCCAGGTTGTAGGCCGCCGAGGCGCCGGTGTAGCGCACGCGGGTGGGGAAGAGTTCCGGCAGCAGGGCGCCCATGGGGGCGAAGGTCACGCCCATGAGGAACAGCTCCAGGGCCAGGAAGGCCGCCACTTCCACCGACGAGCCCTGGTTCAGCAGCGGCTGCATGGTGAAGCCGGAGAGGATGGCGGCGATGCAGCCGACGATCAGCACCGGGCGGCGCCCGTAGCGGTCGCTCAGCCAGGCGGAGATCGGCGTGGCCGCGGCCATGAACAGCACGGCGAAGCACAGCAGGCCGAGGAACTGCTCGCGGCTGTAGCCCAGGCTGGTCACCCCGTAGCTCAGCGAGAACACGGTGGAGATATAGAAGAGCGCATAGCACACCACCATGGCCAGCGCGCCCAGCAGCACCGGGCGCCAGTGCTGGGCGAACAGCTCGGCGATCGGCAGGCTGGAGCGCTCCTGGCGTTCCATGGCCTTGGCGAACACCGGGGTTTCCGACAGCTTCAGGCGCACGTAGAGGCCGACGATCACCAGCAGCGCGCTGAGGATGAAGGGAATGCGCCAGCCCCAGGCGCGGAACTGTTCCTCGCTGAGGGTCATGGCCAGGCCGAGGAACAGGCCGTTGGCGGCGAGGAAGCCGATCGACGGGCCCATCTGCGGGAACATGCCGAACCAGGCGCGGCGGTGCCTGGGCGCGTTCTCCGTGGCCAGCAGCGCGGCGCCGCCCCATTCCCCGCCCAGCCCCAGGCCCTGGCCGAAGCGCAGCAGGCAGAGCAGCGCCGGGGCCCAGGCGCCGATGCTGTCGTAGCCCGGCAGCAGGCCGATCAGGGTGGTAGACAGGCCCATCAGCAGCAGCGAGGCGACCAGCGTCGACTTGCGCCCGATGCGGTCGCCGAAGTGGCCGAACAGCGCCGAGCCCAGCGGCCGAGCGAGGAAGGCGATGCCGAAGGTGATGAAGGCGCTGAGCATCTGCGCGGTGCCCGAGGTCTGCGGGAAGAACACCGGGCCGATCACCAGGGCGGCGGCGGTGGCGTAGACGTAGAAGTCGTAGAACTCGATGGCGGTGCCGATGAAACTAGCGACCGCGACCCGCGCGGTGGAGTTGGCGGGTTGCTGTTCGGCGGCAGCGGCAAGGCTGGCGGTGGTCATGGGATGTCCCTGTCAGTCATGGCCGGCACGGCTCTGCGGGCGTGTCCGGCGGCGATGGAGGCTATGCCCGTGCGCGAGGCGGGAAGCGCCACCCGGGTAGGGGCAGGGACGGGAACCTCGCGGCGGGTCGGGGCGAGGCCGGGTGCTTCGCCGGGCGCAGGCATGGGGCCGGGCTCGGGCTGGCGGGCGGTCGACCGGCGCCGGGCGTTGCGCGGGTAGCGCAGGCCCTGGCGCGGGATGCTGGGTAAGCAGGGGGCGATTATAGGGCGCGGGCCGGCCGCTCAGGCAAGCCCATCGGCGCTGCCCGGCGCCGGCGCGGCGGCGCGCCCGGTGAGCCAGACGCGCACGCTCTTCACGCGGTTCTCGCCGGACTGCAGGATTTCCAGGCGGTAGGGGCCGATGCGCAGGCACACCGGGCAGTCGGGGATTTGCTCCAGGGCCTCGGTGACCAGGCCGTTGAGGGTCTTCGGCCCCTCGCTGGGCAACTGCCAGCCCAGGGCGCGGTTGAGCTCGCGGATGTTCGCCGAGCCGTCGATCACGTAGGTGCCGTCGGCCTGGGGGTGGATGTCCGGGTTGCGCAGGGCGTCGGCGTTGCTGAACTCGCCGACGATCTCCTCGAGGATGTCTTCCAGGGTGATGATGCCGATCACCTCGCCATACTCGTCGACGACGATGCCGATGCGCCGCTTCTGCTTCTGGAAGTTGATCAGCTGGGTCGACAGCGGCGTGCTCTCGGGAATGAAGTAGGGCTCCAGGCAGGCGGCGCGCAGGCTGTCCTTGGTCAGCTGGTTGTGCGTCAGCAGGCGGGCGATCTGACGCATGTGGACGATGCCCTCGACCTGGTTGATGTCGTTGCGGAACACCGGCAGGCGCGTGTGGGTGGTGTTGCGCAGCTGGCCGATGATGCTTTCCACGTCATCGTCCAGGTCGATGCCCTGCACCTCGTTGCGCGGCACCATGAGGTCGTTCACGGTGATCTTTTCCAGGTCGAGGATGCTCAGCAGCATGTCCTGGCGGTTGGCGCTGAGCTTCTCGCTGGATTCGCTGACCACGCTGCGCAGCTCGTCGTTGTTCAGCGGCCGGCTGCGGCGCTGCGCCGGGTCCAGGCCGCACAGCCGGAGGATGCCGTTGCTCACCCCGTTCATCAGCCACAGCAGCGGGCTGAACAGGCGCTGCAGCCACAGCAGCGGCAGGCTGGCGGGGAAGGCCACGCGTTCCGGGCGCAGGGTGGCGTAGGTCTTGGGGGTGATCTCGCCGAAGATCAGCAGCACCAGGGTCAGCGCCAGGGCCGTGGGCGCCACCGCGAAGTCGCCCCACAGGCGCAGGGCCAGCAGGGTGGCCAGGGACGAGGCGATGACGTTGACCAGGTTGTTGCCGATGAGGATGGTGCCCAGCAGGCGGTCGGTGCGCAGCAGCAGCCAACTGGTGCGCCGCGCCGCGCGGTTGCCCTGCTTGGCCTGGTGGCGCAGGCGGTAGCGGTCCAGGCTGAGCACGCCGGTCTCGACGCTGGAGAAGAACGCCGAGCACAGCAGCAGGAAGACCAGCAGGCCGATCAGGTAGCCGGGATGGATGTCGCCCATGCGTCGGGTGCCCTCAGCGTTCCGTGGCGCCCAGGCGCCGTCGGCCTCAGATGTGCAGGATGAATTCCTTGACCAGCTTGCTGCCGAAGTAGGCCAGCATCAACAGGCAGAAGCCGGCCAGGGTCCAGCGGATCGCCTTGTGCCCGCGCCAGCCGAGCTGGTGGCGGCCCCACAGCAGCACGGCGAAGACCACCCAGGCGAAGCAGGAGAGGATGGTCTTGTGCGCCAGGTGCTGGGTGAACAGGTTGTCGAGGAACAGCCAGCCGGACACCAGCGACAGCGAGAGCAGCACCCAGCCGCCCCAGAGGAAGCCGAACAGCAGGCTTTCCATGGTCTGCAGCGGCGGGAAGTTGCGGATCAGCCCGGCCGGGTGCTTGTGCTTCAGGCGATGGTCCTGCACCAGCAGCAGCAGGGCCTGGAACACCGCGATGGTGAGCAGGCCGTAGGCCAGCACCGAGAGCAGGATGTGCGCGAGGATGCCCGGCTGCTCGTTGATCGGCTCCAGGGTGCCGTGGGGCACCAGCACCGACAGCGCGGCGGTCAGCATGCCCAGCGGGAAGAGGAACAGCAGCAGGTTCTCCACCGGGATGCGCAGGCAGGCCAGCAGGGTCAGGGCGATCACCGCCGCGGCGATCAGGTTGGCGGCGTTGAAGAAGTCCAGCACCAGCCCGGCGTCGGTCAGCAGTTGCGGGGTCAGGCCCAGGCACTGGGCGACCAGCGCGGCCAGGCCGAGCACCAGCAGCAGGGGTTTGTTCGGCGCGGCGCGGCGCGCCAGGCAGACACCGTGGTAGGCCGTGGCGCCCAGGTAGAGGAGGGCGGCGAGCAGGCTGGGCAGCAGAGGGTGCATAGCGTCTTGGGCGAATCCTTCGAAAGGTGCCGAGTTTGGCACAGAACGCCCATGCCTAGAAAGCAGCCGGGAACGCTTCGCTTTCTCGCTGCGGCGGGATCATCGGCGGTGTCTGTGGCCTTCGCAGTTGGTTATAATCCCGCGCTTGCTGCCACGCCCACCCCGGCCGCTCCCGGCCCGATAGGAACGCGCATGTTCGAAAACCTTACAGACCGCCTCTCGCAAACGCTGCGCCAGGTCACCGGCAAAGCCAAGCTGACCGAGGACAACATCAAGGATACGCTCCGCGAAGTGCGGATGGCCCTGCTCGAGGCCGACGTGGCCCTGCCGGTGGTCAAGGACTTCGTCAACCGCATCAAGGAGCGCGCGGTCGGCACCGAGGTGTCCAAGAGCCTGACCCCGGGCCAGGCCTTCGTGAAGATCGTGCAGGCCGAGCTGGTCGAGCTGATGGGCGCGGCCAACGAGGACCTGGCGCTCAACGCCGCGCCGCCGGCGGTCATCCTCATGGCCGGCCTGCAGGGCGCGGGCAAGACCACCACCGCCGGCAAGCTGGCGCGCTTCCTCAAGGAGCGCAAGAAGAAGTCCGTGCTGGTGGTTTCGGCGGACGTCTACCGCCCGGCGGCGATCAAGCAGCTGGAAACCCTGGCCAACGACATCGGCGTGACCTTCTTCCCCTCGGACACCAGCCAGAAGCCGGTGGCCATCGCCGAGGCGGCGATCCGCGAGGCGAAGCTGAAGTTCATCGACGTGGTGATCGTGGATACCGCCGGTCGCCTGCACGTCGACAGCCAGATGATGGACGAGATCAAGCAGGTCCACGCGGCGATCCAGCCGGTGGAAACCCTGTTCGTGGTCGACGCCATGACCGGCCAGGACGCCGCCAACACCGCCAAGGCCTTCAACGACGCCCTGCCGCTGACCGGCGTGGTGCTGACCAAGGTCGACGGCGACGCCCGCGGCGGCGCCGCGCTGTCGGTGCGCGCCATCACCGGCAAGCCGATCAAGTTCCTCGGCATGGGCGAGAAGAGCGAAGCGCTCGACCCCTTCCACCCGGACCGCGTGGCCTCGCGCATCCTCGGCATGGGCGACGTGCTCAGCCTGATCGAGCAGGCCGAGCAGAACATGGACCGCGAGAAGGCCGAGAAGCTCGCGAAGAAGATCAAGAAGGGCAAGGGCTTCGACCTCGAAGACTTCCGCGACCAGCTGCAGCAGATGAAGAACATGGGCGGCCTGGGCAGCCTGATGGACAAGCTGCCGATGCTCGGCGGCGTCAACCTGGCGCAGATGGGCAACGCCCAGGGCGCGGCGGAGAAGCAGTTCAAGCAGATGGAGGCGATCATCAACTCCATGACCCCCGCCGAGCGTCGCGACCCGGAAGTGATCAGCGGCTCGCGCAAGCGCCGCATCGCCATGGGTTCGGGCACCCAGGTGCAGGACGTCGGCCGCCTCATCAAGCAGCACAAGCAGATGCAGAAGATGATGAAGAAGGTCACCGCCAAGGGCGGCATGGCCAAGATGATGCGCGGCATGGGGAGCATGTTCCCCGGCGGCATGCCGAAGATGTGACCCGCAGGCCCGCCTGGCTGGCGGGCCGACGTGCTGCGGCTTGCGGCGCGGGGCTTTAGCTCATAGAATATGCGGCCTTTCGGGCTCCTTGCCCGAGGGCTGCATTTCTTTTTTGCAAGCAAACCATAGGAACAACGTACGCATGGTAACCATTCGTCTGGCTCGTGGCGGCTCCAAGAAGCGCCCGTTCTATCACCTGACCGTGACCAACAGCCGCAACGCTCGTGACGGCCGTTTCGTCGAGCGCGTCGGCTTCTTCAACCCCGTCGCCACTGGCGCCGAAGTCAAGCTCTCGGTCAACCAGGAGCGCGTCAACTACTGGCTGAGCCAGGGCGCTCAACCGTCCGAGCGCGTCGCTCAACTGCTCAAGGACGCCGCCAAGGCTGCCTGAGATTGATGAACACGATGCCTGCCGCCGAGGAAATGATCGTACTCGGCAAGATAGTTTCCGTGCATGGCATTCGTGGCGAGGTGAAGGTGTATTCCTTTACCGACCCGTTGGACAACCTGCTGGACTACCGGCGCTGGACGCTCAAGCGTGGCACCGAGGTTCGACAGGCTGAACTGGTCAGTGGCCGCGTGCAGGGCAATGTCCTGGTGGCGAAGCTGAAGGGACTGGACGATCGCGAAGTCGCCCGCACCTATGCGGATTTCGAGATCCTGGTACCGCGCAGCGAGCTCCCGGAGCTGGACGACGGCGAGTTCTACTGGAGCCAGTTGGAAGGTCTCAAGGTGATCGACACGAACGGGCAACTGTTCGGGATACTCGACCACATGCTGGAGACCGGCGCCAACGACGTGATGGTGGTCAAGCCCTGTGCGGGCAGCCTGGATGACCGCGAGCGCCTGTTGCCCTATACGGAGCAATGCGTGCAATCGGTGGACCTGGCGGCTGGCGAGATCAGGGTGGACTGGGACGCGGATTTCTGACCCGCAGGGTAGGAGTTTCAACCCATGTGGATCGGAGTCATCAGCATCTTTCCGGAGATGTTCCGCGCCATCAGTGACTACGGCATCACCAGCCGTGCGGTGAAACAGGAGCTGATCCGGCTCGAGTGTTTCAACCCACGCAACAACACTGATGACCGTCACCAGACGGTGGACGACCGGCCCTTCGGCGGTGGTCCGGGCATGGTGATGAAGATCAAGCCGCTGGAAGGCGCACTGGGCGATGCCCGGCAAGCCGCAGGCGGACCGGCGAAGGTGATCTACCTGTCGCCGCAGGGCCGCAAACTGACGCAGGCGGCCGTGAAGGAACTGGCGAACGAGGAGCGGTTGATCCTCATAGCCGGGCGTTACGAAGGCATCGACGAGCGCTTCATCGAAGAGCACGTGGATGAGGAATGGTCGATTGGCGATTATGTCCTGTCCGGGGGTGAGCTTCCGGCCATGGTGCTGATCGACGCGGTCACACGGTTGTTGCCCGGTGCATTGGGCCACGTGGATTCCGCCGAGGAGGACTCGTTCACCGACGGCCTGCTCGACTGTCCGCACTACACCCGACCCGAGGTGTACGCAGACAAACGTGTTCCCGAGGTGCTGCTAAGCGGCAACCACGAACACATCCGGCGCTGGCGTTTGCAGCAGTCCCTTGGAAGGACCTGGGAACGACGTGCCGATCTTCTGGATTGCCGCTCGCTTTCTGGAGAAGAGAAGAAGCTGCTGGAGGAATACATCCGCCAGCGGGACGATAGTTAACGTATCGATGGCGAGCGCCAGGCGCTTGTCTTAGGAGCACTGAGATGACCAACAAGATCATTCAGCAGATCGAAGCTGAACAGATGAACAAAGAGATTCCGGCGTTCGCCCCCGGCGACACCGTAATCGTCCAGGTGAAAGTGAAGGAAGGCGACCGTCAGCGTCTGCAGGCCTTCGAAGGCGTCGTGATCGGCAAGCGTAACCGCGGCCTGAACAGCGCGTTCACCGTTCGCAAGATCTCCAACGGCGTAGGCGTGGAGCGTACCTTCCAGACCTACAGCCCGCTGGTCGACAGCGTCAGCGTCAAGCGCCGCGGCGACGTGCGCAAGGCCAAGCTGTACTACCTCCGCGAACTGTCCGGCAAGGCAGCGCGCATCAAGGAAAAACTGGTCTGAGTCCACGACTCCCAGTCGATCCGGAAAAAAGCAGCCCTCGGGCTGCTTTTTTCATGCCTGGGATTTGCCGGGGACGCCTGTAGGAGCGGGCCCTGCCCGCGATTTCGCGCGCAGGGCGCGCTCCTACAACTGTGCCTCCGGAACCGTAGGGCGCATAACCGTTCGCGGTTATCCGCCGTTGGCCCGAAATGCCGCTGCCGAGAACGACGGCGTAGGTGCTCTTCGTAGGATCGAGGGGGACGCCTAGTTCTTGCTCGCGAACAAACATGGTGCCATGCGGTTCGCGAGCAAGCTCGCTCCTACGAAGAGCCGTGCCTGCCGGTACGGTAGGAGCGGGCTTCCCGGCTTCCTCAGGGCCGCATGCTGACGTGCAGCGAGGCCTGGGACAGGTCGATGTCCTGCAGGCTCAGGCTGCCCATGCTCTGGCTCTGCGGGGCGCCGGCGACGCGGATGTTGTCGAAGCGCATCTCGCCGATGGAGCTGGGCAGGCGCAGGCTGATCGAGCCGTCGGGGTTGAGGCTGGAGGCCATGTGCTCGGTGTCGTAGACCACGTCCTTCATCGAGGTCTCGGCCTGCAGGCTGTCCACCACCGGCAGCACCAGGCGCGCCAATTGCTTCATGGTGCCCACGCCGTCGCCGGCCTCGGCACTGACGAACAGGCTCTGCAGGGTTTCGTCGAAACCCTGGGCGTTGATGCCGCTCATCTCGCTGTCGCTCAGCGGCTTCAGCCCGCGCTGCTGGTGGCTCTGGCTGATCGCCGGGGCCTGTTGGCGCTGGATGTCCGCGCTGGCCAGCTGGAAGGGCCCGAGCAGGGCCGCCACCAGGGTGGCGGCCAGGCGCAGGTTGTTCTGCTTCTTCAGCGCTCGCTTGACCTGGCGTTCGCTGACCCAGCCCTGGGCGATCAGGGTTTCCCCCAGGCGCAGGCCGTTGCGCAATTGCAGCTGGATCGCCTGGTCCAGTTGGGCGGCGCTGATCAGGCCCTTGCTGACGAGAATCTGGCCGAGGCGGGAATTCTGGGTGTTGGGCATGGTTGTGGACCGTGGAGCTGAAAGAATGATGGCGTGGTGCAATCATTGCCTCCGGCACTCCGCCCTGTCACCCATCTTAGGATAGGCTGACGGACGATTCGCCAGCCGATCCCGGCTCATTCCGACTGCCGGTCGTCCTCCTTGCCGGCCGCGTGGGCGCCTTCCTCGATCAGCGCTATCACCAGCCAGCCTTCCGCGGGGTTCAGCGGCCGGGTGCTGCTGGCCACGTGCATCCAGCCCGACGGATCGCGGGCGAACAGCAGGGTGGCGGCGTTGCCGTACAGCGCCTGGTACTGCTCCCAGCCGAAGCTCTCGCTGAGCAGGGTGCTGCGCACTTCGGCGCCGCGGGACAGCAGGCCGGCGAACTGCGGGTAGCTCAGCTCGCGCGGGCTCAGGTTGTGCCCGCGGTGCTGGTCGCTGGCGCGGTGCTTGTCGGTGCGCCGGCTCTCCTGGCCGCTGGTCAGGCTGAAGAGGCGCGCGCCGAACTCGTGGCGGAAGCGCATGCAGGCCAGGGTGTTCAGCTCGCCGGAGGGCGACAGGGCCAGCAGGTGGCCGAGGCCGACCAGGTCCAGGTGCGCCTCGGCATGCTGTGAGGTGGGGTTGCCGAAGTAGGTGGGCAGGTTGTCCATGCGCGCGGCGCGGATGTTCTCCCAGCTGGAGTCGGTGAGCAGCACGCGGCTGCCGGCGTTCTTCAGCGCCGTGCCGATGGCCCGCGCCACCGGGTTGGCGCCGACGATGAGGAAGCCGCTGGGCGCCGGCTCCGCCACTTTCAGCAGGCGCGCCAGGGGCCGCGCGGTGGCGCTTTGCAGGACCACGGTGCCGATGATCACCAGGAAGGTCAGCGGCACCAGCAACTGGGCCTGTTGGTGACCGGCCTCCTGCAGACGGATGGCGAAGATCGCCGAGACCGCCGCCGCGACTATCCCGCGCGGTGCTATCCAGGCCAGCAGCGCCCGTTCGCGCCAGTTCAGCGACGAGCCGGCGCTGCTCACCAGCACGTTCAGCGGGCGGGCGACGAACTGGATCAGCGCCAGCACCAGCAGCGCCGCCGGGCCCAGGCCGAGCAGGGCGGACAGGTCCAGGCGCGCGGCGAGGACGATGAACAGGCCGGAGATCAGCAACACGCTGAGGTTTTCCTTGAAGTGCAGGATCTGCCGCACGTCCACGCCCTTCATGTTGGCCAGGCACATGCCCATCAGCGTCACCGCCAGCAGGCCGGACTCGTGCACCGTGAGGTTGGCGCCGATGAAGATGCCCAGCACCGCCGACAGCGCGGCCAGGTTGTGCAGGTAGTCCGGCAGCCACTGGCGGCGCAGCACCTGGCCCAGGGCCAGGCCGCCGAGGATGCCGAAGGCGCTGCCGCAGGCGATCACCCCGGCGAAGGCGCCAAGGCTGTGGCGCCAGCCGCTGCCGGTGTCGCTGGCGGCGATGAAGCTGTAGACCACCACCGCCAGCAGCGCGCCTATGGGGTCGATGACGATGCCCTCCCAGCGCAGGATGTTGGCGATGGCCGCCTTCGGCCGCACCACCCGCAGCATCGGCACTATCACCGTGGGGCCGGTGACCAGGGTGAGGGTGCCGAACAGCAGCGCCATCTCCCAGCTGAAGTCCAGCAGCCAGTGCACCGCCAGGGCGATCACGCCCCAGGTCAGCAGCGCGCCCCAGGTGACCATGCGCTGCACCACCTTGCCGATCTCGCGCCACTCGCTGAAGTGCAGGGTGAGGCTGCCTTCGAAGAGGATCAGCGCCACCGACAGCGAGACCAGGGGGAACAGCAGCGGGCCGAACAGCGCCTGCGGGTCGAGCAGGCCGAGCAGGGGCCCGGCGAGGATGCCGGACAGCAGCAGGAAGAGGATCGCCGGCAGGCGCAGGCGCCAGGCCAGCCACTGGCAGAGCAGGGCGCCGGCGCCGATGCCGCCGAGGGAAAGCAGAACTCGGGTTTCATCCATGCGGAGGATTCCTTGACGAGGGGATGGCTGGCCGCGGACGGCCTGCCTGTGGAAGACTAGCTGCGCCCCGTCCGCTTTAGAATCCGAAAACCGCCGTGAATCCCGTTGCGCACCCGCTGATCGACCGCTTCCTCGACGCCCTCTGGCTGGAAAAGGGCCTTGCCGACAACACCCGCCTGGCCTACGGCAGCGACCTGGCGCTGTTCAACGGCTGGCTGGGGGAGCAGGGCGTGAGCCTGGAGCGCGCCGGCCGCGAGGCAATCCTCGACCACCTGGCCTGGCGCCTGGCCCAGGGCTACAAGGCCCGCTCCACCGCGCGCTTCCTCTCCGGCGTGCGCGGTTTCTACCGCTACTGCCTGCGCGAGGGACTCATCGCCGAGGACCCGACCCTGCAGGTGGAACTGCCGCAACTGGGCAAACCGCTGCCCAAGTCGCTGTCCGAGGCCGACGTCGAAGCGCTGCTGGCCGCGCCGGAGACCGAGGACCCGCTGGGCCTGCGCGACCGCGCCATGCTGGAGGTGCTCTACGCCTGCGGCCTGCGCGTCAGCGAGCTGGTCGGCCTGACACTGGAGCAGCTCAACCTGCGCCAGGGCGTGGTGCGGGTGTTCGGCAAGGGCAGCAAGGAGCGCCTGGTGCCGCTGGGCGAGGAAGCCATCGTCTGGCTCGAACGCTACCTGCGCAACGCCCGCGACGACCTGCTCGGCGGCCGTCCCAGCGACGTGCTCTTCCCCAGCCTGCGCGGCGAACAGATGACGCGGCAGACCTTCTGGCACCGCATCAAGCACCACGCCAAGGTCGCCGGCATCGGCAAGTCGCTGTCGCCGCACACCCTGCGCCACGCCTTCGCCACCCACCTGCTCAACCATGGCGCCGACCTGCGCGTGGTGCAGATGCTGCTGGGCCACAGCGACCTCTCGACCACCCAGATCTACACCCACATCGCCCGCGCGCGCCTGCAGGAGCTGCACGCCCAGCACCACCCGCGTGGCTGAGCGTAGGAGCGGACTCCGTCCGCGATGGGCCGGACACCCCGTAGGATGGGTTGAGCGAAGCGATACCCATCACCACGACCGCATGGGTTTCGCCAAGGCTCAACCCATCCGTTGAGGCGCGCCTCGGCGCAGCCGGCAAGATAGGCCTGTCTGGTGTAGGACGAACAACCGTTCGCGTTATCCGCCGCTTGACCTGATCGACCAACGGCGCGCCCTGAAGCCTCGTGCTACAAGCTCGCGGTTCGGTCCGCAGGCTCTGCTGTGGTAGGCTGCGAGGTTCATCCACAGGAGTTTTCCATGCGTCTGTCCCGTTTCCTGGCTGCCGCGGCCCTGGGCCTCGCCAGCACCCTCGTCCTGGCCGCCGAGCCCGACCAGACCATCCGCAAGACCCTGCAGTCGCTGCAGCCCGACCTGCCCATCGAAACCATCAGCGCCAGCCCCGTGCAGGGCCTGTACCAGGTCCAGCTCAAGGGCGGCCGGGTGCTCTATGCCAGCGTCGACGGCAACTTCGTGGTGCAGGGCAACATCTACCAGGTGAAGGACGGCGCGGCCACCAACATCACCGAGGTCGCCGAGGCGGCCGGCGTGGCCAAGACCATCAATGCGCTGCCGGCCAGCGACATGGTGGTGTTCCCCGCCCAGGGCAAGGCCAAGGCGCACATCACCGTGTTCACCGACACCACCTGCCCCTACTGCCAGAAGCTGCACGCCGAGGTGCCGGAGCTGAACAAGCGCGGCATCGAGGTGCGCTACCTGGCCTTCCCGCGCCAGGGGCCGAAGTCCCCGGGTGACCAGCAACTGCAGGCGGTGTGGTGCTCCAAGGACCGCGCGGCGGCCATGACCGAGATGTTCCACGGCAAGGAAATCAAGGCCGCGCAGTGCCCCAACCCGGTGGACAAGCAGTTCCAGCTGGGCCAGATGGTCGGCGTGCAGGGCACCCCGGCGATCATCCTCGAAAGCGGCCAGATGCTGCCGGGTTACCAGAGCGCCGGCGAAATCGCCAAGCTGGTGCTGGACACCAAGTGAATCGGGCCCTGCGCCTGATTTGACTAATAGGGAGCCGCTTCGTAATGTGCGGTTCCTTTAACCATGAGGCCGGGCGTTCGCCCGGCCTTCGTACGGTACGTCCCCGCCCTCGCCGCGTATGCGTCGCGGGCCGGGACGTATCCCGTTTGCCGCGATGATGGGGAGTTTCAGCGTGAAACCGGTGAAAGTGGGAATCTGTGGGTTGGGGACCGTCGGTGGCGGTACCTTCAATGTACTCAAACGCAACGCCGAGGAGATTGCCCGCCGTGCCGGGCGTGGTATCGAGGTTGCGCAGATTGCCGCCCGTCGCCCCAATCCGAAATGCGAAACCGGCAGCACCCCCATCACTGCCGACATTTTCGACGTGGCGAACAACCCGGAAATCGACGTGGTCATCGAGCTGATCGGCGGCTACACCCTGGCCCACGAGCTGGTGCTCAAGGCCATCGAGAACGGCAAGCACGTGGTCACCGCGAACAAGGCGCTGATCGCCGTGCACGGCAACGAGATCTTCGCCAAGGCCCGCGAGAAGGGCGTGATCGTCGCCTTCGAGGCCGCGGTGGCCGGCGGCATCCCGGTGATCAAGGCGATCCGCGAGGGCCTGGCTGCCAACCGCATCAACTGGCTGGCCGGCATCATCAACGGCACCGGCAACTTCATCCTCACCGAGATGCGCGAGAAAGGCCGCGCCTTCGCCGACGTGCTCAAGGAAGCCCAGGCGCTGGGCTACGCCGAAGCCGACCCGACCTTCGACGTCGAGGGCATCGACGCCGCGCACAAGCTGACCATCCTGGCGTCCATCGCCTTCGGCATCCCGCTGCAGTTCGACAAGGCCTACACCGAGGGCATCACCAAGCTGACCACCGCCGACGTGAACTACGCCGAGGCCCTGGGCTACCGCATCAAGCACCTGGGCGTGGCCCGCCGCACCGACGCCGGCATCGAGCTGCGCGTGCACCCGACGCTGATCCCGGCCGACCGCCTGATCGCCAATGTGAACGGCGTGATGAACGCGGTCATGGTCAACGGCGACGCCGCCGGTTCCACGCTGTTCTACGGCGCCGGTGCCGGCATGGAGCCCACAGCATCCTCGGTGGTCGCCGACCTGGTCGACGTGGTCCGCGTGCTCACCACCGACCCGGAGAACCGCGTGCCGCACCTGGCCTTCCAGCCGGACGCGCTCTCCGACCACCCGATCCTGCCGATCGAAGCCTGCGAAAGCGCCTACTACCTGCGCATCCAGGCCAAGGACCACCCGGGCGTACTGGCCCAGGTGGCGACCATCCTCTCCGAGCGCGGCATCAACATCGAATCGATCATGCAGATGGAAGTCGAAGAGCATGACGGTCTGGTGCCGATGATTCTGGTTACCCACCGCGTGCTCGAGTCCCGCATCATCGAAGCCATCGCCGCGCTGGAAGCGCTGGATGACGTGGTCGGCAATGTCGTACGCATTCGTGTAGAGCAGCTCGCGTAAGGCTATAGGCTGAAGGCTGGACGAGAAGGCTTCTACGTCCAGCCTCAAGCCTCCAGCGCTTTTATCGGTTTTCAAGAAAGGTTTCTAACATGCGCTACATCAGTACCCGCGGCCAGGCGCCCGCGCTGAACTTCGAAGACGTGCTGCTGGCTGGCCTGGCCAGCGACGGCGGCCTGTACGTGCCGGAAAACCTGCCGCGCTTCACCGTCGAGGAAATTGCCTCCTGGGCCGGCCTGCCGTACCACGAGCTGGCCTTCCGGGTGATGCGCCCGTTCGTCGCCGGCAGCATCTCGGACGCCGACTTCAAGAAGATCCTCGAGGAGACCTACGGCGTCTTCGCCCACAACGCCGTGGCGCCGCTGCGCCAGCTGAACGGCAACGAGTGGGTGCTGGAGCTGTTCCACGGCCCGACCCTGGCCTTCAAGGACTTCGCCCTGCAACTGCTCGGCCGCCTGCTCGACCACGTGCTGACCAAGCGCGGCGAGCGCGTGGTGATCATGGGCGCCACCTCCGGCGACACCGGCTCGGCGGCCATCGAAGGCTGCAAGGCCTGCGAGAACGTCGACATCTTCATCATGCACCCGCACAACCGCGTGTCCGAGGTGCAGCGCCGGCAGATGACGACCATCCTCGGCGAAAACATCCACAACATCGCCATCGAAGGCAACTTCGACGACTGCCAGGAGATGGTCAAGGCCAGCTTCGCCGATCAGGGCTTCCTGAAAGGCACCCGCCTGGTGGCGGTCAACTCGATCAACTGGGCGCGGATCATGGCCCAGATCGTCTACTACTTCCATGCCGCCATCCAGCTCGGCGCGCCGGCCCGTTCGGTGGCCTTCTCGGTGCCCACCGGCAACTTCGGCGACATCTTCGCCGGCTACCTGGCGCGCAACATGGGCCTGCCGGTCAGCCAACTGATCGTGGCGACCAACCGCAACGACATCCTGCACCGCTTCATGTCCGGCAACCGCTACGACAAGGACACCCTGCACGCGTCGCTGTCGCCGTCCATGGACATCATGGTCTCGTCCAACTTCGAGCGCCTGCTGTTCGACCTCCACGGCCGCAACGGCAAGGCCATCGCCGAGCTGATGGACGGCTTCAAGGCCACCGGCAAGCTGTCCGTCGAGGATGACCGCTGGACCGAGGCGCGCCGCCTGTTCGATTCGCTGGCAGTGGACGACGAGCAAACCTGCCAGACCATCGCCGAGGCCTACGCCGAGTGCGGCGAACTGCTCGACCCGCACACCGCCATCGGCGTGCGCGCCGCCCGCGAATGCCGTCGCAGCCTGGCCATCCCCATGGTCACCCTGGGCACCGCGCACCCGGTGAAGTTCCCGGAAGCGGTGGAGAAGGCCGGCATCGAGGCGGCCCCGGCGCTGCCGACGCACCTGGCCGACCTGTTCCAGCGCGAGGAACGCTGCACCGTGCTGCCCAACGAACTGGCCAAGGTCCAGGCTTTCGTCAGCGCCCACGGCAACCGCGGCAAGCCGCTCTAAACCGGCCGCAGGAAGAGCCCGCCACCTTGGCGGGCTTTTTCGTTTGCGGGGCAAATATCTGAGGTTATTGAACTTTTTCCTTCAGATAGGGGTCTTTTGCTGACGTATCCGTTGTATCCCAGGAGAACCCCATGGACCGACTCGAGCCTCTGCTCGCAGCCATCTTCAGCCAGTACGCCCACGATCTCGGACCTGCGCGTCCGGACGGTGGCCGGGTGCTGAGCCTGAGCACTTCCGAAGGCGAGGTCGTCCTGCGTCGCGTCCTCAGTGGCGAACAACTGGCCGACGAGCGCAATTGCCAGGAGGCGCTGGAAGCCATCAGCCGCGACCTGGCGGTCCAGGAGGGGCGGATCTGCAACGACGTCATCCTGGCACTGCGCCAGCGCGCCGCCCAGGTGCTCAGCTACGACACCTGAGCCCGTCGGTTCCATCGCGAATGCCGCCGCCCCGCACCGGGGCGGCGGCATTCGCGTTTCTACAGGCGCCCGCATTGCGCCAGGCGGGCGCGGATGGCCCCGGTGGTGCGACTGTGAGCGCGGGCGATGGCGGTGATCGGCTCGCCCTCGTCGAAGCGCCGCAGCAGGGCCTGTTCCTCTTCCTCGCTCCAGGGCTTGCCGGCCTGCTCCGGCGGCGGGCGTACCTTGCTCTGGGCTTCGAGGGCCTGGATGGCCTGGAACAGGGCGCGGATCACCTCTGGCGCCTGGCAGGCATCCTCCTCGGGAAGCGGCAGGCCGCTACGCGGGTCGATGCCCTGGGCCAGCTTGCGCAGCGTGTCCAGGCAGTGCTGGTTCATCTCCATGGAGCCTTCTCCTCTGCGGAGCGCCCGGAATGGGCGCCGAAAGGATCAGGTAGTGGATTTTCCAGTGCGGATCAGTCGGGTGGTTCCGTTCTTTTCGTAGGAGCGAGCTTGCTCGCGAATGGGGCTTCGCCGGCAATCTCGGCGCTTGACCTGAAGAGCGCCCTCTCCCCAACCCTCTCCCTGAAGGGAGAGGGGGCTTATCCGTGCCGAGATAGGTCAGGATTCCAACCTTGAACTACGTGCTTGCCGGCTAACTCCAGAACAGCCGTTTCTGCCCAACGGTCCCCTGTCCCTTCAGGGCGGGGCGCGCAGCCGAGGGTTAGGGAGAGGGGCGGAGCCAAGCCATGGCGTCGAAGTCACCGGTGACTCCAGTTCGCGAGCAAGCTCGCTCCTACAAGAGCGTGCTCACCGCTATCAAACCGCCCCATCCCGCCGCAGCGCGGCGATCTGCCCGGCGTCGTAGCCCAACTCCGCCAGGATCGCATCGTTGTGCTCGCCCAGCTTCGGGCCTATCCATTCGGCCGAGCCGGGGGTTTCCGAGAGCTTGGGCACTATGCCGGGCATCTTGAAGGGCTTGCCGTCCGGCAGCTTCGCCGAGAGGAACATCTCGCGGGCGAGGAACTGCGGATCGGCGAACATGTCCTCGGCGGAGTAGATGCGGCTGGCCGGCACCTCGGCCTCGTTCAGCACCTTCAGCACCTCTTCCAGCGGCAGCGAACGGGCCCAGCGGTCGATCACCCCGTACAGCTCGTCGCGCCGCGCATCGCGGCCGTCGTTGCCGGCCAGCTGCGGGTCGTCGGCCAGGTCCTGGCGGCCGATGGCGAGCATGAAGCGGCGGAAGATGGCGTCGCCGTTGGCGGCGATCTGCACGTGCTTGCCGTCGGCCGTGGTGTGCACCGAGGACGGGGTGATGCCGGGCATGATGTTGCCGCTGCGCTCGCGGATGAAGCCGAACACGTCGAACTCCGGGACCATCGACTCCATCATGGCGAACACCGCCTCGTACAGCGCCACGTCCACCACCTGGCCCTGGCCGCCGTTGACCTCGCGGTGGCGCAGCGCCATGAGCGCGCCTATGACGCCCCACAGGGCGGCGATGGAGTCGCCGATGGAGATGCCGGTGCGCACCGGCGGGCGGTCCTCGAAGCCGGTGATGTAGCGCAGCCCGCCCATGGATTCGCCCACCGCGCCGAAACCCGGCTGGTCCTTGTAGGGGCCGCTCTGGCCGAAGCCGGACAGGCGCACCATCACCAGCCTGGGGTTCAGCGCGTGGAGCACGTCCCAGCCCAGGCCGAGCTTCTCCAGCACGCCGGGGCGGAAGTTCTCGATGAGGATGTCGGCCTCGGCCAGCAGCTTCTTCAGCACCTCGCGGCCGGCTTCCTGCTTGAGGTTGAGGGTCAGCGAGCGCTTGTTGCGCGCCTGCACGAACCACCACAGCGAGGTGCCCTCGTAGAGCTTGCGCCACTTGCGCAGCGGGTCGCCGCCGTCGGGCGACTCGATCTTGGTCACTTCGGCGCCGAACTCCGCGCACAGGCGCGCGGCGAAGGGGCCGGCGATCAGGGTGCCGAGTTCCACGACCTTGAGGCCGGCGAGGGGTTTGGCGGTGGCGTTCATCGAAGGTTTCCGTCAGTCGGGCAGTGGGGCGACTCTAGGGCCGTCGCCGGCCCGCCGCAAGCCATGGCCGGGGCGGCGGCGCGGGCAAAGCTGACCGATCGGTTGTGAAGGCGTTCCGCGATCGACGCCGGACGCGTAGAGTAGAGAGCATTCCCACACCCTTTTCAGGCCGGCCGGGTATCCGCTCATGGGCGCCGTTGATCTTCCTCCTTCCGTCGACCCTACGTCGCCTGCGCACGGGATGCCGAAGGAGGGCGCATGTCGCTGAGCCTGCCCACCCTGCTGCTGGTGGATCTGTACATCCTCGCCCTGGTCGGCGTGCTGATGTTCTTCGCCTGGTACGGCGGGCGCCGCGAGCCGACCCTCGGCTACATGGCCGCCATGCTCCTGCTCGGGGCGCTGTCCACCTTCCTCATCGCCCTGCGCAGCTTCGGCCTGGAGACGCTGGCCATCGTCGCCGGCAACATGGTGGTGGCGCTTTCCTGCGCGCTGCTGTGGACCAGTATGCGGGTGTTCGCCGGGCGCGCGCCCTACTGGCCCGGCGTGGCCGCGGGGGCCGTGCTCTGGCTGCTGCTGTGTCTGTGGCCGGTCTTCCTGCAGTCGATGGTCTTGCGCATCCAGGTCCACTCGGCGCTGACCGTGGTCTACTGCCTGCTCGCCGCCGCCGAGCTGTGGCGCAGCCGCCAGCGCCTGGAAGTGCCGCTGCGGCCGACCCTGGCCCTGTTGCTGTTCCACGCCGGCTTCTACACCCTGCGCATCTTCGTCGACCGCGGCGAGGTGCCGGTGGTGCCCGCCGGCACCTACACCACCCTGTTCACCCTGCTGGTGTTCGAGACCATGATGGTCGCCGTCGGCCTGGCCTTCACCACCCTGACCATGGTCAAGGACCGCGCCGAGCTGAAGTTCCGTTCGGCGGCCCTGAGCGACCCCCTGACCGGCATCGGCAACCGCCGCGCCTTCATGGATTCCGGCGAGCGCCTGCTGCGCCTGTGCGCCGAACGCGGCGAGCCGGTGGCGCTGCTGGTCTGCGACCTGGACAACTTCAAGCGCCTCAACGACGCCTACGGCCACCCGGTGGGCGACCGCGCCCTGCAGGAGTTCAGCCGCATCACCGCCTCGCGCATGCGCCGCCAGGACGTGTTCGGGCGCATCGGCGGCGAGGAGTTCGCCTGCCTGCTGATCGGCGCCGGCACCGAAGCCGCCTGCCAGGTGGCCGAACGCATCCGCCGGGAGTTCGCCGAGGTGCCGTTCGTCGCGGATGGCCTGCTCAGCGTCAGCATCGGCGTGGCCACCAGCGAGGAGGGCGGCTACGAGCTGGCGCGACTGCTGTCGCTGGCCGACCAGGCGCTGTACCTGGCCAAGGCCAAGGGCCGCAACCGCATCGAGCTGTCGGCCCCCGGGCCGGGGCGCGAGGGCCGCGGCCACCGCTGAGCGCGACGGGGGCGGCAGGGCCGGCGCAATCGGGGTAGACTTGCCGCCTTCGCATCGCTGGGATAGACCATGGCCCTCTCCGCCACCCCCTACAAGGCCGACATCAGCCTCACCGACCTGGATCGCGGCGTCTACGAGACGCTGCGCTTCACCGTCGCCCGCCACCCCTCGGAAACCGAGGAGCGCCTGGCGGTCCGCCTGATCGCCTTCGTGCTCTGGTACAACGAGCAACTGGCCTTCGGCCGCGGCCTGTCGGACGTCGAGGAACCGTCGCTGTGGGAGAAGAGCCTGGACGATCGCATCCTGCACTGGATCGAGGTCGGCCAGCCGGACAGCGAGCGCCTGGTGTGGTGCTCGCGGCGCTGCGAGAAGCTCTCGTTGCTGGCCTACGGCAACCTGCGCGTATGGACCACCAAGGTCCTCGACGGCGTGCGCCACCTGAAGAACCTGAATGTCGCCGCCGTGCCCCAGGAACCGCTGGAGGAGCTGGCCCGCGACCTGCCGCGCTCGATCAACTGGACCGTGATGATCAGCGAGGGGACGATCTTCGTCACCGACGAAAACGGCCAGCATGAACTGCAACTCGAATGGCTGATGGGCGAACGCTGAGTTGCGCTAGCTGCGCTTCGGCCCGGCTGTGTCGAAACAGGCCCGGGCTTGCTCATTTACACTCGGTAAACTCCGCGCCCGTGCCTGTTTTCGCCTAGCCGTGCTCTAGCTCGCAAGGCGCAAGGTCAGGCTGAAATGGAAGGATTGGAAAGCTCTGATGCGCATCGACCCCCGCCCGTTGCCGGAAACCCTGCCCGACCTCGGCGACCTGCCGCCACTGCTGACCCGCCTGTACGCCGCCCGCGGCGTGAAGTCCGCCGAGGAGCTGGACAAGGGCCTGGCGCGGCTGATCCCGTACCGCCAGCTCAAGGGCATCGATGCCGCCGTCGAGCTGCTGGTCGACGCCCTGGAGAAGCGCCAGCGCATCCTCTACGTCGGCGACTTCGACGCCGACGGCGCCACCGCCAGCAGCGTCGGCGTGCTGGCCCTGCGCCTGCTCGGCGCGGCCTGGGTCGACTACCTGGTGCCGAACCGCTTCGAATACGGCTACGGGCTGACCCCGGAGATAGTCGCGGTCGCCCTGGAGAAACGCCCGGAGCTGCTGGTCACCGTGGACAACGGCATCTCCAGCATCGACGGCGTGGCCGCGGCCAAGGCCGCCGGGCTGCGCGTGCTGGTCACCGACCACCACCTGCCGGGCCCGGAACTGCCGGCGGCGGACGCCATCGTCAACCCCAACCAGCCGGGCTGCGAATTCCCCAGCAAGGCCATGGCTGGCGTCGGTGTGATCTTCTACGTGATGCTCGCCCTGCGCGCGCGCCTGCGCGAGCTGGACTGGTTCGCCCGCAGCGGCACGCCGGAGCCTAACCTGGCCGAGCTGCTCGACCTGGTGGCCCTGGGCAGCGTCGCCGACGTGGTGCCGCTGGACGCCAACAACCGCATCCTGGTGCACCAGGGCCTGGCGCGCATCCGCGCCGGCCGCGCCCGACCGGGCCTGCGCGCGCTGCTGGAAGTGGCCGGGCGTGACGCCCGGCGCATCACCTCCACCGACCTGGGCTTCATCCTCGGCCCGCGGCTGAACGCCGCCGGGCGCCTGGACGACATGTCCCTGGGCATCGAATGCCTGCTCTGCGAGGACGAGGCCCTGGCCCGCGACATGGCGGTGCAGCTCGACCAGCTCAACCAGGACCGCAAGGCCATCGAGCAGGGCATGCAGCGCGAGGCCCTGGCCCAGCTCAAGGAGCTGCCGGTGGAGGAAATGCCCTTCGGCCTGTGCCTGTTCGACCCGGACTGGCACCAGGGCGTGATCGGCATCCTCGCCTCGCGCCTGAAGGAGCGCTACCACCGCCCGACCATCGCCTTCGCCGATGCCGGCGACGGCAGCCTCAAGGGCTCGGCGCGCTCGGTGCCGGGCCTGCACATCCGCGATGCGCTGGACGCCGTGGCCGCGCGCCACCCGGGGCTGATCAGCAAGTTCGGCGGGCATGCCATGGCCGCCGGGCTGTCGCTGCCGCAAGGGCATTTCGGCGCCTTCGCCGCAGCCTTCGATGCCGAGGTGCGCCGCCAGCTCAGCGAGGACGACCTCACCGGGCGCATCCTCTCCGACGGCCAGCTGAGCCTGACCGAGTTCCACCTGGAACTGGCCCGCGCCCTGCGCCAGGCCGGCCCCTGGGGCCAGCACTTCCCCGAGCCGCTGTTCCACGGGGTGTTCCAGATCGTCCAGCAGCGCATCGTCGGCGAGCGCCACCTGAAGCTGGTGCTCAAGACCGAGTGCGGCTCGCTGCAGCTGGACGGCATCGCCTTCAACGTCGACCGCGAGGTCTGGCCGAACCCGACGGTGCGCTGGGCGGAAGTGGCCTACAAGCTGGACGTCAACGAATACCGCGGCAACGAGAGCGTGCAGTTGATGGTGGTGCACCTGGCGCCGCGCTGAGCTCGCCGGCCGATGGGTATCGCAAGCTCGAGCCATCCTACGAAAGCGCCCTGGCGCACCTGCAGTCCCTTGTAGGATGGGTTGAGCGAAGCGATACCCATCGTAGGGTTTTACCCGCGCCCACCCCAGGCAAAAAGAGACCCGCGCAAGGCGGGTCTGAAATCGCCGCAGGAGAGAACGCGGCGAGCGTGGTTGGTCTTTCTCAGGCGCCGGCCAGCGCCGCGTTGCGCCGGGCCAGGCGGCGGCGCCAGGCGCGGTACAGCGGCAGCACGAGCATCGCCGCTACCAGGGTCCAGGTGCCGATGGCGATGGGGCTGGACCAGAGGATGCCCAGCTCGCCGTTGGAGATCGACAGCGCTCGGCGCAGGTTCTGTTCCATCAGCCCGCCGAGGATGAAGCCCAGCAGCAGCGGCGACAGTGGGAAGTCGAGCTTGCGCAGGATGTAGCCGAGGATGCCGATGCCGACCATCAGGAACAGGTCGAAGGTGGTGGCGTGCACGGCGTACACGCCGATGGCGGTGATGATCGCGATGCCCGGCACCAGCGCCCAGTTCGGCACCGAGAGGATGCGGGTGAACACCCGCACCATCGGCACGTTGAGGATGATCAGCATCAGGTTGGCGATGAACAGCGAGGCGATCAGGCCCCAGACGATGGTCGGCTGCTCCTGGAATAGCAGCGGGCCGGGGGTGATGTTGTACAGGCTGAGCGCGCCGATCATCACCGCGGTGGTGCCCGAGCCGGGCACGCCGAGGGTCAGCATCGGCACCAGGGCGCCGCAGGCGGAAGCGCCGATGGCGGTTTCCGGGGCGGCCAGGCCGCGCATGTCGCCCTGGCCGAACTTGCCGCTGGCGCCGGCATAGCGCTTCTCGGTCATGTAGGCCACGGCGCTGGCCAGGGTGGCGCCGGCGCCGGGCAGCACGCCCATGATGAAGCCGAGCAGGCCGCAGCGCAGGTTGACGACGAACACCGAGGCCGCCTCCTTGAGGTTGAACAGCATGCGCCCGCTGGCTTCCACGGCCTTGTGCCCGTGGTGGGTCTTCTCCAGCAGCAGGAGGATCTCGCTGACCGAGAACAGGCCCAGCACCAGCACCACGAACTGGATGCCGTCGGCGACGTGGATGCTCTCGAAGGTGAAGCGGTACACGCCGCTGTTGGCGTCGATGCCCACGCTGGACAGGAACAGCCCGAGCAGCGCCGCCAGCAGCGTCTTCAGCGGGCGGTCGCCGGCCAGGCCGCCGAGCGCGACTATGGCGAAGACCATCAGCACGAAGTATTCCGCCGGGCCGAAGGCGATCGCCCATTTCGCCAGCAGCGGGGCGAACAGCACCATGCCGCAGGTGGCGATGAAGGCGCCGATGAACGAGCTCCAGGCCGACAGCGACAGGGCCACGCCGGCCAGGCCGTTGCGCGCCATGGGGTAGCCGTCCAGGGTGGTCATCACGGTGGAGGCCTCGCCGGGGATGTTCAGCAGGATCGAGGAGATCCGCCCGCCGTATTCGCAGCCCAGGTACACCGCGGCCAGCAGGATCAGCGCCGACTCCGGCGGCAGGCCGAGGGCGAAGGCCACCGGGATCAGCAGGGCCACGCCGTTGATCGGGCCCAGGCCCGGGAGCAGGCCGACCACGGTGCCGATCAGCGTGCCGATCAGCGCGGTGACCAGGTTGTAGGGGCTCAGGGCGACGCCGAAGCCCTGCCCGAGATAGCTCAGGGTATCCATGACGGTGTCCTCAGAAGGGCAGGAAATCGAGCACGCCGCGCGGCAGCGGGACGTCCAGGGTGCGGTCGAAGAGCAGGTACAGGCCGATGCTCAGCAGCGTGCAGGTGAGCACGCTGACGGCCGGCTTGCCGCCATAGAGCAGGGCAATGAAGCTGCCCACCAGGGCGCTGGCGAGGATGAAGCCCAGCGGCTCGAAGAGCCCGGCGTAGACCAGCAGCAGGCCGATGCACGCCACCACCTTGCGCAGCAGCGCGCCTTCCAGCGGCGCCTCGTCGTCGTAGCGAGCCGGCGTCGGCCGCAGGATCAGCCAGGCCAGGCCGATCGCCATCAGCGCCAGGCACAGCAGCGGGTAGGCGCGCGGGCCCACCGGTTCGTAGGAGAAGGGCGCCTGGTAGTTCCAGGCCACGGCGGCCAGGCCGAGGCAGGCCAGCAGCCAGGCACCGGCGAACAGCCGCTGCGGCAGCGAGTGGGGGGCGTGCATGTCGGGAACCTCGCGGCTTACTGGATCAGGCCGAAGTCATGGGCCATCTGCCGATAGCGGGCGACCTGCTGCTTGACGTAGCTGTCCAGCTCGGGCCCGGTCATGGCGAAGGGGAACAGCTCGCGCTGGTCGCGCAGCTTGGCGAAGTCCTCCGAGGCCAGCAGCTTGTCGAACGATGCCTTCCAGAACTGGTAGTCCTCGTCGCTGACCTTGGGCCCGACGTAGAAGCCGCGCACCACCGGCCAGACGATGTCGAAGCCCTGCTCCCTGGCGGTGGGAATGTCGGCCATACCTTCGTCCTGCAGGCGCTCCTCGGCGAACACCGCGAGCAGGCGCATCTTGCCGGCGCGGATGTGCGGCATGGAGTCGGAGATGTCGGTGCTGCCCACCTGGATGTGCCCGCCCAGCAGCGCCGTGGCGATCTCGCCGCCGCCTTCCAGGGCGACGTAGCGCAGCCGCTTCGGATCGATGCCGGCGGCCTTGGCGATCAGCGCGGTCTGCATCCAGTCCTGGCTGCCGACGGTGCCGCCGGAGCCGATCACCACCTTGCCCGGGTCGGCCTTGAGCGCGGCCACCAGGTCGGCGAGGTTCTTGTAGGGCGAGTCGTCGCGCACGGCGATGGCGCCGTAGCTGGTGCCGATGGCCGCCAGCCACTTCACCGCGTTCTCGTCGTAGCGGCCGAACTTGCCCTGGGCCAGGTTCAGCAGCGAGCCGCTGGAGAAGGCGGTGATGCTGTTGCCGTCGGCCGGGCGCTGGGCGACCACGGCGTTGTAGGCCACCGCGCCGACGCCGCCGGGCATGTAGGTGACGCGCATCGGGCTGCTCAGCAGCTTCTCGTCCAGCAGGGCGCTCTGCGCCAGCTTGCAGGTCAGGTCGAAGCCGCCGCCGGGGGCGGCCGGGGCGATGCATTCCGGGCGCTTGGGCTCGGCGTGGGCGACGGCGGTGAACAGCGCGCCGGCGGCGAGGAGCAGGGGGAGGGTGCGGAGCTTGGTCATCATCGGGGCCTCTTCTTGTTGTTGTTTACCAGATCGCCAGGGAATAGGTGAGGTAGACGCGGGTTTCGTCGGCGTTGCGCGCGAAGTTGGAACGGTAGGTGGCGTTGCGCAGGCGCACGCCGAAGTCCTTCAGCGGGCCGCTCTGCACCACGTACTTGAGGTCAGTGTCGCGTTCCCACTCGCGGCCTTCGCCGGCGCGCCCGTTGATCTCGGCGTTGTCGCCCTTGAGGTAGCGGTTCATCAGGGTCAGGCCGGGGATGCCGAACACGGCGAAGTCGAAGTCGTGGCGCAGCTGCCAGGAGCGTTCCTTGGTCTCGGCGAAGTCGCCGACCTGGACGAAGTTCACCAGGTAGGGGTTGCTGCCGTCGATGTAGGGGAAGGCGCTGTCGCCGTCCATCTGCTGCCAGCCGATGCTGAACTTGTTGGCGCCGAGGGCGTAGCCGAGCATGGCGTTGAAGGCGCGGTTGTCGATCCTGCCGCCGCGGGCGGCGCCGTCGTCGTCGCTGATCGCCAGGCGCCAGTCGGTGGTCAGCTTGCCGTCGCCCAGCTTGTGGCTGCTGAGCAGGCCGACGAAGTGCTGGCGGTACACCTCGTCCAGCTCGGCATAGTGGTAGCGGCCGGTGAAGTGCTCGTCGAACTTGTAGTCGCCGCCGGCCAGGTCGTAGTGCTCGCCGGCGACGCTGCCTGTGAAGCGCTTGTTCTTGTTGTTCAGCGCCAGGTCCTGGGCGTCGGTGGAGTCGCGGTCGATGGCCTTTTCCAGGCGCCCGCCGGTGAAGGTCAGGCCGGGCAGGTCGCGGGACTCCAGCAGGCCGCCCTCGAATATCTGCGGGAACAGGCGGCTGTCGTTGGGCTGCAGGGTGGGCAGGTCGGGGATCAGGCTGCCGAGCTTGAGTTCGGTCTGCGAGACCTTGAACTTGGCGGTCAGCCCGAGCTTGCTGTACTCGTCCGCGGCGCGGCCGTCGTCGTGGGTGGGCAGCAGGCCGCTGCCGGTGCGGTCGGGGCTGGAGTCGAGCTTGAGGCCGAGCATGCCCAGGGCGTCGAGGCCGACGCCGACGGTGCCGTCGGTGTAGCCGGACTGGAAGTCGAGGATGAAACCTTGCGCCCACTCCTCGCGCTTGGACTGGCCGGCGCCGTCGCGGAAGTCGCGGTTGAAGTAGATGTTCTGCGTCTGCAGCTTCAGGCTGCTGTCTTCGATGAAGCCGGAAGCCTCGGCTTCCCCGGCCAGGCCGCCGAGGGCCAGGGCCGCGCCGAAACCGGCGGGGAAAACACGGAACAGGACGGGATTGGCCCCACGGGCCGGGTGCTGGACAGTCAGCATCGGTGGACTCCATTTCTTGTTCTTGTGTGGATGGCGCCACGCCGCCAGCCGATTTTGGGACGATCTGCGTCGTCTGACGGGCGATCCTAGCGCCGCTGCCTTTCACCAGGCTTTCAGCCGTTCACAGGCGCCCGTGGGCGGGTAAACTGCGTGCACCTGTCCACATCCGAGCGAGGAATACCGCCGTGCGCATCCTTCTGGTCGAAGACCATCCGCAACTGGGCGACAGCGTGCAGCAGGCGCTCAAGGGCGCGGGCTGGACGGTCGACCTGCTGCGCGACGGGGTGGCCGCCGACCTGGCCCTGGCCAGCGAGGAATACGCCCTGGCCATTCTCGACGTCGGCCTGCCGCGCCTGGACGGCTTCGAGGTGCTGGCGCGCCTGCGCGGCCGCGGCAAGACCCTGCCGGTGCTGATGCTGACCGCCCGCGGCGAGGTCAAGGACCGCGTCCATGGCCTCAACCTCGGCGCCGACGATTACCTGGCCAAGCCCTTCGAGCTGAGCGAACTGGAAGCGCGGGTGAAGGCCCTGCTGCGGCGCAGCGTGCTCGGCGGCGAACAGCAGCAGCGTTGCGGCGAGCTGGTCTACGACCTGGGCGCGCGGCGCTTCAGCCTGGCCGGCGAGGCGCTGACCCTGACCTCCCGCGAGCAGGCCGTGCTGGAAGCGCTGATCGCCCGCCCCGGGCGGGTGCTGAGCAAGGAACAGCTGGCCGCCCAGGTGTTCGGCCTGGACCAGGACGCCAGCGCCGACGCCATCGAAATCTACGTGCACCGCCTGCGCAAGAAGCTGGAAGGCGACGCGGTGCGCATCGTCACCTTCCGCGGCCTGGGCTACCTGCTCGAGGCCGTGGATGCCTGAGGTGCTCCGGCGCCTGGCCCTGCCCGGTTCCGGCAGCCTGCGCTGGCGCCTGCTGTGGCGCCTGGGCGGGTTGCTGCTGGTGCTGCTCCTGCTGGGCAGCCTGGCCACCTACCAGCGGGCCCGCCACGCCTCGGACATCGCCTACGACCGCACCCTGCTGGCCTCGGCGCGGGACATCGCCGACGGCCTCTACGACAGCGACGGCAGCCTGCGCGCCAACGTGCCCTACGTGGCCCTGGACAGCTTCGCCTACGACAGCGCCGGGCGCATCTTCTACCAGGTGATCGACACCCGCGGGCAGTCCATCTCCGGCTACGAGAACCTGCCGGCGCCGCCGCCGGGAACTCTGCGCACCGACGACTACCCGGCGCTGGCGCGCTTCTACGATAGCGAATACCAGGGCCAGGGCGTGCGCGTGGTCAGCCTGCTGCAGCCGGTCAGCCAGCCGACGGTCAACGGCATGGCGGAAATCCGCGTGGCCGAGACCCTCGGCGCGCGCGAGCGCCTGGCCCGCGAGCTGCTCACCGACACCCTGCTCAACCTGGCGCTGTCGGCGCTGGCCGCGCTGGTCATGGTCTGGTACGCGGTGAGCGCCGGCCTGCGCCCGCTCGACCGCCTGCGCGCGGCGGTGGAGGAGCGCCAGGCGGACGACCTGCGGCCCCTGCCGCCGGTGGCGGTGCAGCGCGAACTGCGCCCGCTGGTGGCGGCGCTGAACCATTTCACCGTGCGCCTGCGCAGCCTGTTCGAGCGCCAGTCGCAATTCATCGCCGAAGCCTCCCACGAACTGCGCACGCCGCTGGCGGCGCTCAAGGCGCGGCTGGAGCTGGGCCTGCGCGAGCAGGAGCCGCAGCGCTGGCGCGAGACGCTGGAAGAAGCGGTGCAGTACACCGACCGCGTCACCGGGCTGGCCAACCAGTTGCTGTCCCTGGCGCGGGTGGAAAGCGGCGCCCGGGCCATCGCCGAGGGCGGCGGCGAGGCCATCGAACTGGGCGCCCTGGCCCGCGAGCAGGGCATGGTGCTGGCGCCGCTGGCCCACGCACGCGGCGTGGCCCTGGCCCTGGAGGCCGAGCGGCCGGTGTGGATCAAGGGCGATCCGACGCTGCTCCACGAACTGCTCGACAACCTGGTGGCCAACGCCCTGGCCCATGCCGCCGGCAACGTGGTGATCCGCGTCGAGTCGCCGGCCGTGCTGGAGATCGAGGACGACGGCCCGGGCATCCCGGCGGAGGAGCGCGACAAGGTCTTCGGCCGCTTCTACCGCAAGCGCCAGGAGGGCACCGGGCTGGGGTTGGCGATCGTCGGGGAGATCTGCGCGGCGCACCGGGCGCGCATCGAGCTGGCCCATGGGGAGCTGGGTGGGTTGCTGGTGCGGGTGAGTTTTCCGCTGGAGGACGCGAGGGGCGGCTAGGCGCTTTTCGTAGGAGCGAGGGGGACGCCTGGTTCTTGCTCGCGAACAGCGCTTGCCGGCGGGCTTCGGTGTTTGGATTGACTCCGCTCCCTCTCCCCAGCCCTCTCCCTGAAGGGAGAGGGGGCTTGTTCGTGCCGAGAACAGGCATGGCTTCAGCCGGAAACCACCGTGATTGCCGGCTAACTCGGTAAAACCAGCCCACTCCGAACGGTCCCCTCTCCCTTCAGGGAGAGGGTTAGGGAGAGGGCGCTCTTCGGAGCGACACCAAACCTTTCCGGTAGAACGCTATTCGCGAGCAAGCTCGCTCCTCCGAAGAGCCCGCGCCAATGCCGGACCAGCAGCCTACTGCAACATCCCCATCGCCGCCTCCATGGCGGCCGACAGGTCCTCGTCCTCGTTGAGGTTGGCCTGCGGGTCGATGCCCAGCTTGGCGAACGACGGGATGTCGCTCCAGTCCATTTCGGTGAAGGGATGCTGGCTGCCCAGGTAGCTCTGCAGGGTAGCGACTTGGACGATGTCCACGTAGTCGGCCTTGGCGGAGTCGCGGGTGAAGTCCAGGTAGTGGCCGGGCACTTCGGCGATGGGCGCGGGGAATTCCCAGGCCTTGAGGATGCGGTCGCCGATGACCGGGTGGATGCGCTCGATCACGTGGTTGAGGCTGATGGAGTCGGCCAGCAGCTCGCTGTTCTCCTCGGCGTAGGTGAGGATCGGCAGCACTCCGATCTGGTGCACCAGGCCGGCGAGGGTCGCCTGGTCGGGCATCAGCCGGGTGTAGTGGCGGCACAGCGCGTGGCAGATGCCGGCGACCTCGACGCTCTTGTTCCACACCTCGCGCATCTTGCGGTCGACCACGTCGGAGGTGGCCTGGAACATCTGCTCCATGGCCAGGCCCGTGGCCAGGTTGCTGGTGTAGTTGATGCCCAGGCGGCCGATGGCCATCTGCAGGTCGGTGATCTCCTTGTTGGTGCGCAGCAGCGGGCTGTTCACCACCTTGATGATGCGCGCGGTGAGCGCGGCGTCGTTGCCGATCACCCGGGCCAGGTCATGGATGCTGACGTCCGGGTCCTCCGCCGCCTCGCGGACCCGCAGCGCCACTTCGGGCAGGGTGGGCAGCACCAGTTCGTCGTTGTCGATGGCCCGCAGCAGTTCCTGTTGTACTTTTTCGGCAAGCTTGCTCATGGCAGTTCCTTGAGGGACGCCGGGCTCCCCACCCGGCAGGCGATTCGGTCAGCGCTGGATTTCGCGGTCGCTGTCGAGAACGTAGGGCAGCGTCAGCAGGCGCAGGGCCGGGCCGTCCTCGGCCTGGCCGAGGCGCACGCGGCCGTCGGCCACGGCGTCGTCCTGCAGCACCGCCAGCAGCTCGATGCCTTCGGCGGCGCGGGCGGCCAGCACCACTTCGCCGACGCTGCTGCCGTGCACCGGCGAGAACAGCGCGGCGCCCGGCTCGGGCAGCTCGGCGGCGTCCAGCGCCAGGCGGTGCAGGCGGCGCTTGAGGCGGCCGAGGTACTGCATGCGCGCGACGATTTCCTGGCCGGTGTAGCAGCCCTTCTTGAAGCTCACGCCGCCGACCGCCTGCAGGTTGATCATCTGCGGGATGAACAGCTCGCGGGTGGCGCCGAAGACCTGGCCTACGCCGGCGCGCACCTGGCCCAGCAGCCAGTCGTTGAGGGTGCCTTCGTCCAGGCCGGCGTCGAGCGCCTCGCGCACTTCGCCGGCGCGGACCGCCGGCACCCAGAGTTCGGCGCGGCCATGGCCCAGGCCGATGGCCAGCAGGTCGCCGTTGCGCGCCACGCGGTCGGCTTCGGCGGGCGGTTCCAGGCCGAGGCCGGCGAGCACGGCCTCGCCGCCGCTCAGGCCGAAGCGGAGCCAGGCGACGCTGTCGTCGCTCAGGCTGGCCTTGGAGAACACGGCGTACTTCTTCAGGTCGGCCAGTTGCGACTCCAGCAGCTCGGCGGCCAGCGCCAGCAGGTAGCCGTCGCCCTCGGCGACGATGCGGAAGCTGGAGGTCATGCGCCCCTTGGGCGTGCAGCGGCCGCCCAGGCTGGAAGTCGTGGCATCGAGGTAGTTGAGGTTGCAGGTCAACTGCCCCTGCAGGAACTTGGCGGCGTCCGCGCCACGGACGGCGAGGACTCCTTCGTGGGTCAGGGCGGTGTAGAACGCGGAATCGGCCATTGCGGGTCGCTGGAAGAAAGTTAGGCTTTCCATGATAGAGCCGGGGCCTGCGCTTGTCAGCGGGTGCCGCCGGGCGAGGGCATGCGTATAATGCCGCTCGCTTCACGGAATCCGGCTGGCGCCGCGCCGTGGGGTTTCCGATGTAGCGCCGAGGACCCGCAGATGACCGACGAAACCGAACTGAAACGACTCTTCTGGCACAGCCGCCGCGGCATGCTGGAGCTGGACGTGCTGCTGGTGCCCTTCGTGCAGGAGGTCTACCCGGGCCTGGACGCCGAGAACCAGGCGCGCTTCCGTATGCTGCTGGAATGCGAGGACCAGGACATGTTCGGCTGGTTCATGCAGCGCGGCGAGCCGGAAGACGCCGACCTGCGCCACATCGTGCGCATGATCCTGGACCGTGTCCAACCGAAGTGAGCCCTTCGAGTGCCACTGGCGGCCGTCCGAGCGGCTGCTGGCGGCCTACCTGGCGAGCCTGGCGCTCGCCGTGGCGGCGCTGTATCTGGCCGCCATTCCCGCCTTCTGGCAGGCCGCCGGCCTGCTGCTCTGCCTGATCCATGCCCTGTGGGTGCTACCGCGCCAGGTCCTGCTGCGCAGCCGCCACGCCTACCGCGCTTTACGCCACGACGCCGACGGCTGGCAGCTATGGAGCCCGGCCGACGGCTGGCAGGCGGTGCAACTGCGCGCCGACAGCCTCGCGCTGCCGGCGCTGATCGTGCTGCGCTTCCGCTTGCCGGGCCAGCGCCTGAGCCGCGGCCTGTGCCTGCCGGCCGACAGCCTGGCGGCGCAGGCCCATCGCCGTTTGCGCGTGCGGCTGCGCTTCAGTCGGGGAAGATGGGCGGCGCCGCAGTAGCTTCAGCGCGGCCTGTTCGCCAGCTCCGCGCCCTGGCGTAGCGCCTCCAGCAGGCTGCGTTCGTCGGCGATGCCCTTGCCGGCGATGTCGAAGGCGGTCCCGTGGTCCACCGAGGTGCGCACCACGTCCAGGCCGACCGTGACGTTCACCCCGGCTTCCAGCCCGAGGACCTTCACCGGGCCGTGGCCCTGGTCGTGGTACATGGCCACCACCAGGTCGAAGTCGCCGCGGCCGGCGCGGTAGAACAGGGTGTCGGCCGGCAGCGGGCCGGTGACGTCCAGGCCCCGCGCCTGCAGCAGGCTGACGGCGGGGATGATCTTCTCTTCCTCTTCGCCGTAGCCGAACAGGCCGTTTTCCCCGGCGTGCGGGTTGATGCCGCAGACGCCGATGCGCGGCTGCGGGATGCCGGAGCGCACCAGGGTCTCGTGGCCGCGTTCGATGGTGCGCTGCACCAGGCCGGGCTCGATGCGGCGTATGGCGTCGATGATGCCGATGTGGGTGGTGACGTGGATGACGCGCAGCTTGGGGGCCACCAGCATCATGGACACTTCGTCGACGTTGGTCAGGTGGGCGAGCAGCTCGGTGTGGCCGGGAAACTTGTGGCCGCCGGCGTGCAGGGCCTCCTTGTTCAGCGGGGCGGTGCAGATGGCGTCGATCTTCCCGGCCTTGGCCAGGTCCACCGCACGGGCGACGTACTGGTAGGCCGCATCACCCGCCACGGGGGAGAGCACGCCGAAGGGCAGGTCGTCGGGGATGAGCCCGAGGTCGATGCAGTCGATCACGCCCGGCTCGAAGCGGGCGTCGTCGGCATCCTCGATGCGCCGTACCCGGGCCAGCCCGCCGAGCAGCCGGTCGGCCTTCTCCAGGCGCTGCGCATCGCCGATCACCAGGGGGCGGCAGAATCGGTGGAGCCCGGCGCTGGCCAGGCTCTTGACGATGATCTCCGGTCCGACGCCGGCGGCGTCGCCCATGGTGATGCCGATTACGGGAAGATAGTCGTTCATGGGTGGGGCACTCTGAATTCAGGAGGGGGACTGTTGCGCGTCGCGCAGGTGGCGCCACGCGCGATAGAGGGCTTCGGGGCTGCCGAAGGCGCCGGCCTTGGTGACGATGCCGGGCCGGTGGCCGCCCGCCGGGGCCAGGGGATGGCTGAGGACGCTGCCGGCCTCGATCTCGCCGACCAGCTGCAGGCCGTCGATGCCGACCGCGCCGAGCATCGCCCGCGCGGTTTCGCCGCCGGTGGCGACCAGGCCGCCGACCCGATGGAAATACGGCTTGAGCAGGGCGGCGAGATTGGCCGAAAGCAGGGCGCCTTCGGCGGGATCGGGGCGTTCGTCGCGGCCGATGCGCAGCAGCAGGTCGCGGCCTTGGTCGAGCAGCGCGCCCACCTGCGCCTGCCAGTCCGGCCAGTCGGCATGCTCGCTGCCCTGGCGCAGCACGGCCGGCGGCAGGCTGAGCTGGCGGATGTCGCTGCGCCGCTGGAGTTCCTCGCATTGCCGGTCGGCGACGGCGGAAAGGCTGCCGGCCAGCACCACGGTCGCCAGTTGCGATGGGAGATGGCCGGTCTCGACGGCTGCTGTTTGCGAAGGGGAGGGCGCAGGCGCTTCGGTTATCTGCCTTGCCAGGCCCCCGGAGCCGATCCAGAACGCCCGGAGTTCCGCCTCCGCCGTTTCCCGTGCCAGCAGGCGCAGGTCCTCGGCCGTCTCGGCGTCGAAGATCAGGGCCTGGACGCCGCGCTCCAGGGCCGACTGGATGACTCGCCCCGCCGACCGGCGCAGCTGTTCCAGAGCGCAGTGTTCGACGCGCAGCCCGGCGGCGCCGAGCATCCTGGCCATGTCGGCCGGCGCATCGGCATGTTCCAGGCGCCAGGTGTCGGTGCTTTCCAACGGCGCGCCGTGTACCAGCACCTGGCCGTCACGCACCGTGCGGCCCATTTCCGGAAAGGCGGGGGCGACCAGCGCCAGGCCCGCCAGGGGATGCAGCGCGGCGACTTCCGCGGCCCAGTTGCCGCGCAGGGTCGAGTCGATCTTCTTGTACAGCCGCTGGCCCGGCCTGGCCAGGGCATGGAAGGCCGCGACGCTGCGCTGCGCGGCCTGTGTGGCGTCCAGGCGGCGGCTGTCGGTATCCACGGCGATGACCTCGACCTGCGCCTGCGTCGGCCGGGCGTCGAGCATCACCAGGCTTCGCCAGCCGCGGCTGGCGAAGCCCACGGCGCAGTCCGCCGCGCCGGACAGGTCGTCGGCGATGATCAGCATGTTCATCGGGGCGACTCCGACGCCATCGAGTCGCGCTGCCCGGCGCTTTCGGCCCGCTGCCTGACACGCTTGGCCAGGGTGGAGACCAGCACGGGCGTGAGGATGGCGGTGACCACCACGCAGGAGGCGACCAGCATGGTGGCGCTGGCGGCGGCCGGGGCGTAGACCGGGTTGGCGGCGGCGACCAGGGCCGGCACGGCTGCGGCATTGCCCGCCGTGGTGGCCGCCGCGGCGCCGGCGACGCCAGTGCCACCGGTCAGGCGGTCGGCGAAGTACAGCGGGATGCCGGTCAGCACCACCACCGCCACGCCCATCAGAAGGCCGAGCACGCCGGCCTGCCAGACCTTGTGCAGGTCCAGGCTGGCCCCTAGGGCGAGGGCGAAGAAGGGGATCAGCACCGGCACCGCCTTGCCGAGGAATTCGCGCATTTCACGGTCGAGGTTGCCGATGAGGATGCCCAGCAGCAGCGGCAGTATCGCCCCCAGCAAGGTCGGCCAGGGGAAGGCCGAGAGCCCGGCGACGCCCAGGGTGAGCATGGTCAGGAAGGGGCCGGACTCCAGGGACATCACCGAATAGGCGCCGACGTCCTCGGGGCGGCCGTATTGGCCCATCAGCGCCATGTACAGGCCGCCGTTGGTGTCGTTCATCGCCGCCACCACGGCCAGCGTGGACAGGCCGGCGAAGAAGCCGGCCGAGATGGGTTGTTCCCCCAGGAACTGGCCGAGCAGGATGCCGAGGAGCATCGCCGTGCCGACCTTGGTCGCGAACAGCGCGCCGCCTTTCTTCAGCAGGTAGGGCGTGGTGCGGACGTTGATGCTCGCGCCCATGCAGACGTAGAACACCGCGAGTATGGGCAGCGCGCCGGTGAACAGGGCATTGGTGAAGGAGCCGAAGAATTTCGGCGTGTCCGGCGCGAAGGTGGCCACCAGCGAACCGAGCAGCAGCGGGACGATCATCATGCCGCCGGGAATACGCTCGATCGTGCGCTTGATCGGGATCTGGATCATGGGCAGGTACCTGTTCGTTCTTGTTCGACTTGTTGTAGGGGGATTTGATCGAATCGCTCATGCATTTGATTGATTTGATCATCAGGATGCGATTTAAAGGATAAGTTCTGCGCAAGTCAATCATGAGCTTGCGCATTTCGATCAGTAGAGGATGGCTGGCAGGTCGCGGAGGGCGGCGGCTGGAGGGCTGGGCGGGGTGCGAGAAGGGGCGGGCTTCAGCGGGCGGACGAGCTGGCCGGCGCCAGTTCGACGGTGGCCATGGGCAACTGGCGGAAGGGTTCGAGCGTTCTTTCGTCCGGCGTCGAGGTGATCAGGCGCCATTCCCGCTCCAGCGGCGTCCAGTGCTGCTGGCGCGCGCGGCCCAGCTTCTCGGCGTCGGCCAGTATGTACACCTCGGCCGCCCGCCTGATCACGCATTCCTTGAGGTAGGCCTGCTGGGCGTTGGCTTCGCAGAGGCCGAACCCGGCGACGACGCCGTCGGCGCCGAGGAAGGCGCGGTCGAAGCTCAGCCGGCTCAGCGACAGTTCCGCCAGCGGGCCGAAGGTGCTCATGCCGGTGCTGCGCAGGTCGCCGCCGATCAGGGTGATGCGCACGCCCGGGGCATTGGCCAGCGCGGTGAGCGCCAGCAGGTTGTTGGTGATGACGTGCAGGTTCTGCAACGTGCGCAGATGCGCCGCCAGCGCCGCGCAGGTGGTGCCGCTGTCGAGGAAGATGCTGTCGCCCTCGCGGATGTGCGCGGCCGCGGCCCGGGCGATGGCCATCTTTTCCTCGCGGTGGCTGGCGTTGCGCTCCTCCAGGCTGGCTTCCGGCTCGTGGGTGCCGATCAGCGCGGTGGCGCCGCCGTGGGTCCGCACCAGCCGCCGCTGTTGGGCCAGCAGGCTGAGGTCGCGGCGCACGGTGGCCTCCGAAACGCCCAGGGCGGCGCCCAGTTCTTCCACGCTGGTGTCGCGGTGGCGAACGAGGTCGAGGATGGCGCGCTGGCGGTCGGTCGGTTTCATGGCGGTCTCGCTTTGCTGTCGGGGCTGCCGGTTGGCCGTTGCGCAGGCCGCCCGCGGAGGCGGGCGGGGCGGGCTAGCGGGGGCTGAGGATAGTATCGCGCGCCTCGGGCAGCAGCCCCGGGTAGTCCAGGGTGTAGTGCAGGCCGCGGCTTTCGTGGCGCTGCATGGCCGAGCGGATGATCAGGTCGGCGACCACGGCGAGGTTGCGCAATTCGATCAGGTCGCGGCTGACCTTGTAGTTGCTGTAGAACTCGTCGATCTCGCTGAGCAGCATCTGCACGCGGTGCTGGGCGCGCTGCAGGCGCTTGGTGGTGCGCACGATGCCGACGTAGTCCCACATGAAGCGCCGCAGTTCGTCCCAGTTGTGCGCGATGATCACGTCCTCGTCCGAGTCGGTGACCTGGCTTGCGTCCCAGCTCGGCAGGGCCGGGGTGGCCGGGGTGCTTTCCAGGCGCGCCTGGATGTCGGCGGCGGCGGAGCGGGCGTAGACGAAGCACTCCAGCAGCGAGTTGCTGGCCATGCGGTTGGCCCCGTGCAGGCCGGTGAAGCTGGTTTCGCCGATGGCGTAGAGGTGCGGCACGTCGGTGTGGCCGTGCTCGTCCACCAGCACGCCGCCGCAGGTGTAGTGGGCGGCCGGCACCACCGGGATGGGCTCGCGGGTGATGTCGATGCCGAAGGTCAGGCAGCGCTCGTACACCGTGGGGAAGTGTTCCTTGATGAACTCGGCCGGCTTGTGGCTGATGTCCAGGTACACGCAGTCCACGCCCAGGCGCTTCATCTCGTGGTCGATGGCGCGCGCGACTATGTCCCGCGGGGCCAGTTCGGCGCGCGGGTCGAAGCGCTTCATGAAGCGCTCGCCGTTGGGCAGGCGCAGGTAGGCGCCTTCGCCGCGCAGCGCCTCGGTGATGAGGAAGCTCTTGGCCTGCGGGTGGTACAGGCAGGTGGGGTGGAACTGGTTGAATTCCAGGTTGCCGACGCGGCAGCCGGCGCGCCAGGCCATGGCGATGCCGTCGCCGGAGTTGCCGTCCGGGTTGCTGGTATAGAGGTAGACCTTGCTGGCGCCGCCGCAGGCGAGCACGGTGAAGCGCGCCGAGAAGGTGTCCACCTCGCCGCTGTCGCGGTTCAGCACGTAGGCGCCGAGGCAGCGCTGGCCGGGCAGGCCGAGCTTGCGTTCGGTGATCAGGTCGACCGCCACGCGCTGCGCCAGCAACTCGATGTTCGGGCGCTGCCGGGCCTGTTCCAGCAGGGTGTTGAAGATGGCCGCGCCGGTGGCGTCGGCGGCATGGATGATGCGCCGGTGGCTGTGGCCACCCTCGCGGGTGAGGTGGAATTCGAAGCCGTTGTCCTCGCGGCCCGCCTCGCTGTCGCGGGTGAAGGGCACGCCCTGGTCGATCAGCCACTGGATGGCCTCGCGGCTGTGCTCGACGGTGAAGCGCACGGCGTCTTCCCGGCACAGGCCGGCGCCGGCGTCCAGGGTGTCCTGCACGTGGGACTCGACGGTGTCGGTGTCGTCCAGCACCGCGGCGACCCCGCCCTGGGCCCAGAAGGTCGAGCCCTGGGACAGTTCCCCCTTGCTCAGCACGGCGATGCGCAGGTGCTGCGGCAATGTCAGGGCGAGGCTGAGGCCCGCGGCCCCGCTGCCGATCACAAGGACGTCGTGATGAAAGTGCTCGCTCATGCCCGGATTCCGATTGGTGGCGGCCTAGTATATAGAAGGGGGGATCGGCACAATAGCGGCCTTGTGCCTGCCGCCGTATTTCTGGCGCAAGCCCCGGCGTTCATGCGCCAGGGGCGGCAGGTGGAACTATTTCAGTCTTTCTGGTTCTAACGGTGAATGTCCGAAACCTTCTTGCAACGGGGTTCCCGACGCGCGAGAAGGCTGTGGTTGTTCGCCGATTGCAGTGGATTTTCAAAGGCTTGGACAATGGGTCCGGCCGGGTCGCGGTGAAGCGACAAAAAAACTGTGCGGCGTACGCTTGGAGGGGAGAACTTTTGCAAGACATCCGAGTCTATCTTGGCAGAGCGATTCTGCAGGGTGCTCGCAGCTCCTCCGGGCTTGTTGAGGAGCATGCATGCTAACCCAGGAACAGGATCAGCAACTGGTTGAACGGGTACAGCGCGGAGACAAACGGGCTTTCGATCTGCTGGTGCTGAAGTACCAGCACAAGATCCTCGGGTTGATCGTGCGGTTCGTGCACGACGCCCAGGAAGCCCAGGACGTTGCGCAGGAGGCTTTCATCAAGGCGTATCGCGCCTTGGGCAACTTCCGCGGTGACAGTGCCTTTTATACCTGGTTGTACCGGATCGCCATCAATACCGCGAAGAACCACCTGGTGGCGCGCGGTCGGCGACCACCGGACAGCGATGTGACAGCCGAGGATGCGGAGTTCTTCGATGGCGACCACGCCCTGAAGGACATCGAATCGCCGGAACGGGCAATGTTGCGGGACGAGATCGAGGAAACGGTCCATCGCACCATCCAGCAACTGCCAGAGGACCTGCGCACGGCATTGACCCTGCGCGAATTCGAGGGATTGAGCTACGAGGATATCGCCACCGTGATGCAATGCCCGGTGGGTACGGTCCGCTCACGGATCTTCCGTGCGCGGGAAGCGATAGACAAAGCCTTGCAGCCGTTGCTGCATGATGAACAGCCCTGAATACGGCGGAACAGCCAAGAGAGGTACGCCATGAGTCGTGAAGCCCTGCAGGAGTCGCTGTCCGCACTGATGGATAACGAAGCGGACGAACTCGAACTGCGCCGGGTACTCGCAGCCTGCGGTGAAGACGCGGAAATGCGTGCCGCCTGGTCGCGCTATCAACTGGCCCGGTCGGTGATGCACCGCGAGCCGGTGCTGCCCAAGCTGGACATCGCCGCCGCGGTGTCGGCTGCGCTGGCCGAGGAGGCCGCCCCGGCACAGCCGCGGCGCAATCCGTGGCGCAATGTCGGGCGCGTGGCGGTCGCCGCATCGGTGACACTGGCCGTGCTGGCGGGTGTTCGTCTATACCATCAGAATGATAGCGTTGCTCCGAGCCTGGCCCAGCAAGGCGCCACGCCGCAGATCACCCTGCCGCAGGTGCAGGGCCCGGCGGTACTGGCCGGCTACAGCCAGGACGAGGACGCACCGCAGGTCATCACTGGTGGCGCGGGCAGCCCCACCACCTGGCATGAACAGCGTCTTCCGGGATATCTCCGCCAGCATGCCCAGCAGTCGGCGGTGAACGGTGCCGACAGCGCCCTGCCTTACGCGCGAGCCGCCAGCCTGGAAAGTCGCTGAAACCCCTTTAAGGAGCGTCATGCGCGCCACCTTCCTGTTGTTCTTCCTGGGCGGTCTGCTGGCAATGCCGGTACAGGCCGCCGACGTTCAGGCGTGGGTCAAGCGGCTGACCGAGGGCCAGCAGCGACAAAGCTTCCAGGGCACCTTCGTCTACGAGCGCAACGGCATCTTCTCCACCCATGAGGTCTGGCGTCTGGTCGAGCCCGACGGCTCGGTGCGCGAGCACTGGCTGCAACTGGACGGCCCGCGCCAGGAAGTGGTCAAGCGCGATGGCGTGACCCAGTGCATCGCCGGCGGCATGGCCGGGCAACTGGGCGCCGGGCAGCTGTGGCCGGTGCGCAAGCTGGTCTCGGACGACCTGGCTTCCTGGTACGACATCCGCATGGTCGGCCAGTCCCGCATCGCCGGGCGCGCGGCCACGGTGATCGGGCTGATCCCCCGCGACCAGTACCGCTACGGCTTCGAGCTGCACCTGGACCAGGAAACCGGCTTGCCGCTGAAGTCGCTGCTGCTCAACGACAAGGGCCAGCCGCTGGAACGCCTGCAGTTCACCCAGTTCAGCACCGCGGCGCCGGACGACAGCGGCCTGCAGCCCTCCGAGGCCTGCCAGGCGGTTCCCGCGGGCAAGCCGGACGCCCCGGTCGCCAGCAGCTGGCGCTCGGAATGGGTGCCGCCGGGTTTCACCCTGAACAACACCTATGAGCGCCGCAGTCCGGTATCGGACGACCGCGTCGTCAGCATGGACTACGGCGATGGCCTGGCGCGTTTCTCGATCTTCATCGAGCCGCTGCACGGCGCCAGGATCGACGACGCGCGCACCCAACTGGGCCCGACCTCGGTGGTGTCCAAGCGCCTCAACACCGAAGATGGCGGCATGATGGTCACCGTTGTCGGCGAGATTCCCACCGGGACCGCCGAACGCATCGCCATGTCGGTGCGTCCGCAGGCGCCCGCCCAGGGAGCCGCCGCGCAGTGATCGAAGAGCGGGGTCGGGTGATCGGCGTCGAATCCGCAGCGGTGCGGGTCCAGACGCTGCGCCAGGGCACCTGCTCAGCCTGCAGCGCCAAAGCCGGATGCGGCCAGGGATTGTTGCAGCAATTGGGCTCCTCTGCGGGGCGCGGCGAAGTCCGCGCCCTTTCTGCTTTCCAGCTCGGGGTGGGTGACGAGGTGGTGCTCGGCATACGCGAGGACCTCTTGTTGAAATGCGCCCTGATGTTCTATCTATTCCCCCTGCTCGGCCTGTTCGCCGCTACGCTGCTCGCGTGGTGCGCCGGCCTCGCCGAGCCCTGGTTGATCCTGGCCGGCCTCGCGGGTTTCTTCGTGACCTGGCTGTGGGTACGGCGCCATGCCCGGCGCCATTCGGATGACCCGGCGTTGCAGCCGGTTGTGCTGCGCACGCTGGTCACAGGGGCCGAGGGCCCCGCCTAAGTCCACTTCCCTTTGAATACGGGAGCAGTAGTCCATGCAAACCCTGAAACGCAGTATGGCCGCGATGGTCGCCCTGCTGGCCTTGAGCCTGTCGGTGGTCGCCCGCGCCGAATTGCCGGATTTCACCCCGCTGGTGGAGAAGGCTTCGCCGGCCGTAGTGAACATCAGTACCACCCAGAAGGTGCCGGACCAGGTCGCCAGCGCTCAGATGCCCGACCTGGAAGGCCTGCCGCCGATGTTCCGCGACTTCATCGAGCGCAGCATGCCGCGTGGCCAACGCCCGCCGCGTGGGGCGCAGCGCGAGGCGCAATCCCTGGGTTCGGGGTTCATCATTTCCGATGATGGCTACGTCCTGACCAACAACCACGTGGTCGCCGACGCCGACGAGATCGTCGTGCGCCTGTCCGACCGCAGCGAGCACAAGGCCAAGCTGATCGGCGCCGATCCGCGCAGCGACGTGGCCCTGCTGAAGATCGAGGCCAAGGGCCTGCCGACCCTCAAGCTGGGCGATTCCGACAAGCTCAAGGTCGGTGAGTGGGTGCTGGCCATCGGCTCGCCGTTCGGCTTCGACCACTCGGTGACCGCCGGCATCGTCAGCGCCAAGGGCCGCAGCCTGCCGAACGAGAACTACGTGCCCTTCATCCAGACCGACGTGGCCATCAACCCGGGCAACTCCGGCGGCCCGCTGCTGAACCTGCAGGGCGAGGTGGTCGGCATCAACTCGCAGATCTTCACCCGCTCCGGCGGCTTCATGGGCCTGTCCTTCGCCATCCCGATCGACGTCGCCATGAACGTGGCCGACCAGTTGAAGAAAGGCGGCAAGGTCAGCCGCGGCTGGCTGGGCGTGGTGATCCAGGAAGTCAGCAAGGACCTCGCCGAATCCCTCGGCCTGGACAAGCCGGCCGGCGCCCTGGTGGCCCAGCTGGTGCAAGACGGCCCGGCGGCCAAGGGCGGCCTGCAGGTCGGCGACGTGATCCTCAGCCTGAACGGCCAGACCATCAACGAGTCGGCCGACCTGCCGCACCTGGTCGGCGGCATGAAGCCGGGCGACAAGGCGGCCCTGGACGTGTTCCGCGATGGTTCGCGCAAGACCCTGAACATGACCATCGGCAACCTGCCGGACGAGGACGACGAAGTCGCCGCCGTCGAAGGGCAGGGCGCCGAGCGCAGCAGCAACCGCATGGGCGTGACCGTCGCCGACCTCACCGCCGAACAGCGCAAGTCGCTGGACATCAAGGGCGGCGTGGTGATCAAGGACGTCCAGGACGGCCCGGCGGCGATGATCGGCCTGCGTCCGGGCGACGTCATCACCCACCTGAACAACCGCACGGTGGATTCCGCCAAGGCCTTCTCCGACATCGCCAAGGCGCTGCCGAAGGGCAAGTCGGTGTCCATGCGCGTTCTGCGCCAGGGGCGTGCCAGCTTCATTACCTTCAAGCTGGGGGAATGACTGGCGGGTAGGTAGGCCGGAAAAGGGTCGTGCCACTGGGGCATCCGGTGTGGCCGATGAATCCAACCGCGGACGGGGTCCGCTCCTACGACGTGCTTCCCTGAACCGTAGGAGCAACTGTCTGCGTCGAGGTGCTTTTCGTAGGATGGGTTGAGCTTGCGAAACCCATGCGGTTGCGCTGATGGGTATCGCTTCGCTCAACGCCATCCTACGAAAAACCGTGCTTCCTGGAAGCGTAGGAGCGGGCTCTGTCCGCGATTCGGCGGATAACGCCGCACGCAGAAACCTCCGGGCGCACCGGAATACCTCTGAAGGCCAAATGAAAAACGCCGTTTCCCCCTCAGGAAACGGCGTTTTTTTAAGTGCGTTCAGCGCAGCTCAGCGGAACGCCCAGCGCACCCCCAACCAGGCGGTACGTGGCGCCCCCGGAGCAACGAAGGTTTCACCCACGGAATTGCTCCGCCTGCCATTGACCGTGCCATTGCCGGCAGCGCCATCGGTACGCATCACGCCATTGTCGTCGAACGGATTGGCGCCAAGCATGCCGGCCGTGGCGTACTCCCGGTCGAACAGATTGTTGACCTGGGCGAAGACGCGCCACGCCGGGGTGAGCTGGTAGGCGCCGTTGAGGTTGAACACGGTGTAGCCGCCGATCTCGCCGCCACCCTGGTATAGGCCGCCACTCTGGTGGTCGTTGTTCTCGTTGCCGCGCACGTAGGAGCCGGAGACGCTGATGGCATCGGCGCCGAGGCTCAGGCGCTCGGTCACCGCGTAGTCGGCCGACAGCTTGAGGATGTTGCGCGGGATCAGCGGAATGCGGTCGCCGGACTTCACGCTGATGTTGCCGTCCTCCGCGCTGCTGTTGGCCTCGCCCAGGAAAGTTTCGCCCGAGCGGTAGGTGGCGTCGATGAAGGTGTAGTTGGCGGCCAGCGCCCAGTCGCCCCAGTTCCCGGAAATGCCGGTTTCGATGCCGCGCCGGCGGGTTTCGCCGAAGTTCGCGAAGTAGCCGCTGCCGCTGGTGCTGGACGACACGAACATGATGTCGTTGCTGTTGCGCGCGCTGAACAGCCCGGCGTTCCACTGCACGTTGTTTCCGATCAGGCCGCGCAGGCCGGCTTCCCAGGTGCGCGTCACCACCTGTTCCAACGGCGGATCGCCGGCCATGGAGTTGGGCAGGCGGCAGGGCGACTCGGGGTTGGCGCAGCCCAGCTCGATGGTGGTCGGGGCCCGGCTGCCTTCGCTGTAGCCGACGTAGGTGGTCAGGCTGGGCGTCGGGCGGAAGGTCAGGCCGATGGCCGGGTTGAAGCGGTTGAAGCTGTGCTTGCCGCTGAGCGAGGCGTTATCGTCGACGGTGTCGCCCAGGGCGTCGCCGTCGAGTTCGTAGTGGGACAACTGGTCGTGGTTGCGCACCGAGATGTCGTTGTAGCGCCCGGACAGCGTGAGATCCAGCGTCGGGGCCAGGCTCAGGGTGTCGCTGCCGTAGAGGCTCCAGGTGCGGGTGTTGCCCTTCAGGCGCGCGGCGCGGTCGTCCAGTTCGCCGTCCAGGTTGAAGGCGTTGCCGGCTTCGGCGTACACGCCCGTGCCGACGATGCCGCGGTCGGCGGTGAGCGCGCCGTATTCGGCCGACTGCCGGAAGCGTACCTGGCTGTAGTCGAAGCCGCCGCCCAGGGACAGCAGGTTTTCCTTGCCGAACAGGCGGTTGCGCAGCGAGAACTGCTCGAACAGGCCGATGTTGCTCTGGGTGGTACTGGTGCGGTTGATCATCCCGGTGCATTTCTCGCCGGGTTCGCCGCCCGGCTCGAACTGCGCGGCGCAGGCTGCCAGGTTCGCCGCGGTGGTGTAGCTGCCGGCCGTCGGCAGGATGTTCTGCCCGGCTTCGCCGATGCCCTCGGGCAGGGACTCGTCGTTGATGTCGCCGTTGAAGGTGTCGGTCTTGATGTGGCGGTAGTAGAGGTTGCCGGAAGCGCTCAGGTCGTCGCTGTAGTCGTGGTTCCACTGCAGGTTGAGGAAGTTGGCGGTGTTCTGCGTGTTGTCCGGGTAGGTGTACACGCTGTCGCGGTCGCGGCGCAGGAAGCTCTCGGGGACCATGCCGTTACCGTTGAGGTCGCTGTCGGCGAAGCTGTAGGTCAGCTTCAGGTCGGTGGCCTCGCCCTGCCAGCCGAGCTTGCCGAACAACTGCTGCGCGTCGGAATCGGAGTGGTCGCGCCAGCCGTCTTCCTCGAAATGGGTGCCGGCGAAGAACCAGTCCCATTGCCCCTCGCTGCCGCCGTATTCGGCCTCGCCGATCCTGCGCCCGTAGGAGCCCAGGGTGGCCTGGACGGCGCCGCCGGGGTTGTCGCGGCCATTCTTTGTCTGCACCGAAAGCGCGCCGCCCAGGGTGTTGAGGCCGAACAGCGGGTTGCTGCCGGGCATCAGTTGCGCGCCGGCGATGGCGTTGTCGGGGATCAGGTCCCAGCTGACGACGTCGCCGAACGGCTGGTTCATGCGCACGCCGTCGAGGTACAGCGACAGCCCCTGGGGCGTGCCGAGCAGCGGCGAGGCGGTGAAGCCGCGGTAATTGATGTCCGGCTGCAGCGGGTTGTTCTGGATCTCGTTGACGTAGACCCCGGCGCTGCGCCGCTTGAGATAGTCGGCCAGGTCCAGCGCCTGGCTTTTCTGCATGTCCTCGCCGCTGAAGGTCTGTACCGGCGCGGCGATCCGGTCGCGGGAAACGCCCAGCGAGGGCAGCGGCAGGCTGCTGATCACCTCGGTCTGCCCCAGCGACAGGGGCTGCTCGCCGTCCGCTGCGCGGGCGGGCAGGGCGAGGCCGGCGGCATGGGCCACGAGCAGGGCGAGGGCGCTCGGGCCGAAGGGGTGGCGTCTGGGCATGGCAGTGCTTCCTGGTTCTTGTTGGCGTTATGGAGCGGCGCGGCCGAATCGCTCCGCCGCGCCAGGGCCAGGCGCGCAGGTGCTCGGTGGGGAGGGGTGGCCTTGGCCGGCGTGCGGCTGCACGGAGGACACTAGGGCCCTGGGTGGGGTGGGAAAATCCTACGTTGGATGCGGGCGCATCGTACGAACGTACTGGATGGCGGCCGCTGGGCGTCGGCAGCGCTGCGGCGCAGGGTGACGCCTGGCTGCGGATTCAGGTAAACTCCCCGGCTATTTTTCGGCGGATCGCCGCCTTCAGCCTTCCGAGTGTGTCAAGCCGTGAGTGACCTGAGTCATATCCGCAACTTCTCCATCATCGCCCACATCGACCATGGCAAGTCGACCCTGGCCGACCGCTTCATCCAGATGTGCGGTGGTCTGTCCGACCGCGAGATGGAAGCGCAGGTCCTCGACTCCATGGACCTGGAGCGCGAGCGGGGCATCACCATCAAGGCCCACAGCGTCACCCTGTACTACAAGGCCAAGGACGGTAAGACCTACCAGCTGAACTTCATCGACACCCCCGGCCACGTCGACTTCACCTACGAAGTCAGCCGCTCCCTGGCTGCCTGCGAGGGCGCGCTGCTGGTGGTGGACGCCGGCCAGGGCGTCGAGGCGCAGTCGGTGGCCAACTGCTACACCGCCATCGAGCAGGGCCTGGAAGTCATGCCCGTGCTGAACAAGATGGACCTGCCGCAGGCCGACCCGGACCGGGTGAAGGACGAGATCGAGAGCATCATCGGCATCGACGCCACCGACGCCGTGGCCTGCTCGGCGAAGAGCGGCATGGGCGTGGACGAGGTGCTCGAACGCCTGGTGCAGACCATCCCGGCGCCCGAGGGCGAGATCGAGGCGCCGTTGCAGGCGCTGATCATCGACTCCTGGTTCGACAACTACCTGGGCGTGGTCTCGCTGGTGCGCGTCAAGCACGGCCGCGTCAAGAAGGGCGACAAGATCCTGGTGAAGTCCACCGGCAAGCTGCACCAGGTGGACAGCGTCGGCGTGTTCTCGCCGAAGCACACCGAGACGCCGGACCTCAAGGCCGGCGAAGTGGGCTTCATCATCGCCGGCATCAAGGACATCCACGGCGCGCCGGTGGGCGACACCCTGACCCTCAGCACCACCCCCGACGTGGCCGTGCTGCCCGGCTTCAAGCGCATCAAGCCGCAGGTCTACGCCGGCCTGTTCCCGGTCAGCTCCGACGACTTCGAGGACTTCCGCGAAGCCCTGCAGAAGCTGACGCTGAACGACGCCGCCCTGCAGTACGAGCCGGAAAGCTCCGAGGCCCTGGGCTTCGGCTTCCGCATCGGCTTCCTCGGCATGCTGCACATGGAGATCATCCAGGAGCGCCTGGAGCGCGAATACGACCTGGACCTGATCACCACGGCGCCCACCGTAATCTTCGAAATCGTGCAGAAGAACGGCGACATCCTCTATGTCGACAACCCGTCCAAGCTGCCCGACCTTTCGTCCATCGACGAGATGCGCGAGCCCATCTGCCGGGCCACCATCCTTGTGCCTCAGGAGCACCTGGGCAACGTCATTACCCTGTGCATCGAGAAACGCGGTGTGCAGCGTGACATGCACTTCCTCAGCGGCCAGGTCCAGGTGATCTACGACCTGCCGATGAACGAAGTGGTGCTGGACTTCTTCGACCGTCTGAAGTCGACCAGCCGCGGCTACGCCTCGCTGGACTATAGCTTCGACCGCTTCGAGCCGGCCAACCTGGTCCGTCTCGACGTGCTGATCAACGGCGAGAAGGTGGACGCCCTCGCCCTGATCGTCCACCGCGACAACGCTCCCTACAAGGGGCGCCAGCTGGTGGAGAAGATGAAGGAACTGATCCCGCGTCAGATGTTCGACGTCGCGATTCAGGCGGCCATCGGCGGGCAGATCATCGCTCGTTCGACGGTCAAGGCGCTCAGGAAGAACGTGCTGGCCAAGTGCTATGGTGGTGACGTGAGCCGTAAGCGCAAGCTGCTGGAGAAGCAGAAGGCCGGTAAGAAAAGGATGAAGCAGGTCGGTAGCGTGGAGATTCCCCAGGAAGCCTTCCTCGCCGTGCTCAAAGTGGACAGTTAGATTCTATGACGCTGAATTTCCCGCTGTTGCTGGTGATCGCCGTCGCCCTGTGCGGCGCCCTGGCCCTGGTCGACCTGGTGCTCTTCGCACCGCGCCGCCGGGCCGCCATTTCCGCCTACCAGGGCTCGGTCACCGAGCCCGATCCGGAAGTGCTGGACAAGCTGAACAAGGAACCCGTGCTGATCGAGTACGGCAAGTCCTTCTTCCCGGTGCTGTTCATCGTGCTGGTGCTGCGGTCCTTCCTGGTCGAGCCGTTCCAGATCCCCTCCGGCTCGATGAAGCCCACCCTCGAGGTCGGCGACTTCATCCTGGTCAACAAGTTCGCCTACGGCATCCGCCTGCCGGTGCTGGACGCCAAGGTGATCCCGGTCGGCGACCCGCAGCGCGGCGACGTCATGGTGTTCCGCTACCCCAGCGACCCGAACATCAACTACATCAAGCGCGTGGTCGGCGTGCCGGGCGACCGCATCCGCTACACCAGCGACAAGCGCCTGTACGTCAACGACCAGTTGGTGGCCGAGCAACTGATCGGCGAGGAGCCGGGCAGCCTGGGCAGCGTGACCCTCTACCAGGAGAAGCTGGGCGAGGCCGAGCACCTGATCCGCAAGGAGATGACGCGCTACCGCGTGGAGCCGGGCAAGGAGTGGACGGTACCCGCCGGGCACTACTTCATGATGGGCGACAACCGCGACAACTCCAACGACAGCCGCTACTGGAACGATCCGAAGATCCCGAAGGAGCTGCTGGGCATGGTTCCGGACCGCAACATCGTCGGCAAGGCCTTCGCCGTGTGGATGAGCTGGCCGGACCCGAAACTGCGCAACCTGCCGAACTTCTCGCGGGTCGGCGTGATTCACTGAATGTGAGATGCGTCGAGCGCCGGCCGCCGGTCGGTGCTAGAACGAAGGGCGGGGCGGCACGCGGGGAGCGGGTCTGCCCCGCTTGCACTTGGAACCGCCGGTGGCGGGGGATGAGAACCATACCGACATGAGGTCAGCATGAAGTACGCAGGTTCGCAGAAGGGGATGTCGTTGCTGGGTTGGCTGGTGGTGCTGGCCATTGTGGCCTTCCTGGCCAGTACCGCATTCAAGATCATTCCGCACTACCTCGACTACTACGCCATCGAGAAGGCCATCAAATCGGTGGAAACCGACAAGGCGGCGGATGTGCGCAGCGTCCCGGAGTTCTACTCTTACGTGGACAAGGCGCTGACCATCAACAACATCCGCGACCTCAAGCTCGAGGACGCGCTGACCGTGGAACAGGACAACAACGAGTTCCGCGCGCACCTGAAGTATGAAAAACGCGAGCCGCTGATCGAGAACCTCGACCTGGTGGTCCACTTCGACAAAGAATTCCGTGTAAGAACGCCGTGAGCAATACCCTGGATCGACTCGAGCGCAAGCTCGGCTACACCTTCAAGGACCAGGACCTGATGGTCCTGGCCCTGACCCATCGCAGCTTCGCCGGGCGCAACAACGAGCGCCTGGAGTTCCTCGGTGACGCCATCCTCAACTTCGTCATCGGCGAAGCCCTGTTCAGCCACTTCCCGCAGGCCCGCGAGGGCCAGCTGTCGCGCCTGCGCGCACGGCTGGTCAAGGGCGAGACCCTGGCCCTGCTGGCCCGTGGCTTCGAACTGGGCGACTACCTGCGCCTGGGCTCGGGCGAGCTCAAGAGCGGCGGTTTCCGCCGCGAGTCGATCCTCGCCGACGCCATGGAAGCGCTGATCGGCGCCATCTACCTGGACACCGGCATGGATTCCGCGCGCGAGCGCATCCTCGCCTGGCTCGGCCCGCAACTGCGCGAGCTGACCCCGGTGGACACCAACAAGGACCCCAAGACGCGCCTGCAGGAGTTCCTGCAGTCGCGCGCCTGCGAGCTGCCGCGCTACGACGTGGTGGACATCCAGGGCGAACCGCATTGCCGGACCTTCTTCGTCGAGTGCGAAGTGGCCCTGCTGAACGACAAGACCCACGGGCACGGCGGCAGCCGCCGCATCGCCGAGCAGGTGGCCGCCGCCGCCGCGCTGGTGGCCCTGGGCGTGGAGAATGGCCATGACTGAACAACACGACGACATCAGCCGCTGCGGCTACGTCGCCATCGTCGGCCGCCCCAACGTGGGCAAGTCGACGCTGCTCAACCACATCCTCGGGCAGAAGCTGGCCATCACCTCGCGCAAGCCGCAGACCACCCGCCACACCCTGCTCGGCATCAAGACCGAAGGCGCGGTGCAGGCGGTGTACGTCGACACCCCCGGCCTGCACAAGGACAACGACAAGGCGCTGAACCGCTACATGAACCGCTCCGCCAGCGCCGCGCTGAAGGACGTCGACGTGGTGATCTTCGTCGTCGACCGCCTGCGCTGGACCGACGAGGACCAGATGGTCCTGGACCGCGTGCAGCACGTCAGCTGCCCGGTGCTGATCGCGGTGAACAAGGTCGACCGCCTGGAAGACAAGGCCGAGCTGCTGCCGCACCTGCAATGGCTCACCGAGCAGTTGCCCAAGGCCGAAGTGGTGCCGATCTCCGCCCAGCACGGGCAGAACCTAGACCTGCTGGAAAAACTGGTGGCCGAGCGCCTGCCGGAAAGCGAGCACTTCTTCCCCGAAGACCAGATCACCGACCGCAGCAGCCGCTTCCTCGCCGCCGAGCTGGTGCGCGAGAAGATCATGCGCCAGCTCGGCGCCGAGCTGCCCTACCAGATCACCGTGGAGATCGAGGAGTTCAAGCAGGAAGGCCGCGTGCTGCACATCCACGCGCTGATCCTGGTGGAACGCGAAGGGCAGAAGAAGATCATCATCGGCGACAAGGGCGAGCGCATCAAAAGCATCGGCCAGAGCGCGCGCAAGGACATGGAAGTGCTGTTCGACTCCAAGGTCATGCTCAACCTCTGGGTCAAGGTGAAGGGCGGCTGGTCCGACGACGAACGCGCCCTGCGCTCGCTCGGCTACGGCGACCTCTGACACCCACCCGCGCGGCCCGCTCCAACGGGCCGCCTGAAGGCCGCACCCGCGCATGAGCCTCGTCAGCGTTCCCCTGCCGACCTTCATCCTGCACAGCCGCCCGTACAAGGAAACCAGCGCGCTGGTGGACTTCTTCACCCCCGAAGGCCGCCTGCGCGCGGTGTTGCGCGGCGCGCGCGGCAAGTCCGGGGCGCTGGCGCGGCCGTTCGTGCCGCTGGAGGCGGAATTCCGCGGCCGCGGCGAGCTGAAGAACGTCAGCCGCCTGGAAGCCGCCGGCATTCCCAACCTGCTGGCCGGCGAGGCGCTGTTCAGCGGCCTCTACCTCAACGAACTGCTGATTCGTGTGCTGCCGGCGGAAGTCGCCCATCCCGGGTTGTTCGAGCACTACCGCGCGACCCTGCCGGCGCTGGCCGCCGGGCGCCCGCTGGAGCCCTTGCTGCGTGCCTTCGAATGGCGGCTGCTGGACGAGCTGGGCTATGGTTTCGCCCTCGATCGCGATATTGTCGGACAAGATATCGTCCCCGGCGGCCTCTACCGCCTGCTGCCCGACGCCGGCCTGGAGCCGGTGGGCGGCTTCCAGCCGGGCCTGTTCCACGGCGCCGACCTGCTGGCCATGGCCGAGGCCGACTGGAGCGCCCCCGGCGCCCTGGCCGCGGCCAAGCGCCTGATGCGCCAGGCCCTGGCGCCGCACCTTGGCGGCCGACCGCTGGTCAGCCGCGAACTCTTCATGAATCGCAAGGAACCTCCCCGTGACTGAAGCCAACCGCATCCTCCTCGGCGTCAACATCGACCACGTCGCGACCCTGCGCCAGGCCCGCGGCACCCGCTACCCGGACCCGGTGAAAGCGGCGCTGGACGCCGAGGAAGCCGGCGCCGACGGCATCACCGTGCACCTGCGCGAGGACCGCCGGCACATCCAGGACCGCGACGTGCGCGTGCTCGCCGAGGTGCTGCAGACGCGCATGAACTTCGAGATGGGCGTGACCGAGGAGATGCTGGCCTTCGCCGAGGCGATCCGCCCGGCCCACGTCTGCCTGGTCCCGGAAACCCGCCAGGAACTGACCACCGAGGGCGGCCTGGACGTGGCCGGCCAGGAGGCGCGCATCCACGCCGCGGTGCAGCGCCTGGCCGCCGCCGGCTGCGAGGTGTCGCTGTTCATCGACGCCGACCCGCGGCAGATCGAAGCCTCCGCCCGCGTCGGCGCGCCGGCCATCGAACTGCACACCGGGCGCTACGCCGACGCCCACGGCGCGGCGGAAACCGCGCTGGAACTGGCGCGCATCCGCGACGGCGTGGAGGCTGGCCTGTCCCACGGGCTGATCGTCAACGCCGGCCACGGCCTGCACTACCACAATGTCGAGGCGGTGGCGGCGATCGCCGGCATCAACGAACTGAACATTGGCCACGCCCTGGTGGCCCATGCGCTGTTCGTCGGCTTCAAGCAGGCGGTGGCGGAGATGAAAGCGCTGATCGTGGCGGCGGCCAAGCGCTGAGCCCTAGGGGGTCCGGGCGCGGCCTCGGCGTTGGTGGAGGCCGCGGTGTATCGGCGTATAACCGCGAACGGTTATACGCCCTACGCTGAGGCTGCTTTTCGTAGGATGGCGTTGAGCGAAGCGATACCCATCAGCGCAACCTCCGGCGTTGGCGGAGGCGGCGGTGTATCGGCGTATAACCGCGAACGGTTATACGCCCTGCGCCGAGGCTGCTTTTCGTAGGATGGGTTGAGCGAAGCGATACCCATCACCGCAACCTCCGGCGTTGGCGGAGGCCGCGGTGTATCGGCGTATAACCGCGAACGGTTATACGCCCTACGCCGAGACTGCTTTTCGTAGGATGGTGTTGAGCGAAGCGATACCCATCACCGCAACCTCCGGCGTTGGCGGAGGCGGCGATGTATCGGCGTATAACCGCGAACGGTTATACGCCCTACGCCGAGGCTGCTTTTCGTAGGATGGCGTTGAGCGAAGCGATACCCATCAGCGCAACCGCATGGGTATCGCAAGCTCAACCCATCCTACGAAAAGCCGTGCTTCCTGGAACCGTAGGAGCGGGCCCTGCCCGCGATTCGCGCGCAGGGCGCGTGCGCAGGCCTAGGGCTTACGCGCCACCAGGGTGGCGCGCAGCGGCGCCGGCAGGCCTTCGAGGGTGCGGCTGGGGTCGTGCGGGTCGAGGAATTCCGGCAGCGACTGGTAGCGCATCCACTGGGTGGAACGCTGTTCCTCCACCGTGGTGCGGCTCTGGTCGACGCAGCGCACATCCGTGAAGCCAGCGCGGCGCAGCCACAGTTCCAGGGCCGCCACCGAGGGCAGGAACCAGACGTTGCGCATCTGCGCGTAGCGGTCCTCCGGCACCAGCACGGTGGTGACGTCGCCTTCCACCACCAGGGTTTCCAGCACCAGTTCGCCGCCGCGGCGCAGGCAGTCCTTGAGCGCGTAGAGATGGTCGATGGGCGAGCGGCGGTGGTAGAGCACGCCCATGGAGAACAGGGTGTCGAAGCCTTCCAGGCTCGAAGGCAGTTCCTCCAGGGTGAGCGGCAGGTGCCAGGCGGGCAGCTCCGGCAGGTAGCGCTTCATCGCCAGGAACTGGCAGAAGAACAGCCAGTTCGGGTCCACCCCCACCACGCTGCGGGCGCCGGCGCCGAGCATGCGCCACTGGTAGTAGCCGTTGCCGCAGCCGACGTCGAGGATGCGCTTGCCGGCCAGGTCCAGGTGTGGCGAGACGCGCTCCCATTTCCAGTCCGAACGCCACTCGGTATCGATATGCACGCCGAACACGTCGAAGGGCCCCTTGCGCCAGGGGATCAGCCCTTGCAGGGCGGTCTTCAGTTCGGCGCGAGTGGCCTCGTCGCAGGGGCCTTCCAGGGCGAAGCAGCGGGCCAGCTCGACGCTTTCGGCGCGCAGTCCGGGCAACTGGTCGACGGCGGCCAGCCAGCGTTCCAGGTCGCCGTGGCCGTCCGCCACCTTGGCCGCGAGCTGCGCGGCGAGGGATTCGCTCCAGGCTTGCAGGGGCGTGCCGGCCAGTTCCCGGCGTAGGCCGTCGAGGGCGAAGCGTTCGATCATGGCAGGGCGACCAGCGAGGCGAAGTTCAGGCACTGGAACCAGGGCACCACCTTGGAGAAACCGGCCCGGGCCAGGCGCTCGCGGTGCTCGTCCAGGGTGTCCGGGCGCATCACGTTCTCGATGGCGGTGCGCTTCTGGGCGATCTCCAGCTCGCTGTAGCCGTTGGCGCGCTTGAAGTCCAGGTGCAGCTCGTTCAGCAGCTCCTGCTCGGCGTCGTCGCTGAAGCGCAGCTTCTCCGAGAGGATGAGCGCGCCGCCGGGCAGCAAGGCCTGGCGGATGCGCTGCAGCAACTCCAGGCGCTTGCCCGGCTCGATGAACTGCAGGGTGAAGTTCATGGCCACCAGCGAGCAGCTCTGGAAGTCCATGGCCAGGATGTCCGCCTCCAGCAGGTCCGCCGGCAGCAGTTCCTGGTACATGGCGTCCTGGGCGCTGAGGTACTCGCGGCAGCGCGCCAGCATGGCGGCGGAGTTGTCCACGCCCAGCACCTTGCAGCCATCGGCCCTGACGTGGCGGCGCAGCGCCTGGGTCACCGCGCCCAGCGAGCAGCCCAGGTCGTAGATCAGGCTGTGCGGCTGGGCGAAGCGCGCGCCGAGCACGCCGATGTTCTCGACGATGGTCGGGTAGCCCGGCACCGAGCGCTTGATCATGTCCGGGAAGACGCGCGCCACGTCCTCGTTGAAGGTGAAGTCGGCGACGTGTTCCAGGGGTTGGGCGAAGATGCGGTCAGACTCGCTCACGCGGTGGGGCCTCGGTACGGTGGTGCGGACGGCCGGCGCCAGTCTCGGGCGCCGGGGTGCGCATTGTAGCCGAGCGGGCGGGGCGCCCCAACCTCCGGGCGACGAGCCCGGCGCCTCACTTGAGCTTGTCGGAGAAGTACTCGCCGGCGCCCTGCAGTGGGCCCAGGGGGTTCTTCTTGTCTTCCACGCGGCGGATGTTCGGCTCGCCGTTGCTGACCTTGTGCACCACCACGTCGTCGATCAGCACGAACACCGGGCGGAACGACCAGCCCTGGACCTGGCGGCGCTTGCGGAAGTTGAACATGTCGGCCCAGAAGCTGCCGATGCGCTGGCTGTCGGTCTTGTTGAAGTCGAAGGAATAGCCGATGCAGCGGTCCTTGGCCTGCAGGCAGGTCACCAGGCCGTCGGGCAGGTAGTCGATGGGGATGTTCGGCTGCACGAAGAGCAGGCGCACGTCGATGAACGAGAGCATCTTGGCGTTGCCCTGGGTCAGCGGGTCGAAGCCCAGGCTGAGCAGTTGCGAGCGCGTGGTCCGGCCCGGCACCACCTGTTCGTAGCGGTGCTCGGCGTCCTGGTAGTCGATGAAGGGAGACTGCACCTCGGCGCGTTCGCTGGGCAGCAGGCTGCCGCACGCGCCAAGCATCAGACAGGTTCCAAGCATCCCCAGCAAACGGACTTCAGCACGCATGAAACCTCTCCATTCGATACTCCCTGGTATTTGATCTATAGACGATGACGGCAGCGCCTGCCGGACTTTTCTACAGGGCGAATGTGTCAGTCGACAGAGACCAGGTACTCGCGCATCAGCGGTGCCCAGGCGTCGCCTTCGCGCAGCCTGCGCAGGCCCTCGTCGAGCTGCGCCAGGCGTGCGTCGGCGTTCTTCAGGTGCGGGCTCAGGGCCACGTACATCGGCCGCGGGCTGGGCAGCTCGCCGGCGCTGCGAACCTGTCCGGCAAGGCCCTGGCGCTGAAGGTAGCGGTCGACGATGCGGCGGTCCTCGACCACCACGTCGACGCGGCCGAGCAGCAGCTTCTGCAGGTTGCGTTCGAGCACGCGCTCGCCGCTGAGGACCTGCACCCGCTCGTGGTCGTCCAGGTTGCGGTCGCGCCAGGCGTCCAGTTGCTCGCCGTAGGAATAGCCCTGGGCCAGGCCGACGGCGAGCCCGTCGAGGGAGGCCGGGTCGCGGTAGCGCCAGTCGCTGTCGGCGCGGGTGTAGAAATGCATGTCGGCCCAGGCGATGGGTTCGCGGCCGATCAGCAGCCCCTGGCTTTCCTCCGCGTAGGCGCCGATCACCCCGTCGATCAGGCCTTCGCGGGCCATCTGCAGGGCCCGCGACCAGGGCAGGTTCTCGAATTGCGGCGGCTCGGGCAGGGCCTGGCCCAGGCCTTCGAGCAGGTAGCCGGGTTTCTCCGGCGTCTGCGGGCACAGGTAGGGGCACCAGTCGTCGCCGCCCAGGTGCAGCGGCTCGGCGGTGGCGCCCAGGGCTGCCGCGCAGCACAGGGCGGTGAGGGTGGAGCGCAGCATGGCGTCCTCAGGCGAGGGGGTTCGCCTGCGAGTATGGCAGAGGCGTATGGCGCGCACTAACCGAGGCGGCGATGCCCAACTGGCCGAGCCAGTAGCTGAGCATGATGGCGTAGCCGGAACCGGCGAAGGGCGAGACGAAGCGGTTGATGCCGATCATGCCGTCGGAGATCACGAACAGCAGGGCGCCGGCGGCGGCCAGGCGGGCGCAGGGCGAGGCCTGCGGCAGCCGGGCCAGGGCGCGCCAGAGCATGCAGGCGATCACCAGGCTGTACGCCGCGATGGGTAGGCGCAGCGGGCCCAGGCCCTGGCGGTCGAGCAGCAGGAACAGCCCGCCGCCCAGCGCCGCGGCGCAGGCCAGGGCCAATGGCGCGGGGCGTCGCGTCTCGCCCAGGTAGGCGGCGAGGTAGGCCAGGTGAGCGAGGAGGAAGGCGCACAGGCCGGGCACGAAGGCGTTGAGCGGCCATTCCAGCAGCACGTCGCCGAGCAGCGATAGCGCCAGGCCCAGGGTGATCCAGCGGCGGTAGGCGGTGGCGGGGTCGCGGCTCACCCAGCCGAGCAGGGCGATGATCGGCAGCGGCTTGCAGAGCATGCGCAGCCAGGGCAGGTCGAGGGCGATGCCGAGCAGGTAGGCGAGGCCGGCGAGGACGGCCAGGGGGAGCAGCCAGCGCATCTGTCGATTCTCCGCAGCAGGGTGCGTCGACTGTGCCGCAGCCGTCGTCGCCGCCCCAGGCCGTGGGCGTCAGATCGGGTGGTATTTGGCGCCGCGTTCAGTACGCCTTGAGTGCGCAGTCGAAGGTGCGCTCGGGGGCGACGTCGGCCTCCCAGGGGCGGCGGTAGGCCAGTTGCAGGTGGTCCTCGCCGCTGGCGGTGACGCGGAAGCGCCAGGTGGACTCGCCGGCGCTGCCGACCAGGCCGCTGTCCTCTGGGTTGTTGTAGACCTCCGGGCCCAGGCTGGCCAGCACGTGGCTGGCGGGGTTGCGCACTTCCCAGCGGAAGCCGGTGGTGGGGTTGCTCGGCAGCATCAGCACCAGTTCCTGGCCCTGGTGCAGTTCCAGGGGCTTGCAGGGCTTGTCGTCTTCCAGGCTGACCACGGGCTTGGGTTGGCTGGAGCAGGCGGCGAGCAACAGCAGGGGCAGGGCGAGCAGGGGGCGGGGCGACGGCATGACGACTCCTCGGGCTGGGTCCGGACAGGCGGGAGGATATCGCAAAGGTCCGACGCGGTGGGGCCATACGTCCCCAGGGAACGGCATGGGTGAGAGGCTCTTCGTAGGCGCGAGCCGTGTCAGCCTGCAGCTCGCGCCGGGATGGCCGGCCATCGCGGACAAGGTCCGTTCCTACGGGGGAATGCCGTGCCTTCGGGCAACCTGTAGGAGCGGGCCCTGCCCGCGATTTCGCGCGCAGGGCCCGCTCCTACATGGGAATGGTGTAGGTGGGGCGGCGTAGGAGGATCTCATCCGCGAATTGCGCCGGGATGTCCGGCTATCGCGGACAAGGTCCGCTCCTACGGGGGAATGCCATACCTTCGGGCAACCTGTAGGAGCGGGCCCTGCCCGCGATTTCGCGCGCAGGGCGCGCTCCTACATGGGAATGGTGTAGGTGGCGCGGCGTAGGAGCGGATCTTATCCGCGATCCGCGCCGATACGTCCGGCTATCGCGGACAAGGTCCGCTCCTACACCCTCCGGCAAACACAACACCCCGTAGGATGGTGTTGAGCGAAGCGATACCCATCACCAGTGTCCGATGGGTATCGCAAGCTCAACCCACCCTACGAAGAGCGTTCCGGCGCAGCGCTGGCCCTCAGGCCGGGAACAGCACCTTGGCCACGTCGCTGTAGCGCTTGGCGAAGTGCACCGTCAGGCCTTCCTTGAGGTAGTCCGGCAGTTCCTCGAAGTCGCCGCGGTTGGCTTCGGGCAGGATCAGCTCGTGGATCTTCTGCCGGCGCGCCGCGATCACCTTCTCGCGCACCCCGCCGATGGGCAGCACCTGGCCGGTGAGGGTCAGCTCGCCGGTCATGGCCACGCCCTTCTTCGGCGCCTGGTTGCGGGCCAGGGACAGCAGGGCGCTGGCCATGGTGACGCCGGCGCTGGGGCCGTCCTTGGGCGTGGCGCCCTCGGGCACGTGCAGGTGGACGAAGGCCTGGTCGAAGAAGTTGGCATCGCCACCGTACTTCTTCAGGTTGGCGGTGATGTAGCTGTAGGCGATTTCCGCCGACTCCTTCATCACGTCACCCAGTTGCCCGGTCAGCTTGAAGCCGCGGTTCAGCGTGTGGATGCGCGTCGCCTCTATGGGCAGGGTGGCGCCGCCCATGCTGGTCCAGGCCAGGCCGGTGATGACGCCGATGCCGGAGAGCAGCTGCTCGGTGCGGAACACCGGCATGCCGAGGTAGCTCTCCAGGTCCTTGGCGCCGATCTTCAGCTTGGCCTCGGGGTCTTCCAGCAGCTTGACCACGGCCTTGCGCACCAGCTTGCCCAGCTGTTTCTCCAGCTGCCGCACCCCGGCCTCGCGGGCGTAGCCCTCGATCACCGCGCGCAGGGCGGCGTCGTTGATCGACAGCCGCTCCTTCGGCACCCCGGCCTTCTCCAACTGCTTGGGCCACAGGTGGCGCTTGGCGATGGCCAGCTTCTCCTCGGCGATGTAGCCGGACAGGCGGATGACCTCCATGCGGTCGAGCAGCGGCCCGGGGATGGAGTCCAGGGTGTTGGCCGTGCAGACGAACAGCACCTTGGACAGGTCCAGGCGCAGGTCCAGGTAGTGGTCGAGGAATTCCACGTTCTGTTCCGGGTCCAGCGTCTCCAGCAGCGCCGAGGCCGGGTCGCCCTGGTAGCTGGCGCCGAGCTTGTCGATCTCGTCGAGCATGATCACCGGGTTCATCACCTCGACGTCCTTCAGCGCCTGCACCAGCTTGCCCGGCAGGGCGCCGATGTAGGTGCGGCGGTGGCCCTTGATCTCCGCCTCGTCGCGCATGCCGCCGACGCTGAAGCGGTAGAACGGCCGGCCGAGGCTCTCGGCGATGGACTTGCCGATGCTGGTCTTGCCCACCCCGGGCGGGCCCACCAGCAGCACGATGGAGCCGGCTATCTCGCCCTTGAAGGCGCCCACGGCGAGGAATTCGAGGATGCGGTCCTTGACGTCTTCGAGGCCGGCGTGGTGCTTGTCCAGCACCTTGCGCGCGTGGGGCAGGCTGAGCTTGTCCTTGCCCAGCACGCCCCAGGGCACCGCGGTGGCCCAGTCCAGGTAGTTGCGGGTGACCGCGTATTCCGGCGAGCCGGTCTCCAGGATCGACAGCTTGTTCAGCTCCTCGTCGATGCGCTTCTTCGCCTGCTCGGGGAGGATCTTGCCTTCCAGGCGGGCGCGGAACTCGTCGGCGTCGGCGCTCTTGTCGTCCTTGGTGATGCCCAGCTCCTGCTGGATGGTCTTGAGCTGCTCCTTGAGGAAGAACTCGCGCTGGCGCTCGCCGATCTTGCGGTTGACCTCGGCCGACAGTTCCTTCTGCAGGCGCGCGACTTCCACCTCCTTGCGCAGCAGCGGCAGGACCTTCTCCATGCGCTTGAGCATCGGCACCGTGTCCAGCACCTCCTGCAGCTCGTTGCCGGGCGCGGTGGTCAGGGCCGCGGCGAAATCGGTCAGCGGCGAGGGGTCGTTGGGGTTGAAGCGGTTCAGGTAGTTCTTCAGCTCCTCGCTGTACAGCGGGTTGAGCGGCAGCAGCTCCTTGATCGCGTTGATCAGCGCCATGCCGTAGGCCTTGACCTCGTCGCTGGCATCGCTGGGCGTATGGGGATACTCCACCTCCACCAGGAACGGCGGTCGGTGGCGCTTGATCCAGCCGCGGATGCGCACCCGCGCCAGGCCCTGGGCGACGAACTGCAGCTTGCCGCCCTCGCGGCTGGCATGGTGCACGCGCACCAGGGTGCCGTGCTCGGGCAGGCTGTCCGGGTCGAAGTGGCGCGGATCGTCCGGCGGGTTGTCCATGAAGAACAGCGCCAGGCTGTGGTGGTCGGTCTTGGCCACCAGCTCCAGGGTTTCCGCCCAGGGCTCCTCGTTGACGATCACCGGCAGCACCTGCGCGGGGAAGAACGGGCGGTTGTGGATCGGGATGACGTAGACGGTGGTCGGCAGCTTCTGGCCGGGCAGCACCAGGCCGGTCCCGGTGACCTCCTCGGCGCTGTGGATATCGTGAATCTCGTCTTGGTCGCTCATGAGGCACCTGACTGATTGAACATGACAGTCTAGATGGGGAATCGGCCCGCGACTTTCAATTCCCCGACGAGCGCGGCCTGTTGCCGGAGGTTTCCCGCGGCGGGCGCAGGAAGTCGCTGGGCGGGCGGCCGAACTGGCGGCTGAACATGGCGCTGAAGGCGCTGGGCGTGGAGTAGCCGACCTCCAGCGCCGCCTCCAGCACGCTGGCGCCGCTGCCCAGCAGTTCCAGGGCGCGCAGCAGCCGGGCCTGCTGGCGCCACTGGCCGAAGGTCAGCCCGGTGTCGCGCAGGAACCAGCGGCGCACCGTCTTGGCGTCGACGCTGGCCCGCGCGGCCCAGTCCTCCAGCCCGGCCTCCAGGCCCATGTCGCGGCACAGCCGGCGCAGGCGCGGCTCGTTGGGCAGCGGCAGGTGCAGGGGCAGCGCTGGCTCGCTGGTCAGCTCGTCGAGCAGCAGGCGCAGCACGCGGCCGTCGCGGCTGTCCGCCGGAACCTCGCCGGCGATGCCGACGGCGGCCAGGATCAGCTCGCGCAGCAGCGGCGAGATGGCCAGCACCGTGCACGCGGTGGGCAGGTGCGGCGCGCTGTCCGGCTCGATGTAGAGGGTACGCACGCGCACCTCGCCGACCATCCGCGTCCAGTGCTCGACGCCGGCGGGAACCCACAGGCCACGGTTGTCCGGCACCACCCAGAGGCCGCCGGCAGTGCCCACCACCAGCACCCCGCGCACCGCATAGAGCAGTTGCGCGCGCTGGTGGCTGTGGCTGGGCACCTGGTGGCCGTCGGCGTAGTCCAGGGCGACGGCGGTCACCGGGCCGGTGGCGTGCTGGTCGCCGTGAATGGAAGGAATGTCCGCTTCTCGCATTTCATCGCCCATTTTGCGTTAGACGGCCAGTCTCGCCCGTTACTAGCATGCTCGCCAATCCCCTCGCGCCCGGTTTTTCCCATGTCCGATTTCGCCACTGCCCTGCAACCGCTCACCGAACAGCTCACTCGCATCGCCGACCTGCTGCAGCGCAACCTGCCGCCGCAGCCGGCCCAGGCGCTGCAGCCGGAAGTGATCGCCTACCTCTGGGAATACCGCCCCCACGCCGGGGTGGCCCAGGCGCAACTGACGCCGGTGCGCGAGCCGGCGCTGATCGCCTTCGACGACCTGCGCAACGTCGAGCGGCAGAAGGCGCTGATCGAGCGCAACACCCGCCAGTTCGTGCAGGGCCGCCCGGCCAACAACGTGCTGCTCACCGGCGCCCGCGGTACCGGCAAGAGTTCGCTGGTGAAGGCCTGCCTGCACGCCTTCCACGCCGAGGGCCTGCGCCTGATCGAGGTGGACAAGGAGCACCTGGGCGACCTGCCGCAGATCATCGAGCTGGTCCGCCAGCGCCCGGAACGCTTCGTCCTGTTCTGCGACGACCTCTCCTTCGAGGACGGCGAGACCGGCTACAAGGGCCTGAAGACGGTGCTCGACGGCTCGGTGGCGGGGCAGGCCGGTAACGTGCTGATCTACGCCACCTCCAACCGCCGCCACCTGCTGGCCGAGCGCGCCGCCGACAACCTGGCCTTCTCCCGCGGCGAGAACGGCGAGCTGCACCCGGGCGAGGCGGTGGAAGAGAAGGTCTCGCTGTCCGAACGTTTCGGCCTGTGGATTTCCTTCTATGCCTTCAGCCAGGACGAATACCTGGAGGCGGTGGCGCGCTGGCTGCAGTCCCACGGTCTGGGCGAGGAGGCCATCGAGGCCAGCCGCGCCGAGGCGATCCGCTGGGCCACCCACCGCGGCTCGCGCTCCGGGCGCATCGCCGCGCAGTTCGCCCGCGACTACGCCGGGCGCCACGCCGGCTGACCGGCGCGGCTGGGCAGGGCCGCGCAACTTCGCTAGAGTGCGGGAAAGCCACGCACGCCTCCTGCCGATGTTGCACGCACGCCTCGCTCGCCTGCCCGAGCAGTCCCACGCCCACGACCACGAACATCACCAACTGGTGATGGCCCTGGCCGGCCGCGCCGAGTTCGAGGTCGACGGGCGCGGCGGCGAGGTCTGCCGCATGCGCGCCTGCCTGGTGCCGGGCGACGCCCGGCACGCCTTCGCCGGCACGGGCGACAACCGCATGCTGATCCTCGACCTGCAGGCGCCAGGCGTGGCGGACGAGGACCGCGAGCTGCTGGCGCGGCTGTTCGAGGCGCCGCGCTACCCGACGCTGGACGCCGACTTCCAGAACCTGCTCAGCTACGCCGGCGCGGAACTGGCGCGCTACGGCAGCGACCCGCTGCTGGCCAGGGCGCTGGGCGGCGTGCTGCTGCGCGCCCTGCACCTGCGCCTGTTCGGCGAGACGCCCCGGCCGGCCACCGGCCCGCTGGACATGCAGCGCCTGGACGGGCACATCCGCAGCCACCTGGCGCGGCGCATCACGGTGGCCGAACTGGCCCAGGTGGCCTGCCTGAGCCCCAGCCATTTCCACGCCCAGTTCAAGGACAGCGTCGGCCTGACGCCGCACCAGTACCTGCTCAAGCAGCGCCTGGACGCCGCCGCGCGCCTGCTGCGCGAGACCGACCTGGCGCTGGTGCGGGTGGCGGAAGAGTGCGGTTTCTCCAGCCAGAGCGCCCTGACCACGGCGATGCGCCGCTACCTGGGGCTCACGCCAGGGGCGCTGCGCCGCGGCTGAGCCGGCCGCCTCAGGGACCGGCGATGTCGCGGGAGTCGACCTCGGCGCGGTAGCCGGGGCCGACGTCGAAGAGCACGAAGTAGGGCACCGCCGGGCGCTGGAAGGTCAGGCTGGAGTCGGCGCCCAGGCGTTCTTCCAGCAGCGTCTGGCCGTCATGGCCGAGGACCCGCAGCTTCACGCCCTGCGCCTGGCTGCCGTCGCTGAAGCCGCCCAGGCAGCGGATGCGCTCGGCGTCCAGGGCCTTGCATTCGAGGAAGGGCGCGTGGGCCAGGGCCACTGGGGTGAGGCCCAGCAGGAGGAGGGGAAGCAGGGCTTTCATTGGGATGCTCCTTGGCGGTCGAGCCAGGCCACCAGCGACGGGGAGGCCTCGGCGAGGGGCAGGCTGGCCTGGTGCACGCTGCCGTCCCAGGCTTCGACGGTCAGCCACAGCTGGTCGTCGGCGCGGGCGCGTGGCGGTACCGCCACCTCGGTGAACTGCTGGTACGGGCTGCCGCTGAGCAGCGCGCCGGGGGCGCTCAGGCTGTAGGGCCGGCCGATGCGCAGGTAGGCCGCGCGGATGCGCTGCTCGCAGCCCTGGCACCAGGCCAGGGCGAAGGCCTTGAGGTGGCCGGCGCGGCCTTCGTCCTCGGGATCGCCGACTTCCCATTCGGCCAGGCGCGCGCGCCAGGGGCCGACCTGCAGTTCGCCGACCTCGCGTTCGCCCAGGCCGGTGAGGCCGCGGTCGACGCGGGCGTCGTGGAGGAACGCCGGCAGGTAGCCGAGGGGGATCAGCACCAGCAGGGCGCTGAGGTGGAAACGCCAGCGCAGCCACTGGCGGCGCTGGCGCGAAGGTTGGCGGGCGGGCATGGCGTTCACTCCGTGAGGGCCGCGGCGCGCTGCGGGGCGCGTTGTTTCTTCTTCAACTGCTTGGCGGTGGCCAGCAGGGTGCGCTTGCTCCAGATCTGCAGGCCGCTGAGCACCATCAGGCTGAGCAGCAGGCCGAAGGCGAACCAGATCAGCTTCACCCACAGCCCGCCGAAGTCGCCCACGTGCAGCGGGCGCATGGATTCGCTGAAGAACTCCAGGCCGCTGCGGTCGCCCAGGCGCCGGGTGGCGGCCAGGCTGCCGTCGTAGGGGTTGACCTTGGCGCGCTCGAACAGCAGCGGGAACCAGCCGTGGCCGAGCAGGCCGATGGGCGCGAAGGCGTCGCCCGGCAGCGCCAGGTAGCGTGGCTCGAAGCCGGGAATCTCGCGCTGCGCGACGGCTACCGCCTGGTCCAGGCCGATGCGCGGCGGCGGCCCGCCGTCGACGCCGGGCGGCACCTGCTCGGGCTGGATGATGGCCGGCACGCCTTCGCTGGAGATGGAAATGGCGTTGTCGTAGAGCACCGCCTGGACCAGGAACCAGGTGCCGCTGACGGCGATCACCGCGATGAACCAGATCGACCAGATGCCGGTCAGGCGGTGGAAGTCGCCCCAGAAGATGCGCGCGCCCTGGTTCAGGCGCAGGCGCGGGGCGAGGAAGCCGCGCCAGAAGCGCTTGTAGACCACCAGCCCGGTGACCAGCGAGGCCAGCATCGGCAGGCCCAGCAGCGTCACCAGGTACCAGCCCCAGCTGTAGCCGTGGCTGAAGGGCACCAGCCACCAGCCGTGCAGGGCGCGGGTGAAGTTGCGGAAGTCGAACAGCGGCGCCTCGCCCTGGATGGCGCCGCTGTACGGGTTGACGTAGAGGGTGGCGTTGCGCGCGTCCGGGTAGCTGACCTGGGCTTCTATGGCGAAGTGCCTTTCGCTCGGCACGTGCAGGCCTTGCACATGGGCCTGCGGCTGCTGGCGCCGGACCGCGGCCAGCAGGGCGTCGTAGCCCAGGCGCTGGGCGTCGCCGGGCGGCGCGTTGGCGCGGATGGCCGGGTTGGCCAGCCAGACGATCTCCTGGCTGACGGTGGCCAGGGTGCCGGTGATGCACACCAGGAAGACGAAGAACCAGATGGGCAAGGCCAGCCAGCTGTGGATCAGGAACCAGTTCCTGGCACGGGATTTCTTGGACATGGGGGCTTCAGGCTTCACGCAGTGGAGGAGGCGGCGATGCCGCCGGGGCCCCGCCATTGGCCGGGGATTCTATGGATAAGGACGGATGAGACGGAGAAATCGGCCAGTGGGTTTGCAATAAATTATTTCATCGCTCCGGTTGCCGGTTTTGCCCCGCTCGTTCGTCTTCATTAGAGAAAGCCGCAATGGCGGCCCGGAAAAGGACTCTTTCGTGACCCTCCACCCTCGCTTCCCCGACGCGGCCGCCGACGACCGGCCCGAGGTCCTGCCGCTGGCGCTGCGCCGCGAACTGCGCCCGGCGCGCAAGCTACTCGAACGCGCCGGCCTGCGTTGCAGCCTGCCGCGCCTGAAGGTACTGGACGTGCTCTGTTCCGGCGGCTTCTACAGCGTGTCGGCGCTGCACCAGCGCCTGCTGGACGAAGCCGCGCCCATCTCGCCCAACTGCGTGCGCCAGACCTTGCGCCGGCTGCATGCCAGCGGCGTGCTGCGTCGCGATGCGCAGCGCCGCTACGGCCTGGAGACAGAGCTGTTGGCTTAGGGCCCAGGGGTTCGTGGACGAACGATTGACGTGTCGGCCGGCCAACCCGGTCTACAGTTGAAGTGTCGATCATTCGTTGAAAGAACCTGAGGGAGTGTAGCCATGAGCCAGCTGTTCGAGCCCCTGACCCTGCGCCAACTGACCTTGCCTAACCGCATCGGCGTTTCCCCCATGTGCCAGTACTCGGCCGAGGACGGCCTGGCCAACGACTGGCACCTGGTGCACCTGGGCAGCCGCGCCGTGGGTGGCGCCGGCCTGGTCCTGGTGGAGGCCACCGCGGTGGTTCCGGAGGGGCGCATCACCGACCGCGACCTGGGCCTGTGGAAGGACGAGCAGGTCGAGCCCCTGCGGCGCATCACCCGTTTCATCGAATCCCAGGGCGCTGTGGCCGGCATCCAGCTGGCCCACGCCGGGCGCAAGGCCAGCACCTACGCGCCCTGGCTGGGCAAGCCGGGGAGCATGCCGGTGGCCGAGGGCGGCTGGGTGCCGTTTGCGCCGTCGGCCATTGCCTTCGACCCCAAGCACACCACGCCCACGGCGCTGACCGAGGCGCAGATGGCCGAAGTCACTCAGGCCTTCGTCCGTTCCGCCGAGCGCGCCCTGGCGGCGGGCTTCAAGGTGGTGGAGGTGCACGCGGCCCACGGCTACCTGCTGCACCAGTTCCTCTCGCCGCTGTCCAACCAGCGCCGCGATCAGTACGGCGGCTGTTTCGAGAACCGCATCCGCTACCTGCTGGAAGTGACCCAGGCGGTGCGCGAGGTGTGGCCTGAAGAACTACCGCTGCTGGTGCGCCTGTCGGCCACCGACTGGGTGGAGGACGGCTGGAACCCCGACGAGACGGTGGCGCTGGCCCGGCGCCTGAAGGACCTGGGCGTCGACCTGATCGACGTGTCTTCCGGCGGCACCGCGGTGAACGCCGAGATTCCGGTGGGCCCGGGCTACCAGACGCAGTTCGCCGAGCGCGTGCGCAAGGAGGCCGAGATCGCCAGCAGCACCGTCGGCATGATCACCGAGCCGGTGCAGGCCGAGCACATCCTGCGCACCGGCCAGGCCGACCTGATCCTGCTGGCCCGCGAGCTGCTGCGCGAGCCCTACTGGCCGCTCAACGCCGCCGACGAGCTGGGCGGCCAGCAGGTGCCCTGGCCGGCGCAGTACCTGCGCGCGGCCCAGCGCGGTACGCCGATGCGCAAGCCCCTGGGCGAAGCCTGAGGCCATGGCGTGCCGTCCGTCGGGCGGCGCGCCAGCACTTTCGTACAACAGAATGTGAAATGGATCGCATGCAGGCATTTTGCTGCTATGCTCCGCCGCAACGCGTCAGGACGACGCACTTCCCACTGGTACACGCATGGACGCACGCACCCCACCCGCCGCCGTGCCGGAATCGGAGATCGCCCTGCTGGCGAACATCCTGGCCCTGGCGACGCGCAACATGTCCGCCCTCAGCACCCTGATCGGCCAGCTTTCCCTGGAGCTGGGCCGCAGCGCCGACCCGCACCTGCAGCAGGTCGGCCAGCGCGCCCTGAACGACATCGCCCACCTGGCCGGCGACCTGGAAACCCAGTGGGAGCTGATCGGCAGCCTGGCGCGCTTCTGCCCGCTGCTCAAGCGCAGCCAGCTGAAGCCCGAGCCGCTGCTGACGGAAATCCACATCACCGAGCTGCCCAGCGCCGAATGAGCCTTTGATCGGGATCAGGTCCTGGCCGCCGGGGCGGGACTAGCCTGTCCTGACCATTCCCCGAAAGGAGCCCGGCCATGAAAGCCCTGGTCTACCGCGGTGTCGGCGACATCGCCCTGGAAGAGCGCCCCGACCCCGAACTGCAGGCGCCCGGCGACGCCGTGGTGCGCCTGGTCCGCACCACCCTCTGCGGCACCGACCTGCACATCATCAAGGGCGACGTGCCGGCCTGCAGGCCCGGACGCATCCTCGGCCACGAGGGTGTCGGGGTGGTCGAGCAGGTCGGCGCGGCGGTCAGCCAGTTCAAGCCCGGCGACCGCGTGCTCATCTCCTGCATCAGCGCCTGCGGCAAGTGCGACTTCTGCCGCAAGGGCATGACCTCGCACTGCCGCACCGGCGGCTGGATCCTCGGCCACCTGATCGACGGCACCCAGGCCGAGAAGGTGCGCATCCCCCACGCCGACACCAGCCTCTACCACCTGCCCGCCGAGGCGGACGAGGAGGCCATGGTGATGCTCAGCGACATCCTCCCCACGGGCTTCGAGTGCGGCGTGCTCAACGGCCGCGTGCAGCCCGGCGGCAACGTCGCCATCGTCGGCGCCGGCCCGGTGGGCCTGGCCGCGCTGCTCACCGCGCAGTTCTACTCGCCGGCGCGGATCATCATGATCGACCTGGACGACAACCGCCTGGAAGTGGCGAAGGGCTTCGGCGCCACCGACTGCTTCAACGCCGGCGACCCGCAGTTGCTGGAGAAGGTGAAGGCGCTGACCGACGGCCTGGGCGTGGACAGCGCGGTGGAAGCGGTGGGCGTGCCGAGCACCTTCAGCCTGTGCGAGGAGCTGATCGCGCCCGGCGGCGACATCGCCGTGCTGGGCGTGCACGGGGTGCCGGTGGAGTTGCACCTGGAGCGCCTGTGGTCGCACAACATCACCCTGCGCACCCGCCTGGTGGACGCGGTGACCACGCCGATGCTGCTCAAGAGCGTGCAGGCCGGCAAGCTGCAGCCCGAACAGCTGATCACCCACCGCTTCGCCCTGGGCGACATCCTTCAGGCCTACGAGACCTTCGGCAAGGCGGCGCAGAACAAGGCGTTGAAGGTGATTATCGAGGTTTGATGGGGCGCTCTTCGTAGGAGCGAGCTTGCTCGCGAACCGTGTATTCCTGCGATGTTGGCGTGATGGATTGACTCCGCTCCCTCTCCCCAACCCTCTCCCTGAAGGGAGAGGGGGCCTTATGGTTTGAAGCGCAACATCGGCGCTCGTCGGCGAACACCTTTCGTTTCGGTTAGCACGGATAGCTCCCTCTCCCTTCGGAGCGGGGCGCGCAGCCAGGGCGGGGGGAGAGGGTTGGTGGGGCTAGCGCAAACCTTCCAGCCCCAGGCCAACCTCACCACCCCAACTGCTTATGCAACCCAAGGGCGTCGTAGTAATCCCCCTGGTAAACGATCTTTCCGTCCTTGACCTTCACATAACTGACACCGTCGAACGACAGCGGCTTGTTGGTCGCCGGCGTCTGCGCGTCCCAGGCGCCGGTGTTGGTGCCGCTGAAGGTCCACTGGAAGGCGATGCCGTCCTTGTCGACGATGGGCTTGCCGTTCATCTTCCACTTCAGGTCCGGCACGGCGCCGACGAAGACCTTGATCACGTTGTCGCGCGCGGCCTCGCGGCCCTTCTGCGGGGTGCCGACGGTGACGTCGAAGTACTCCGCGTCCTTGGCCAGGTAGCCGGCGGCCTTCTCGGCGTCGTGGGCGTTCCACGCGGCCATGTAGGCGTCGACTATCTGTTTCGGTGTTTCCTGGGATGAAGAGCTGGCGGCCTGGGCCAGGCCGGCGAGGGTGAACAGCGACAGCAGGTAGAACGCTCTGACGAGGTGACGCATGCTTGCCTCCGTTGCGGGCACGCCCGCGGGTTGTGGGCCGGGTGGCCCTGGGTGCCGCGAGGTCGCCGGGCTCCCGCGTGTGCGGGAACCCGGAAAACAACCTCAGTGCTTGAACATCACATGACGAACGGCGGTGTAGTCCTCCAGCCCGTACATGGACATGTCCTTGCCGTAGCCGGAAAGCTTCATGCCGCCATGGGGCATCTCGGTGGTCAGCATGAAGTGAGTGTTGACCCAGGTGCAGCCGTACTGCAGGCGGGCCGCCAGGCGGTGGGCGCGGCCGATGTCGCTGGTCCACACCGAGCTGGCCAGGCCGTAGTCGGAGTCGTTGGCCCAGGCCAGCGCCTGCGCTTCGTCGTCGAACTCGGTGACCGAGACCACCGGGCCGAAGATCTCGCGGCGCACCACTTCGTCGTCCTGGCGGGCGCCGGCCAGCACGGTCGGCTCGAAGAAGAAGCCGGGGCGGTCGGCGCGCTTGCCGCCGGTGACCACCTCGATGTGCGGCAGCTGGCGGGCACGCTCGACGAAGCCGATGACGCGCTCCAGGTGCTGCTCGGTGATGACCGGGCCGAGTTCGGTGTCCGGGTCGTCCTGCTCGCCGTAGCGAATGCTGGCGACGGCTTCGCCCAGTTTCTCCACGAATTTGGCGTAGATGCCCTTTTGCGCATAGATGCGGCAGGCGGCGGTGCAGTCCTGGCCGGCGTTGTAGAAGCCGAAGGTGCGGATGCCTTCCACGGCGGCGTCGATGTCGGCGTCGTCGAAGATGATCACCGGGGCCTTGCCGCCCAGCTCCATGTGCATGCGCTTCACGGTGTCGGCGGTGCCGGCGATGATGCGGCTGCCGGTGGCGACCGAGCCGGTCAGCGAGACCATGCGCACCTTCGGGTGGGTGGTCAGCGGCTCGCCGACGCTGGGGCCGCGGCCGAAGACCAGGTTGACCACGCCGGCGGGGAAGATGTCGGCCATCAGCTCGGCCAGGCGCAGGGCGGTCAGCGGGGTCTGCTCGGAGGGCTTGAGCACCACGGTGTTGCCGGCGGCCAGGGCCGGGCCGAGTTTCCACGCGACCATCATCAGCGGGTAGTTCCAGGGCGCGATGGAGGCGACCACGCCGATCGGGTCGCGGCGGATCATCGAGGTGTGCCCGGGCAGGTATTCGCCGGCGGCGGAACCCTGCAGGCAGCGGCTGGCGCCGGCGAAGAAGCGGAACACGTCGGCGATGGCCGGCAGTTCGTCGTTCAGCGCGGCGCTGTAGGGCTTGCCGCAGTTGTTGGATTCCAGGCGCGCCAGTTCCTCGGCGTGGGCGTCGATGGTGTCGGCCAGTTTCAGCAGCAAAAGCGAGCGGTCCTTCGGCGCGGTCTGCGACCAGGCGTCGAAGGCGGCGTCGGCGGCCTGCACGGCGGCGTCGACCTGGGCCGGGGTGGCCTCGGCGATCTCCACCAGGGTGGTGCCCAGGGAGGGATTGAGCACGGCGAGCTTCTCGCCTTCGCCAGCGACCAGTTGGCCGTTGATCAGCAGTTTGGTTTGCATTCTTTAAGTCCTCTTGGTCAGGGCTTGCAGGTATTCGTTGGGGTTTCTTTTATGGGGCCGCCGGTTTCGGCAGTCCTGAGGGGGTCTGTTATGTCGGAGCGGGGGCTTTTCCCTCTCCCCCCGCCCTGGCTGCGCGCCCCGCTCCGAAGGGAGAGGGAGCCGCTGAGGCCTTGGTTTCCTCCTGCTCCGATCAAGTCCCCTCTCCCTTCAGGGAGAGGGTTAGGGAGAGGGCCGCACGGCACCGTAGTCACTTCCCACTCCCCGCCACGCCCTCGCCACCCTTGGTCAGGTAGTAGGCGCCGAGGATCGGCAGCATGGTCACCAGCATCACCAGCATGGCCACCACGTTGGTCACCGGCACGTCGCGCGGGCGTGTCAGCTGGTTGAGCAGCCAGATCGGCAGGGTGCGTTCGTGGCCGGCGGTGAAGGTGGTCACGATGATCTCGTCGAAGGACAGGGCGAAGGCCAGCATGCCGCCGGCCAGCAGGGCCGAGCCGAGGTTCGGCAGGATCACGTAGCGGAAGGTCTGCCAGCCGTCGGCGCCCAGGTCCATCGAGGCCTCGATCAGGCTGTGGGAGGTGCGGCGGAAACGGGCGATCACGTTGTTGTAGACGATCACCACGCAGAAGGTCGCGTGGCCGATGACGATGGTCAGAAAGCCCGGCTCGATGCCCAGAGTCTTGAACGCCGAGAGCAGGGCGATACCGGTGATGATGCCGGGCAGGGCGATGGGCAGGATCAGCATCAGCGAGATGCCCTCCTTGCCGAAGAAGTCGCGGCGGTACAGCGCGGCCGCGGCCAGGGTGCCCAGGAGCATGGCGATCAGGGTGGCGATGCAGGCAATCTTCAGCGACAGGGTGATCGACTCCAGCACGTCCTGGCGGCCGAAGGCGACGCTGAACCAGTGCAGGGTGAAGCCCTGCGGCGGGAAGCTGAACGCGGCGTCTTCGGTGTTGAAGGCGTACATGAAGATGATCAGGATCGGGAAGTGCAGGAACACCAGCCCGCCCCAGGCGGCGGCTTTCAGGCCCCAGGAAGCCTTCTCTTGAGATGAGGAGTCAGAGTGCATCGAAGGCCCCCAGGCGTTTGACGATGGACAGGTACACGGCGATCAGCACGATCGGCACCAGGGTGAAGGCGGCGGCCATCGGCATGTTGCCGATCGCGCCCTGCTGGGCGTAGACCATGCTGCCGATGAAGTAGCCCGGCGGGCCCACCAGCTGCGGCACGATGAAGTCGCCGAGGGTCAGGCTGAAGGTGAAGATCGAGCCGGCGGCGATGCCCGGGATCGACAGCGGCAGGATCACTTGCAGGAAGGTCTGCCGCGGGTGCGCGCCGAGGTCCGCGCTGGCTTGCAGCAGCGACGGCGGCAGGCGCTCCAGGGAGGCCTGGATCGGCAGGATCATGAACGGCAGCCAGATGTACACGAACACCAGGAAGCGCCCCAGGTGCGAGGTGGACAGGGTGTTGCCGCCCACGCCGGGCATGTCCATCAGCAGGTCCAGCAGCCATTGCAGGCCGAGGTGGTGCACGAACCACATGGCCACCCCGCCCTTGGCCAGCAGAAGGGTCCAGGCGTAGGCCTTGACGATGTAGCTGGCCCACATCGGCATCATCACCGCGATGTAGAAGAACGCCTTGGTCTTGCCCCTGGTGTAGCGCGCCATGTAGTAGGCGATGGGGAAGGCCACCACGCCGCTGGCGATGGACACGGCGATGGCCATCGCCAGGGTGCGCTGGATGATGTCGAAGTTGGCCGGGGTGAACAGGGCGGCGAAGTTGGCCCAGGTCAGATCCGGCGTCACCGTCATGGTGAAGTCGTCGAAGGTGTAGAAGCCCTGCCACATCAGGGTCAGCAGCGAGCCCAGGTAGATGGCGCCGAACCACAGCAGCGGCGGCACCAGCAGCAGCGAGAGGTACAGCGTCGGCTTGCGGTACAGCAGGTTGGACAGCCGGCGCAGCGGGCCGTTGCCGGCCATGGGCGCCTGCGCGTTCATCGTCAGTTCCATCTCAGGCGCCCTCGTTCAGCGCCACCATGGCCTCGCGCGCCCAGCGCGCAGTGACGCGCTGCCCCGGCTGGTGGGCCACGGCGGCGGCGTCCCACTGGCTGTTGGCCTGGCTCAGGCAGAGGTTCTGGCCGTTGTCCAGGCGGATCTCGTAGCGGGTGGCGGCGCCCTGGTACTGGATGTCGTGCAGCAGGCCGCTGATCTCCAGGTCGCCGGCGCCCCGTTCGCCGCTGGCGAAGCGAATGTGCTCGGGGCGGATGGAGAACGGCTGGGCGTTGCCGGTGAGCTGTTGGGCGAGGTCGCCGCGCAGCACGTTGGAGGTGCCGACGAACTCGGCGACGAAGGGCGTGGCCGGCTGCATGTACAGGTTGCGCGGGGTGTCGACCTGCTCGATGCGGCCCTTGTTGAACACCGCCACGCGGTCGGACATCGACAGCGCTTCGCTCTGGTCGTGGGTGACGAAGATGAAGGTGATGCCCAGCTGGCGCTGCAGCTTCTTCAGCTCGCTCTGCATCTGCTCGCGCAGCTTCAGGTCCAGCGCGCCCAGGGGTTCGTCCAGCAGCAGCACCCGCGGGCGATTCACCAGGGCCCGGGCGAGCGCTACGCGCTGGCGCTGGCCGCCGGACAGCTGCACCGGCTTGCGGCTGCCGTAGCCGCCGAGGGCGACCATGCCCAGGGCTTCCTCGGCGCGCTTGAGGCGTTCGGCCTTGCCCACGCCTTTCACCTTCAGGCCGTAGGCGACGTTCTCGAGCACGTTCATGTGCGGGAACAGCGCGTAGTCCTGGAACACCGTGTTGACGTCGCGCTGGTACGGCGGCAGGCCGGCGGCCTCCTCGCCATGGATGCGGATGGAGCCGGCGGAGGGCTGTTCGAAACCGGCGATCAGGCGCAGGCAGGTGGTCTTGCCCGAGCCCGAGGGACCGAGCATGGAGAAGAACTCGCCGTCCTTGATGTCGATGGATACCCGGTCGACGGCTTTCACCTCGCCGAACTGGCGGGAGACCTGGGTGAATTGAACAGCGGGGGTGGTCATGGGGCACGCTCCAGGGGCAGGAATTCGGCGTGCGAAGGCCCTGCCCGGAAAAATCGGGTGAATCAGAAACGGATGTTGGGCTGGGCGCCCCCTCTCCCTTCAGGGAGAGGGACGGGGAGAGGGTTGCCTTGGCATCGGCACGGGGCATTGCCCTCTCCCCCAGCCCCTCTCCCTGAAGGGAGAGGGGAGCCAGTCAGGCGCGAAGCGAAGCCTCGTGCTTAGCGGCCGCCCATGATCGCGATGTAGTCCTGGGTCCAGCGGCTATACGGCACGAACTTGCCGCCCTCGGCCTGCGGGGTCTTCCAGAAGGCGATCCTGGCAAACTGGTCGAAGCCGTTGGTGGCGCAGCCTTCGGCGCCGAGCAGCTCGCTGGCCTTGCAGCCTTCCGGCGCGGCCGGCACCGAGCCGAACCAGGCGGCGACGTCGCCCTGCACCTTGGGCTCCAGCGACCAGTTCATCCACTTGTAGGCGCAGTTCGGGTGCGCGGCTTCGGCGTGCAACATGGTGGTGTCGGCCCAGCCGGTGACGCCTTCCTTCGGGAACACGGTGGCGATCGGCTGCTTCTCGGCCTTCAGCGCGTTGGCCTGGTACGGCCAGGAGCTGGAGGCGGCCACACCCTCGTTCTTGAAGTCGCTCATCTGCACGGTCGCGTCGTGCCAGTAGCGGTGGATCAGCGAATGCTGCTTGCGCAGCAGGTCGAGCACGGCGCCGTACTGCGCCTCGGTCAGCTGGTACGGGTCCTGGATGCCCAGTTCCGGCTGGGTGCTCTTCAGATACAGCGCGGCGTCGGCGATGTAGATCGGGCCGTCGTAGGCCTGCACGCGGCCCTTGTTCGGCTTGCCGTCGGGCAGGTCCTGCGCCTGGAACACCACGCTCCAGCTGTCCGGCGCCTTGGGGAAGACCTTGGTGTTGTACATCAGCACGTTCGGGCCCCACTGGTACGGGGTGCCGTAGGTCTTGCCGTTGACGGTGTACCAGGGCGCGTCCTTCAGGCGCGCGTCGACGTTCTTCCAGTTGGGGATCAGCCCGGGGTCGATCGGCTGCACGCGCTTGCCGTAGATCAGCCGCAGCGAGGCGTCGCCGGAGGCGGTGACCAGGTCGTAGCCGCCCTTGGCCATCAGGCTGACCATCTCGTCGGAGGTGGCGGCGGTCTTCACGTTGACCTGGCAGCCGGTGTCCTTCTCGAACCGGGTGACCCAGTCGTAGGCCTTGTCGGATTGGCCGCGTTCGATGTAGCCCGGCCAGGCGATGATGTCCAGGCGGCCTTCACCGGCGCCGACCGCCTTGATGGCGTCGGCGGCCTGTACGCCGGCGCTGGCCAGCAGGGCGGTGGTGATGGCGCTGAACAGTGCTGTCTTGCGCATGCGATGTCTCCCTCGTTTGTTGTCTCTATTGGTGGGGCAGTGTCAATCGAGCAACGGCCCTCGCGCGGCGTACCGCCGGGGCATTTCTTATGTACCGGCGGGCGGGCCCGCCGGGGCGTTCAATCCAGGCGGTCGCCGTGGCGGGCCATGATGTGGCGCACCACGCTGTAGTCCTGCAGCGAGTCGCTGGACAGGTCCTTGCCGTAGCCCGAGCGCTTGAGGCCGCCGTGGGGCATCTCGCTGGCGAGCATGAAATGGGTGTTGATCCAGGTGCAGCCGTACTGCAGGCGGTTGGCGATCTGGAAGGCCTTGTCCAGGTTCTGCGTCCACACCGAGGAAGCCAGGCCGTATTCGGAGTCGTTGGCCCAGTCCACCGCCTGCTCCAACTGCTCGAAGCGTGTCACCGTGACCACCGGGCCGAACACCTCGCGCTGGACGATCTCGTCCTGCTGCTTGCAGCCGGCCAGCAGCGTGGGCTGGTAGTAGAAGCCGGGGCCGGAGTGCACGGCGGCGCCGGTCACGCGCTCGATGTGCGGCTGGCCCAGGGCGCGTTCGACGAAGCTGGCCACGCGGTCGCGCTGGCGGGCGCTGATCAGCGGGCCGATCTCGTTGTCCTGATCGCGCTTGCGGGCGAAGCGGATGCTTGCCACCGCCTCGCCCAGCTCGGCTACCAGGCGGTCGTGGATGCCGGCCTGGGCGTAGATGCGGCAGGCGGCGGTGCAGTCCTGCCCGGCGTTGTAGTAGCCGTGGGTGCGCACGCCCTGGACGACCGCCTCGATATCGGCGTCGTTGCAGACGATGACCGGCGCCTTGCCGCCCAGCTCCAGGTGGGTGCGCTTCAGGGTGCGCGCGGCGGCCTGGAGAATCTTCTGCCCGGTGACGATATCGCCGGTCAGCGAGACCATGCGCACCCGCGGGTGGCCGACCAGGTGGCTGCCGACGTTCTCGCCGCCGCCGCAGACGATGTTGAGCACGCCCGGCGGGAGGATGTCCGCCAGCGCCGGGGCCAGCGCCAGGACCGACAGCGGGGTGTGCTCGGAAGGCTTGAACACCAGGGTGTTGCCGGCGGCCAGGGCCGGGGCGATCTTCCACGCGGCCATCATCAGCGGGTAGTTCCAGGGCGCGATGGAGGCCACCACGCCCACCGGGTCGCGGCGCACCATGCTGGTGTGCCCGGGCACGTACTCGCCGGCCAGCTGGCCCTGCTGGCAGCGCACGGCGCCGGCGAAGAAGCGGAACACGTCGGCGGTGGCGGGGATGTCGTCCTGCCGCGCCAGGTGCAGCGGCTTGCCGCAGTTCAGGGCTTCCAGGCGGGCGAGGGCGTCGGCGCGCTTGTCGATGGCATCGGCGATGGCCAGCAGCGCAGCGGAGCGTTGCGCCGGGGTGGTCCGCGACCAGGCCGGGAAGGCGCGCTGGGCGGCGTCGATGGCCTGTTCGATCTGCTCGGGGGAGGCATCGGCGACCGAGACCAGGGTTTCGCCGCTGGCGGGGTTGAGGATCGCCTCGGCAAGGCCCTGGCCGGGCGTCAGCTGATCGTCGATCAGCAGCTCGGTGTACAGGGTCGGGGTGCTCGCCAGGGCGTTCATCTTCGCGGCTCTTTTCTTCTCGGTCTTGTTTTCGGGGGCCATGGGCTGCTCCGCTGGGTTGCCCGGCCCTTCTGTATGAAGCCAGAGACTAGATTCCGGGCCTGAGGTCGACAAATTCTAAATACTGAAAGTGGCATTCGATTAAATCGAATGCTGCTAGATGGAAGGCCGCTTGGCGTTGGGTTGCTCGCGGGCCACGGTGAGGAACGGGTCCACCAGCGCCGGCCGCGCCGTGCCGCGGCGCCAGGCCAGGCCGACGTCCAGCGGCTCGCCCAGGTCCACCAGCGGGCGCGCCTCGATGATGTCGCCTTCCAGCGACCAGGGGCGGTAGGTCATGTCCGGCTGGATCGACAGGCCCAGGCCTGCGGCCACCAGGCTACGCACGGCCTCCACCGAGGCGGTGCGCAACGTCACCTGCGGCACCAGCCCGGCGCGTGACCAGATGCGCTGGGTGTGCAGGCCCATCTCGTCGGCGTTGAGCTGGATCAGCGGCTCCCCGGCGACGTCCGCCAGGCCGATGCTGTCGCGCTCCAGCAGCGGGTGCTGGGCCGGCAGCCAGAGGCGGTGCGGCGAGTGGGTGAGCACCTCGGTCTGCAGGGCGTGGCGGTCCTCCAGGTTGGAGAGGATCAGCACGCCGACGTCGATCTCGCCGCTCACCAGCAGGTGCTCTATATAAGGCCGCTCGTCCTCCACCACGCGCGTCTGCACGTTGGGGTAGGCGCGCTGGAAGCGGGTGATCAGGTCGGCCAGGTAGTAGCCGGCGACCAGGCTGGTCACGCCGATGGTCAGGCTGCCGGCGACCTTGTCGGTGCTCTGCTGCAGGCTGCGCTTGGCGTTCTCCACCGTGGCCAGGATCAGGTGCGCCTGGCGCAGGAACTGGTGGCCCTGGTGGGTGAGCGTCATGCCCTTGGCATGGCGCTCGAACAGGCGCACGCCGATCTCCTCCTCCAGTTGCTGGATGGCCAGGGTCAGGGTGGACTGGGAAATGAACACGGCCTGGGCGGCGGCGGAGATCGAACCGGTCTCGGCGACGGCGATGAAATGGCGGATCTGGCGCAGGGTCATCATGGGTGGCAGGCCATGGCTTTTGTGCTTTATCGAAAATCTATAGGAGCATTCTTTTAAATCGAATGAAAGCACCCGCCCACCCGCTCGCTCTTCGTAGGATGGGTTGAGCCTGCGAAACCCATCGGGCCGCGGTAACGGGTATCACTTCGCTCAACCCGTCCTACGACGATGTTCTCCTGCGACTATAGGATCGGGCCCTGCCCGCGATTCATACTCCCCAGCAATATCCCGAAGCACTCTGCGCCTGCGCACATACGGGAGCGGGCGCTAGAGTCGAGGTTTCCCTCAACCGACCCAGGAGACCGCCATGAACACCCGTGGCCTGCTCGACCAACTGCTCAAATCCGGCCAGGACCTCCTGCAGAACAAGGGGCTCGCCCAGAGCGGCGGCCAGCCCGGTCAGGCCCAGGGCAAGGGCGGCCTGGACCTTGGCAGCCTGCTCTCCGGCGCCGGTGGCGGCGCCCTGGCCGCCGGCGCGCTGGGCCTGCTGCTGGGCAGCAAGAAGGCGCGGAAGATGGGCGGCAAGGTCGTCACCTACGGCGGCCTGGCCGCCCTCGGGGTGATCGCCTACAAGGCCTACGGCAACTGGCAGCGCCAGCAGGCCAGCGCACCGCGCGGCGAACCGCAGACCGTCGACCGCCTGCCGCCGGTGGAGGCCGAGGCCCACAGCCACGCCATCCTCCGCGCCCTGGTGGCGGCGGCCAAGGCCGACGGACACATCGACGCCCGCGAGCGCCAGCTGATCGACGGCGAGATCGCCAAGCTCACCGGCGACCTGGAGCTGCAGGGCTGGCTCGACCGCGAACTGGCCAAGCCGCTGGACCCGCAGGAAGTGGCGCGCGCCGCGCAGAGCGAGGAAATGGCCGCCGAGATGTACCTGGCCAGCCTGCTGATGGTCGACGAGGAGAACTACATGGAGCGCGCCTACCTCGACGAACTGGCCCGCCAGCTGAGCCTCGACCCGGGCCTCAAGGCCGAGCTGGAAGCACAGGCGCAGAAGGCCCTGCAGGCACTGCCGGCCTGATTCTCAGCGTGCCCCTGAATAGTCCCGGACGGCATTGGCGGAATCCGCCACCGGGACTATCGTTGCCTGACCGCAACCACGCCGAGGGCGCTGCCATGAACACCACGGATCTGCTGGAACAACTGCTGCGGGCCGGCCAGGGCGCGCAGGCGCAACAGGGCGGCGCAGGCGGCCTGGGTGGCCTTGGCGGGTTGCTTGGCGGCCTGCTTGGGGGAGCCACCGGCGGTGGCGCAGCGGCCGGAGGCCTGGGCGGCCTCGGCGGCGTGCTGGGCAGCATGCTCGGCGGCGGCGCCCCGGCCAGCCAGGGCCGCTCCAGCGGCGGCGGGGTCAACTACGCCATGCTCGCCTCCCTGGGCATGATGGCCTTCCAGGCCTACCAGAACTGGCAGCAGCAACAGGCGGCCGCCGCGCAGCAACAGCCGCCGACCACCGTCGACCAGCTCTCCGGCGACGAAGCCGAAGCCCACAGCCACGCCATCCTCATCGCCCTGATCGCCGCGGCCAAGGCCGACGGCCGCATCGACGACAAGGAAAAGCAGGCGATCTACGCGGAAATCTCCCGCCACGCCGGCGAACCGGAACTGCAGGCCTGGCTCGACAACGAAGTGCAGAAACCCCTCGAAGCCGCCGACGTGGCCCAGGCCGCGCAAGGCGACCCGGGCAAGGCCGCGGAAATGTACCTGGCCAGCGTGATGCTGGTGGACGACCAGCAGGAAAGCGAGCGCAACTACCTGGACGAGCTGGCCTACCAGCTGCAGCTCGACCCGGAACTGCAGGCGCACCTGGAACAGCAGGCCAAGACCGGCGGTGAAGTAGCCTGAAACAACTTCGCGCGGCCCCGGGCCGCGCATTCGCACAGGCGCATGGTCGAAGGGATGCAATCAATCCGGACGAACGCATCCTGCGCGATGCGTTCGCCCTTCAACCGGCAAGGAGGCGTCATGCCCTTCACCCGTTTCACCCTCTGCACCGCGCTGCTGCTCAGCGCCACCGCCAGCCTGGCCAACGCCGCCAAACTCGAAGACGTGGCGCCCTATCCCAAGGCCGAAGACGGCTTTGTGCGCCAGGTCATCCACCTGCCGCAGCAAGCCCACGAAGAGAACTTCAAGGTCGAAGTCCTGGCCGGCAAGACCCTGACCGTCGACTGCAACCGCCAACGCCTGGGCGGCAGCCTGGAAGAAAAGACCCTGGAAGGCTGGGGCTACCCCTACTACCGCCTGGACAAGGTCGGCGGCCCGGCCAGCACCCTGATGGCCTGCCCGCAAGGCACCAGCAGGAAGGACTTCGTACCGGTGGTCGGCGACGGCTTCCTGCTGCGTTACAACAGCAAGCTGCCGATCGTGATCTACGCCCCCAAGGACATCGAAGTCCGCTACCGCATCTGGTCCGCCTCGGACAAGGTCGAACACGCCCGCGCGGAGTAACCCCTCGACCAAGCCCATGCATCCTCGTAGGAGCGGGCCCTGCCCGCGATTCGCGCGCAGGGCCCGCTCCTACATGGGAATGGCGTGGGTGGGGCAGCGTAGGAGCGGATCTTATCCGCGATCCGCGCCGAAACCTCCGGCAATCGCGGACAAGGTCCGCTCCTACGGGGAGAGGAATGCCGTATTTCCCGGCGACCTGTAGGAGCGGACTCCGTCCGCGATCCCGCCAGCACTGCTGGCGCCCGGCCGGGCACGGCGATGGGTATCGCTTCGCTCCACCCATCCTACGAAGAGCGCCACGGTTTAGTTGTGTAGGGCAGCGGCGTTCCGGCTGGTCCGAGTTCGGTATTTGCAGTCGAGTGCCAAGACCCGCTTTCATACGCCCTTGCAGGGAAACTCCATACGCATTACAGGCCGGAGGAAGCGGGCATCCTCTCGATAATAGTCCTGGCCCGTAACGATCAAGGACGCTTTGGATGCGATACATCACCAGCATTATTCTTCTGTTCTTCCCGTTATTCGCTCTGGCGAATAACTGCGTTTTCAGCACTCCGAAAGAAGAGCCATTGGAGTACAAGGCAGGACGTTATCTGCCGGTTCTCCTGGGAGGCATCCAGTTCGACCTCCCGGGGACGCCCAAGGCCTTTCTCAGTACTGACGGCCTGATCGCAGCCTATCCCGACCGGCAATTCGTCAGCCATCAGCGCGTCACCTCGGAAACCTTCCCGGAATTTCGAGAGATCTTTCCGCACATCCAATCCGTCGCCCAGGTGTACCGGCTGATCTATGGCGTGGAACCTGCCACAGCCCTCACCGAGAGGCAGGCGCAGGAGTTGGCTATGTTGCGCAAAGTCTTCCGGCTCGACTGCAAGTCACAGGTACGCTTGTTCGGTATGGCAGACACCCGGATTCTGCTGCGCGAATTGGACAGCCCCGAGGGTATCTTCGAAATCCTCGTGCTCCGTCAGAGCCATGTTGACCTGATCCAGGTGAGGGGGCCGGAGTCGATGGCGCTCGAAGTGGTTCGCAGCATCAGGAGGTCGGATCGATGAGCCGGATCGATCCCGCTGATGAGCAAGCCCTGAAAGAGGTCCTGGTGACCTGGTACGGGCCCCAGGCGCAGTATTGGAATATCAATCAGGCTGTGCTCGAACTGGTAATTGAAATGGTCAGGGAAATGGATAACTGCTCCGCAGCCATGGATTACATTCCGCAGCCGATCAACTTCGGCAATCCGCTCAGTCAGCTCGCCAAATCCCAATTGAAGAGATTCATTGCGCGTCTCAAGGATAACGACAGGACCTACCTGATCTGCGCCCGACATACCCTGCTCCATTTCAAATCGCCTCTGGCAATCGCAGCCATGGGCTTCTGAACGTGCAGGGCCTGGCGAAGCCCAGGTAGAGCGGACTCCACCGTCTTCCTGTTCCTTTCAGGCCTTGCTCTCAACCAGAATCCCCTGCTCCCGCTCACACAACTCCACCAGAAAATCCCAAACCAACCTCAGCCGCACCGACCGGTGCAACTCCCGTCGCGTACACATCCAGTACTCCCGCTCGATGAACTCCTCCGGCAGCACCGGTACCAGCAGCGGGTCGTGCAGGCCCATGAACTGCGGGAGGATGGCCAGGCCGACGCCGGCCTGGGCGGCTTGTTGCTGGGCCACCACGCTGGTGCTGCGGAACACCACCTGGGGGTGGCGGCAGAAGCTGTGGTGGAACATCAGTTCCTGGCTGAACAGCAGGTCGTCCACGTAGCCGATCCACTGGTGCTTGCACAGGTCGTCGCGGTCGCGCAGGGGCGGGGCCTTTTCCAGGTAGGCGGGGCTGGCGAACAGGCTCAGGCGGTAGCGCGTCAGGCGGCGGCTGATCACCAGGTCGGCGTTGGGCCTTTCCAGGGTGATGGCGATGTCTGCCTCGCGGTTGGTGATGCTGACGAAGCGCGGCACCGACACCAGTTCCAGCTCAAGGCCCGGGTACTGGCGCATCAGCTCGCCCAGGCGCGGGGCGAGGAACATGGTGCCCAGGCCCTCGGTCACGCCCAGGCGCACCTGGCCCAGGGGGCTGATGCTCTGGCTCATTTCCTCCTGGGCGAGCAGGGCGGTGTTCTCCATGGCCTCGGCGTGCTTGAGCAACGCCAGGCCCGCTGGGGTCAGCTGGTAGCCGCCGGTGTGCTGGGCGAACAGCTGGGTGCCCAGGTCGCGCTCGATGTTCTCGATGTGTCGGGCCACGGTGGCGTGGGTGGTGCCCAGCTTGCGCGCGGTGGCCAGCAGGCGGCCGCTGCGGTGCAGTTCGAGGAAGTAGCGCAGGTCGTTCCAGTCGAACATGGCGGGCTCCGTTGTTAGAAAACGATCAGCAGCTGACTCGAAATGTTCGTTTTTTTATCGCGAATGAGCGGCTAGCCTCAAGCGACGCATCGATAAGAACGACTAACTATAAGAACAACTGGAGGTCAGCCCATGCCCCAGGCACTGGACGCTTTCGACTACCTGATCGTGGGGGCCGGCCCCGCCGGTTGCCTGCTGGCCAACCGCCTGTCCGCCGACCCGTCCAACCGCGTGCTGCTGATCGAAGCCGGCGGCCCGGACAACTACCCCTGGATCCACATCCCCGTCGGCTACCTCTACTGCATCGGCAACCCGCGCACCGACTGGTGCTTCGACACCGAAGCGGTGCCCGGCCTCAACGGCCGCGCCATCAAGTACCCCCGCGGCCGCGTGCTCGGCGGCTGCTCGTCGATCAACGGCATGATCTACATGCGCGGCCAGGCCCGCGACTACGACGGCTGGGCCGCCGAGGGCAACCCCGGCTGGGGCTGGAACGACCTGCTGCCGCTGTTCCTCGGCATGGAGGACCACTTCGCCGGCGACAGCGCCATCCACCATGGCGGCGGCGAATGGCGGGTGGAGCAGCAGCGGCTGTCCTGGGAAATCCTCGATGCTTTCCGCGAGGCGGCGGCGCAGACCGGCATCGCTTCGGTGGACGACTTCAACGGCGGCGACAACGAAGGCTGCGGCTACTTCCAGGTGAACCAGCGCGGCGGCGTGCGCTGGAACGCCTCCAAGGCCTTCCTGCGCCCGGTCGAGCAGCGCCCGAACCTGCTGGTGCTGACGAATGTCGAGGCGCAGCAACTGATCCTCGAAGACGGCCGCGCCAAAGGCCTGGTGGTGGACTGGCAGGGCGCCCGCCGCGAACTGCGGGCGCGCCGCGAGGTGATCCTGTGCGCCGGCGCCATCGGCTCGCCAACCCTGCTGCAGCGCTCGGGCATCGGCCCGCGGCCCTTGCTGGAGCAACTGGGCATCGGCGTGCGCCACGCGCTGCCCGGCGTCGGCGAGAACCTGCAGGACCACCTGCAGCTGCGGCTGATCTACCGCATCCAGGGCACCCGCACGCTGAACCGTATCGCCGCCACGCCCTGGGGCAAGGTCGGCATGGGCCTGGAATACCTGTTCAAGCGCAGCGGCCCGCTGTCCATGGCGCCAAGCCAACTGGGCGCCTTCGCCAGGTCCGACCCCGGCCAGGCCTCGGCCAACCTCGAATACCACGTGCAGCCGCTGTCCCTGGAGCGCTTCGGCGAGCCGCTGCACGCCTTCCCGGCCTTCACCGCCTCGGTGTGCGACCTGCGCCCGCAAAGCCGCGGCAGCGTGCGCATCCGCAGTACCGACCCGCGCGCCAAGCCGCTGATCCAGCCCAACTACCTGAGCCACCCGGAAGACCTCAAGGTGGCCGCCGACGCCATCCGCCTGACCCGCCGCATCGCCGCCGCGCCGGCCCTGGCGCGTTTCCACCCGGAGGAATACAAGCCCGGCCCGGACTTCCGCAGCGAGGAAGACCTGCACCGCGCAGCGGCTGACATCGGCACCACCATCTTCCACCCCGCCGGCACCTGCCGCATGGGCAGCGGGCCGAATGCCGTGGTCGATAGCCAGCTGCGCGTGCACGGCATCCCCGGCCTGCGCATCGCCGACGCCTCGATCATGCCCACGCTCACTTCCGGCAACAGCTGCTCGCCGGTGCTGGTGATCGCCGAGAAGGCGGCGCGGATGATCCTGGCCGAACCCTCGCGGCAGGCGGAGGTCATCCCTATCAGCGGCCGGGAGGAGAAGGCCCTGTCCTGACGGCCACCCCGGCGGGACGACACGAGGTTCGACACCAGACAGCGTCGCGCGGCCCCACGGGCCGTGGCGGTCGAGGCTGAAACAACAATAAGAGCCCCCACGAGGGGCAGGAGAGCCGTAATGACCGATCTAGCACAGCCCCAGTCGTTCGAACGGGGGCGCTCCAGCAGCCGCGAAGAGCGCAAGGTGATCTTCGCTTCCTCGCTCGGCACCGTGTTCGAGTGGTACGACTTCTTCCTCTACGGATCGCTGGCAGCGGTCATCAGCAAGCAGTTCTTCGCCGGCGTCAACGACACCACCGCCTTCATCTTTGCCCTGCTGGCCTTCGCCGCCGGCTTCCTGGTGCGGCCCTTCGGCGCCCTGGTGTTCGGCCGCCTGGGCGACATGATCGGGCGCAAGTACACCTTCCTCGCCACCATCCTGCTGATGGGCCTGTCGACCTTCTGCGTCGGCCTGCTTCCGTCCTACGCCAGCATCGGCGTGGCCGCGCCGATCATCCTCATCGCCTTGCGCCTGCTGCAGGGCCTGGCCCTGGGCGGCGAATACGGCGGCGCGGCCATCTACGTCGCCGAGCACGCCCCGGCCAACAAGCGCGGCGCCTACACCAGTTGGATCCAGTGCACCGCCACCGCCGGCCTGCTGCTGTCGCTGCTGGTGATCTGGGGCTGCCGCCAGGCCACAGGCGAAGCCTTCGAGACCTGGGGCTGGCGCCTGCCGTTCCTGATTTCCATCGTGCTGCTGGGCATTTCCACCTGGATCCGCCTGTCCATGCAGGAGTCGCCAGCGTTCCTGAAGATGAAGGCCGAGGGCAAGATCAGCAAGTCGCCGCTCAAGGAGTCCTTCACCCGCTGGAGCAACCTGAAGATCGTGCTGATCGCCCTGTTCAGCATCAACGCCGGCCAGGCGGTGACCTTCTACGCCGCGCAGTTCTACGTGATGTTCTTCCTCACCCAGGTGCTCAAGGTCGACCCGGGGCTGTCCAACGTGCTGCTGATCATCTCCCTGGTGATAGGCGCGCCGCTGTTCGTGCTGGCCGGCTGGGTGTCCGACAAGGTCGGGCGCAAGCCGGTGCTGGTGGTCGGCCTGCTGCTGGCGACGGTGTTCTACTTCCCGCTGTTCAAGGCCCTGACCCACTACGCCAACCCGCAGATCGACCAGGCCTCGCGCCAGGCCCCGGTGGTGGTGATGGCCGACCCGGCCACCTGCACCTTCCAGTTCGACCCGGTGGGCAAGGCCAAATTCGACAGCCCCTGCGACAAGGCCAAGACCCTGCTGGTGAAAGGCGGCGTGCCCTACAGCACCCAGGCCGCGCCGGCCGGCAGCGAGCTGGTGGTGAGCGTGGGCGAGAAGCGCATCGAAGGCTTCGACGCCGCCGCCCTGGGCGCCGCGGTGAAGGAAGCCGGCTACCCGACCCAGGCCGACGCCTCGCTGGTGAACCGGCCGATGGTGATCGCCATCATCGTGGCGCTGATCTTCATTGCCACCTGCTGCTACGGCCCGCTGGCGGCGCTGATGGTCGAACTGTTCCCGACGCGCATCCGCTACACCTCGCTATCGCTGCCGTACCACATCGGCAACGGCTGGTTCGGCGGGCTGCTGCCGACCATCTCCTTCGCCCTGGTGGTGTACACCGGCAACATCTTCTACGGCCTCTGGTACCCGGTGCTGATCACCGGCGTGAGCCTGGTGTGCTCGCTGCTGTTCCTGCGCGAGACGCGGCACAACGACATCCATGCCGATTGAGCATGGCGCTGCCGGCTTCCGGCTCTTCGTAGGAGCGAGCTTGCTCGCGAACGGTGCCTTCCGGCGGCAGCTGTGTTCAGGTTGACTCCGCCCCTCTCCCTGAAGGGAGAGGGGGCTGTCCGGCATGCTCTGGAAGTTCGGCGTCAATCTGTAGGAGCGGACTCCGTCCGCGAATCGCGCGCAGGGCGCGCTCACCCGGCCGAGCCACCGCGCGGCCGGCAAATCCAATCGCGGACGGAGTCCGCTCCTACGCCCGTGCTTCTCTGAACCGTAGGCGTAACTGTCTTGCAGGCCGCGCCGGGGCGCTCTTCGTAGGATGGGTTGAGCTTGCGAAACCCATGCGGTTGCGCTGATGGGTATCGCTTCGCTCAACACCATCCTACGACGGAACTCCTCCCGTGGGTGGGCGTGTTAGAACAACACCATCTGCCGATCGACCAGCCGTGCGAAGTCATCGCCGACGAAGGGCAGGATGGCGTCGGCCACCGGTTGCAGCTGGCGTGTCAGGTAGTGTTCGTAGTCGATGGCCGCGCGGCGGTTTTCCAGGGGCTCGGGGCCAGCGGTGGTGATCAGATAGCTGATCCAGCCGCCGTGCTGGTATTGCCGCGGGCGGCCCTGGCTCTGGTTGTAGTCGTCGGCGGCGCGGGCCGCGCGCACGTGGGGCGGGACGTTGCGTTCGTAGTCGTCCAGGCGCCGGCGCAGGCGCTTGCGGTAGACCAGCAGGTCGTCCAGCTCGCCAGCCAGGGTGCGGCGCACGTAGTCGCGCACGTAGTCCTGGTAGGGCTGGCGGCGGAAGATGCGTTCGTACAGCTCCTGCTGGAAGCGCTGGGCCAGCGGCGACCAGTCGGTGCGCACCGTTTCCAGGCCCTTGAAGACCATTTCCTCGCTGCCGTCGGCGCGCCGCACCAGGCCGGCGTAGCGCTTCTTGCTGCCTTCCTCGGCGCCGCGCACCGTGGGCATCAGGAAGCGCTGGTAGTGGGTTTCGTACTGCAGCTCCAGGGCGCTTTCCAGGCCGTAGGTTTCGCGCAGGTGCTCCTTCCACCATTGGTTGATGCGTTGCACCAGGGCGCGGCCGATGCGCTCGGCGTCCGCCTCGGCGTGGGCGCCGCCGAGCCAGACGAAGGTGGAGTCGGTGTCGCCGTAGATCACCTGGTGGCCCTGCGCTTCGATCAGCTCGCGGGTGCGGCGCATGATCTGGTGCCCGCGCATGGTGATGGACGACGCCAGGCGCGGGTCGAAGAAGCGGCAGCCGCTGGAGCCGAGCACGCCGTAGAAGGCGTTCATGATGATCTTCAGCGCCTGGGACAGCGGCTTGTTGCCCTCGCGCTTGGCCGCCTCGCGGCCCTGCCACACGCGTTCGACGATGGCCGGCAGGCAGTGCCGGCTGCGCGAGAAACGGGCGCCGCGGAAGCCTTCCACCGAGTGTTGGTCGTCCGGCTGGCGCAGGCCTTCCACCAGGCCCACCGGGTCGATCAGGAAGCTGCGGATGATCGACGGGTACAGGCTCTTGTAGTCCAGCACCAGCACCGATTCGTACAGCCCCGGACGCGAGTCCATGACGAAGCCGCCGGGGCTGGCCTCCGGCGGCTTGCCGCCGAGGTTGGGGGCGACGAAGCCGAGGCGGTGCATGGCCGGCAGGTACAGGTGGGTGAAGGCCGCCACCGAGCCGCCGCTGCGGTCGGCGGGCAGGCCGGTGACGCTGGCGCGTTCGAGCAGGAAGCGCAGCAGCTCGGTCTTGGCGAAGATGCGCGTGACCAGCTCGCAGTCCTTGAGGTTGTAGTGGGCCAGGGCCGGCTTGTCCTCGGCGAACTTGCGGTCGATCTCGGCCATGCGGTCGTAGGGGTTGTCGATCGCCTTGCCTTCGCCCAGCAGCGTCTGCGCTACGCTTTCCAGGCTGAAGGAGGGGAAGTTCCAGGTGGCCGAACGCAATGCCTCGATGCCGTCGATGATCAGCCGCCCGGCGGCCGCGGCGAAGTAGTGGTTGCTGCCGCTGCCGTGCTGGCGCCAGTGCATCTCGTCACCGTCGCGGCCCAGGCGCAGGGGGATCTTCAGGCGCTGGGCATGCTCGCGCAGCACGCGCAGGTCGAACTGCACCAGGTTCCAGCCGATAATGGCGTCGGGGTCGTGCTCGGCCAGCCACTGGTTGAGGCTTTCCAGCAGTTCGCCGCGGCTGTCGCGGTAGGCCAGGTCGAAGTCCAGCAAGCTGGCGTCGCCGTTGGCCGGGCCGAGCATGTACACCTGGCGCTGGCCGCAGCCTTCCAGTGCGATGGAATAGAGGTTGCCGTGGATGTCGGTCTCGATGTCCAGGGACACCAGCTTCAGCCGTGGCCGATAGTCTGGCGCCGGTTTGAGCACGGCCTCGCACAGCACGCCCTCGGCATCGGCCTCGCCATCGAAGCTCACTGGGGCGGTGATGAAGCGCTCCATCAGGTAGCGCTCCGGCGGGCGGATGTCGGCTTCCAGCACCTCGATGCCGGCCGCGCGCAGGCGCTTGTCCAGGTCCATCAGCTGGCGGTGCTGGCGGCAGTACAGGCCCAGCACCGGGCGTTGCTCGAAGTCGCGCAGCTGCAGCGGGCGCAGCTCCACGCCGGTTTCGCCCTGCAGCAGGCGCTGCGCCGCCTCGCGCTGGGCGGCGGGGAGGAAGGCCACCGAAGTCTGCGGCGGCAGGCGTACCCGGCGCGGGCCGGCGTCGGTGGCCAGCCAGAACTCCACCTCGGTGCCGGCGGGCGTGTCGCGCCAGTGCCGGGTGAGGACGAAGCCGTGTTGTGCTGCCACCGGTAACCCCTGGGAAGAATCTTTCAGGCGTTCATTCTACCGGGGTGGGAAGCTTGTAGGCGCTTACTGGTGATAAAGCGTTTGCGTGACGAGCGCCGGCCCTGCCGGCGCAATCGCGGATAAATCCGCTACAAGGTGCAGGAGAGACACCGTCGTAGGATGGTGTTGAGCGAAGCGATACCCATCACCGTGACCGCATGGGTTTCGCAAGCTCAACCCATCCTACGAAGAGCGCTTCGGTGCGGCCTGTAAGACCGCCGCTCCTACGGTGGCAGGGAAGCACGGGCGTAGGAGCGGACTCCGTCCGCGATTGGATTCACCCGCCACGCCGGACGCCCCGATGGCACGACGGCGGCGTATAACCGCGAACGGTTATACCCCTTACGCCGATGTTGCTTTCGTAGGATGGTGTTGAGCGAAGCGATACCCATCAGCGCAACCGCATGGGTTTCGCAAGCTCAACACCATCCTACGAAGAGCACCTCGGCGCAGCCTGCAAGACGGTTGCTTCTACGACGGTGCCCTGCCGGCGAATCGCGCGCAGGGCGCGCTCCTACATGGGGCGCGACGGTTAGCGCTGCGTAGGAGACTCCGTCCGCGATTGCCGGGCGTTTCTGTGAGATACAGCTACAAGGGAAACACTATCGCCAGTGCACCTCCGGCGGTTCTCTTTTGCGCCGATCCTGTCCAGAATGGCCGCCCCTTTTCCCAGCCCCGACGCCATGAACGCACAAGCCCTCGATGTACTCCTGCAACAGCTGCTGGCCGCCCTGGAGGCGCCGCCCGCCGAGGTTCGCCGCCTGTTCCACGGCCGCGGCCGGCGCTGGCCGGGGCTGGAGCATGTGACCGCGGATTGGCTGCAGGGCGTGCTGCTGGTGTCGCTGTTCCGCGAGCCGGGCGAAGATGAACTGGCGGCGCTGGAGCGCCTGCTGCTGGGCCTGTGCGAGTCGCCGCAATGGCGCGCCAGCGGCGCCGAGGCTTTGCTGCTGCAGCACCGCTACCGCCCGGACAGCGCCATGCAGGCCCTGTTCGGCGAGGTGCCGGAGGAGCGCGTGGTCAGCGAGAACAGCCTGCGCTACCTGCTGGACCTGGGGCGCAAGCAGAACAACGGCCTGTTCCTCGACATGCGCCTGGGCCGCCAGTGGGTGCAGGCCCGGGCCGCCGGGCAGCGGGTACTCAACCTGTTCGCCTATACCTGCGGCTTCTCGGTGGCGGCCATCGCCGGCGGCGCCGAGCACGTGGTCAATCTGGACATGGCGCGCGCCGCGCTCAGCCGCGGGCGCGACAACCACCGGCTGAACGGCCACGACCTGTCGCGGGTGGAATTCCTCGGCCACGAGCTGTTCAAGTCCTGGGGCAAGGTGAAGAAGTCCGGGCCCTACGACCTGGTGATCATCGACCCGCCGTCGTTCCAGAAGGGCAGCTTCGCCCTCGGCAAGGACTACCCGCGCATCCTGCGCCGCCTGCCCGAGCTGCTGGCGCCCGGCGGCCGGGTGCTGGCCTGCGTCAACGATCCGTCCGTGAGCCCGGCCTTCCTCATCCAGGGCATGGCGGCCGAGGCGCCGGAGCTGGCCTTCGTCGAGCGCCTGGACAACCCGCCGGAGTTCGCCGACATCGATGAGGATGCGGCGCTCAAGGCGCTGGTGTTCGCCCGTTCGGGCTAAGCCCGCACCTGGATGTAACACCTGGCACACAATCTGCTCCGCATCGGCCATGGCACGGAAAACGCCGGTTTTCCGTCATCCCCTGGCCACGGAGCGAATCCCATGCGCTTTTCCTGCAACGGTTGCGGCAAGTGCTGCCATGACCACCACGTACCCCTGACCCTCGACGAATCCCGCGACTGGGTGGCCGACGGCGGCAGCCTGATCGTCCTGCTGGAAGCGGTGCTGGACGACGGCGCCGGGCTGCCGGAGGGGCAGCGCGAGCACGTGCTGCGCCGCTCGCTGCCGGTCCGCTGTGGCAGCACCCAGGCGCACCTGGCGATCACCTTCGCCGCCTTCAACCAGGGCGCCTGCCGCCACCTGGGCAGCGACATGCGCTGTGGCATCTACGAGCGGCGGCCGCTGGTGTGCCGCATCTACCCCATGGAGATCAACCCGCACATCCCGCTGCGCGCGGAGGCCAAGGACTGCCCGCCGCAGGTCTGGGACGAGGGCCCGGAGCTGATCGTCGGCGGACGCCTGGTGGACACCGAACTGGCGGCGCTGGTCGAGCGCTCGCGCCAGGCCGACCGCGAGGAGATCGCAGCCAAGGCGGCCATCTGCGAGCGCCTGGGCATCAGCGTCTCGGCGCTCAAGGGTGACGGCTTCACCGCCTACCTGCCGCAGCGCAAGGCCTTCCTGGCGGCCCTGGACGCGGTGCGCGCGCAGACGCCGGCCAGCTCCGCGGCGGACTGGCAGTTGCATGTCTCCAGCGATGACCTGGCCCGCCAACTGGAGGAAACCGGGGCGATGATCGCCGCCCTGCTGAGCGACGACTGCGCCTTCATTCCCCTGCGCGCGGCCTGATGGGGGAGGGGATGGCCGGGTAGTAGTCCTTCGGAATAATGACGCCGAAAATTCGCCGGTGCGGATAATATATGCGGCATTTTCCGCTAGAACTGAAAAGAAGGCTGACGCCAATCTGCCTTCGTCTGCAGGTTTTACCTGTCAGACAGCCGATCATCACCAGGGGAATACTGTGAAGAATTGGACGCTCCGCCGACGTATCCTGGCCAGCTTCGCGGTCGTGATCGCGATCATGTCGCTGATGGTGGTGGTTTCCTACATCGCCCTGCTCGCCGTCGAGCGCGACTCGCGCAGCGTCAGTACCGACGCCATGCCGGGCACCTATGCGCTGACCACGGTGCGTACCACCTGGACCGACACCATGCTGCGCACCCAGGCCCTGGTCGGCCTGGGCGACGGCAAGCCGCTGGACGCCGCCGGCCGCCAGGGCTTCCGCGAACTGCACGAGACCCTGCTGCAGCGCATCGCCACCTACGAGGCCACCGTGCACGCGTCGGCCGACCGCGAGCTGCTGGCCCGCTACAAGCAGCAGGCGCTGGACTTCCAGGCGCAACTGGAGCAACTGCTCGACCTCTACGACAAGGACCACCAGGCCGCCCGCCAGTCGCTGCTGCACGACCTGCTGCCGGCCTGGGAGAAGGGCCGGCAGACGCTCAACGAGCTGATCGCGCTGAACCGGCAGATCGCCGATGCGGCGGTCATCGCCATCGTCCACCAGGTGGAGCTGGCCGAGGCCGCCATGCTGGTCTCGCTGCTGCTGGCCATCGTCGCCGCCGGCGTCCTCGGCCTGCTGCTGATGCGCGCCATCACCGGCCCGGTGGAGAAGGTGGTGAAGACCCTCGAGACCATGAGCGGCGGCGACCTCACCGCGCGCCTGGCGCTGGAGCGCAACGACGAGTTCGGGGTGATCGAGAGCGGCTTCAACGGCATGGCCGAGGAGCTCAAGGCCCTGGTGGCGCAGGCGCAGCGCTCGGCCATCCAGGTCACCACCTCGGTCACCGAGATCGCCGCCACTTCCAAGCAGCAGCAGGCCACCGCCACCGAGACCGCCGCCACCACCACCGAGATCGGCGCCACCTCGCGGGAGATCGCCGCCACCTCGCGCGACCTGGTGCGCACCATGACCGAGGTCTCCAGCGCCGCCGAACAGACTTCCACCCTGGCCGGCTCCGGCCAACTGGGCCTGGCCCGCATGGAAGAGACCATGCACCAGGTGATGGGCGCCGCCGAGCTGGTCAACGCCAAGCTTGCGATCCTCAACGAGCGCGCCGGCAACATCAACCAGGTGGTCACCACCATCGTCAAGGTCGCCGACCAGACCAACCTGCTCTCGCTCAACGCCGCCATCGAGGCGGAGAAGGCCGGCGAGTACGGCCGCGGCTTCGCCGTGGTGGCCACCGAGGTGCGCCGCCTGGCCGACCAGACCGCCGTGGCCACCTACGACATCGAGCAGATGGTCCGCGAGATCCAGTCGGCGGTGTCCGCCGGGGTGATGGGCATGGACAAGTTCTCCGAGGAAGTGCGCCGCGGCATCGCCGAGGTCGGCCAGGTCGGCGAGCAGTTGTCGCAGATCATCCACCAGGTGCAGGCCCTGGCGCCGCGGGTGCAGATGGTCAACGAAGGCATGCAGGCGCAGGCCACTGGCGCCGAGCAGATCAACCAGGCCCTGGTGCAGCTGGGCGAGGCCACCGGGCAGACCGTGGAGTCGCTGCGCCAGGCCGGTTTCGCCATCGACGAGCTGAACCTGGTGGCCAATGGACTGCGCAATGGCGTCTCGCGCTTCAAGGTCTGAGGCCGGCGGGCGGCTGTACCTGCAGTTCCGCCTGGGCGCCGACCGCTACGCGCTGGACGTGCACGAGATCGTCGAGGTCCTGCCGCTGCGGCGCTTCAAGCAGGTGCCCGAGGCGCCGGCCTGGGTGGCCGGGCTGTTCGTCCACCGCGGCGAGCTGCTGCCGGTGCTCGACCTCAGCCAGATCGCCTGCGGCCGCCCGGCGCCGCGGCACACCAGTACGCGCCTGGTGCTGGTGGACTACCGCTTCGCCGGTAGCGGCCCGCAGCGGCGCCTGGGGCTGATCCTGGAACAGGCCAGCCAGACCTTGCGCCGCGACCCGGCGGCCTTCCGCGACTACGGCCTGGAGCCGGGCGAGGCGCGCTACCTGGGGCCGGTGCTGGAAGACGCCGAGGGCCTGCTGCAGCGCGTGCAGGTGGACGAACTGCTGCCTGAGCACGTGCGCGAACTGCTCCTGGCCCAGGGTGAGCGGCCATGAGCGACGAGCGTTTCAGCCAGTTGCTCAAGGCGCGCATCGGCCTGGACGCGGAGTCGGTGGGCGAGGCGGTCATCGCCCGCGCCGTGCGCCAGTGCGCCAACCGTAGCAGCGGCGGTGACCTGGAGGCCTACTGGCTGCGCCTGCAGGGCTCCGCCGAGGAGCAGCAGGCGCTGATCGAGGCGGTGATAGTCCCGGAGACCTGGTTCTTCCGCTACCCCGAATCCTTCGCCGCCCTCGGCCGCCTGGCCCTGCGCCGGCAACTGGAACTGGCCGGCGCGCGGCCCCTGCGCCTGCTCAGCCTGCCCTGTTCCACCGGCGAGGAGCCGTACTCCATCGCCATGGCCCTGCTCGACGCGGGCCTGCCGGAAGCGGCCTTCCAGATCGACGCCCTGGACGTCAGCCCGGCCTCGCTGGAGCGCGCGGCCCATGGCGTGTACGGGCGCAACTCGTTCCGCGGCAGCGAACTGGGCTTCCGCGACCGCTACTTCCACGCCGAGGGCCCCGACTACCGCCTCGACGAGCGGGTGCGCCGCCGCGTGCGCCTGCGCCGCGGCAACCTGCTGGCGCCCGGCCTGCTGGCCGAGGAGGCGCCCTACGACTTCCTGTTCTGCCGCAACCTGCTGATCTATTTCGACCGCGACACCCAGGAACGCGCCGTGCAGGTGCTGCTGCGCCTGGTGCGCGAGGACGGCGCGCTGTTCATCGGCCCGGCCGAGGCCAGCCTGACGTCGCGCCCGGGGCTGCGCGCGCTGGGCGTGCCGCAGTCCTTCGCCTTCCTGCGCGTGGCGGCGCAGCCCGAGGCGCCGGCGGCCAGGCCGCGCCCCACCATGCAAACCACGCCGCCGCCGACAGTGGCGCCGCGCCCGGCACCACGCCGCGCGCCTTCGCCGCTGCCCGCCAGGCCGGCGGTAGCGCCGCCGAGCGGTGCCGAACAGGGCCTGGCGGAAATCGCCCGGCTGGCCAACCTGGGCCAGACGGCCCAGGCCCGCGCCGCCTGCGAGGCCCACCTGGCCCAGCACGGCCCGGCGGCCCAGGCCTATTACTGGCTCGGCCTGCTGGCCGATGCCGAGGGCCGCAGCGAACAGGCCCAGGGCTACTACCGCAAGGCGCTGTACCTGCAGCCCGACCACCAGGAAAGCCTGCTGCACCTGGCCGCCCTGCTGGCCGCCCGCGGCGATCGGGAAGGCGCGCGACGCCTGCAGGAGCGCGCCGCGCGAGGAGTGAAGCGCGATGCCTGAGCAGCGCTACCACCTGCACCCGGAGGCCGCCGAACAGGCGGTGGACGACTGCTGGAACCGCATCGGCATCCGCGGCGACAAGTCCTGCCCGCGGCTGGCCGAACACATCCACTGCCGCAACTGCCCGGTCCACGCCGCCGCCGCCGTGCGCCTACTGGACCGCTACGCCCTGGGCGCCGAAGGCGAGCAGGCCGCCAGCGTCGAGGACGAGGCGCCGCCAGGCGATGCCTACCTGCTGTTCCGCCTCGGCGAGGAATGGCTGGCCCTGCGCACCCTGGCGCTGGCGGAGGTGGCGCCGAACTGCCCGGTGCATTCGCTGCCGCACCAGCGCTCGCCGGTCGTGCTGGGCGTGTCCAACGTGCACGGCGCGCTGGTCGCCTGCCTGTCGCTGGCCGAGCTGCTCGGCCTGCCGCCTTCCGCCCCGCGTGAGGACGAGGGCCGCCGCCTGCCGCGCATGCTGGTGCTGGCCACCGACAGCGGGCCGGTCCTGGCGCCGGTGGACGAGGTGGACGGCATCCACCCGCTGGCGCCGGGCCAGGTGCGCGTCGCCGCGGCGGCCGGCAGCCGTTTCACCCACGACGTGCTGAAGTGGCGCGAGCGCAGCGTGCGCCTGCTCGACCACCAGGCCTTGCTTGCCGCCGCCGCCCGGAGCCTGGCATGACCCCCGAGCAGATGAAGGACGCCTCGCTGCTGGAGCTCTTCCGCCTGGAGGCCGAGGCCCAGGCGCAGGCGCTCGGCCAGGGCCTGCTGGCGCTGGAGCGCGAACCGCGCCAGGCCGCGCAGCTGGAGGCCTGCATGCGCGCCGCGCATTCGCTCAAGGGCGCCGCGCGCATCGTCGGCCTGGACGAGGGCGTGCAGGTCGCCCACGTCATGGAGGAATGCCTGGTGGCCGCCCAGGACGGCCGCCTGCTGCTGGGCGCGGAGCACATAGACGCGCTGCTGGCCGGCACCGATATCCTGCTGCATATCGCCGACGTCCAGGCCGAGCGTGCCGCCGAGGCGCGCGCGGCGGTGCCCGGCCTGGTGCAGCGCCTGGAGACACTGCTGGGCGCGGAGCCTGCGCAGCCCGCCGCACCTGTCGCCGCCGAAGCGCCGCCGGCTGCGCTGCCAGAGCCGCCGGCCGAAACCGTCGAGCCGGCGCCCGTCACGCTCGAGAAAAAGGGCGAGGAGGCCACCGGCCGGGTACTGCGCGTCACCGCCGAGCGCCTGAACCAGTTGCTCGACCTTTCCAGCAAGGCCCTGGTCGATTCCCAGCGCCTGCAACCGCAACTGGCCTCCATGCAGCGCCTCAAGCGCCTGCAGGCCACCGCCAGCCGCCTGCTCGACGGCGCCCGCGACGCCGCCGGCGCCAGCCTCGACCCGCAGGCCCAGGCCTTCCTCGCCGATGCCCGGCGTCTGGTCGGAGAGTGCCAGCAACTGCTGGGCGAGCAGATGGCCGAGCTGGACGAGTTCGCCTGGACCACCTCGCAGCGCGCCCAGACCCTCTACGACAGCGCCCTGGCCTGCCGCATGCGGCCCTTCGCCGACGTGCTCGGCGGCCAGGCGCGCATGGTCCGCGACCTCGGCCGCGAGCTGGGCAAGTCGGTGCGCCTGGAGGTGGACGGGGTGTCCACCCAGGTCGACCGCGAGGTCCTGGAAAAACTCGAGGCGCCGCTGACGCACCTGCTGCGCAACGCCGTCGACCACGGCATCGAGACGCCGGACGCACGGCGCCGGGCCGGCAAGCCGGAGCAGGGGCTGATCCGCCTGCTGGCGCGGCACCACGCCGGCATGCTGGTGCTGGACCTGCGCGACGACGGTGCCGGTGTCGACCTGCAGCGCCTGCGCGAAGGCATAGTGCGCCGTGGCCTGTCCACCGGGGAGACGGTCGCGCGGCTGTCCGAGGAAGAGCTGCTGGCCTTCCTCTTCCTGCCCGGCTTCAGCCTGCGCGAGCAGGTCACCGAGGTTTCCGGCCGCGGCGTCGGCCTGGACGCCGTGCAGCACATGGTGCGCCAGCTGCGCGGCGGCATCCGCATGGAGCAGGTGGCGGGGCAGGGCAGCCACTTCCACATCGAGGTGCCGCTGACCCTCTCGGTGGTGCGCAGCCTGGTGGTGGAAATCGGCGGCGAGGCCTACGCCTTCCCCCTGGCGCACATCGAGCGCATGCGCAGCCTGGCGCCGGAGGAGATCGTGCAGATCGAGGGCCGCCAGCAGTTCTGGCACGAGGGCCGGCATGTCGGCCTGGTGGCCGCGCACCAGTTGCTGCAGCGCCCGGAAGGCCACGCGCCGGAGGGCGACATCCCGCTGGTGCTGATCCGCGAGCGCGACAACCTGTACGGCGTGGCGGTGGAGCGCTTCATCGGCGAGCGCACCCTGGTGGTGATGCCGCTGGACGCGCGCCTGGGCAAGGTCCAGGACGTGTCCGCCGGCGCCGTGCTGGACGACGGCACGCCGGTGCTGATCCTCGACGTCGAGGACATGCTGCGTTCGGTGGACAAGCTGCTGGCCAGCGGCCGCCTGGAACGCATCGACGCCGGCAACCGCCAGGGCGCGGCGCTGCGCAAGCGCGTGCTGGTGGTGGACGACTCGCTCACCGTGCGCGAACTGGAGCGCAAGCTGCTGGCCGGCCGCGGCTACGACGTGGCGGTGGCGGTGGATGGCATGGACGGTTGGAACGCCCTGCGTTCGGAGCGCTTCGACCTGGTCATCACGGATATCGACATGCCGCGCATGGACGGTATAGAACTGGTCGGGCTGATCCGCCGCGACGCCCGCCTGCAAGCCCTGCCGGTCATGGTCGTGTCCTACAAGGACCGCGAGGAGGACCGCCGCCGCGGGCTCGATGCCGGCGCCGACTACTACCTGGCCAAGGCCAGTTTCCACGACGAGGCTCTGCTGGATGCGGTGGTCGATCTAATTGGAGGTGCGTAGGGTCGGCTCCCGTTTCGGCGCGGCCGCGACGGAGCCGCATTTTGCGCAGAGCAAGGCGCGAGGAGAGAGGTTTGGTTATTCCAAATGAACGACGAGTAACGCGGCGCTGCGCAAAATGCGGCCCGTCCCTTCGGGTTGCGCGGCAACGCGGCTCGCGCCGAAACGGGAGCCGACCCTAAGATGAGGATTGGCATCGTCAACGACATGCCGCTGGCCGTGGAAGCGTTGCGCCGGGCCTTGGCCTTCGAACCTACGCACCGCGTGCTCTGGGTCGCCAATAACGGCGCCGAGGCAGTGGAAATGTGCGCCGCGCAGACCCCCGACGTGGTGCTGATGGACCTGCTGATGCCGGTGATGGACGGTGTGGAGGCCACGCGGCGGATCATGTCCGCCTCGCCCTGCGCCATCATCGTGGTCACCGTGGACCTGGAGCAGAACCTCTCGCGGGTGTTCGAGGCCATGGGCTGCGGCGCGGTGGACGCGGTGAACACCCCGGCGCTGGGCGTCGGCGATTCCCTGGAGGCGGCCCGCCCGCTGCTGCGCAAGCTGCAGAACCTGGCCTGGCTGTCGGCCCCGGGCAACAGCCGGCCGCGCAGCGAGGTCGCCGTGCGCGAAAACCCGGCCAAGGCCCGCCGCCTTGTGGCCGTGGGCGCCTCGGCCGGTGGCCCGGCGGCCCTGGCCGAGTTGCTGGGCCTGCTGCCGGCGAGCTTTTCCGCGGCCATGGTGGTGGTGCAGCACGTGGACGAAGTGTTCGCCGCCGGCATGGCCGAATGGCTGGCCAGCCAGGCGCGCATCCCGGTGCGCCTGGCGCGCAACGGCGAAGTGCCGCAGCCCGGCTGCGTGCTGCTGGCCGGCACCAACGACCACATCCGCCTGCAACGCAACGGCGAGCTGGCCTACACCGCCGAACCCTGCGGGCACATCTACCGGCCCTCGATCGACGTGTTCTTCGACAGCGTGGCCGACAACTGGGTGGGCCAGGCCACCGGCGTGCTGCTCACCGGCATGGGCCGCGACGGCGCCCAGGGCCTGAAGCACATGCGCGAACGCGGCTTCCTGACGCTGGCCCAGGACCAGGCCAGCAGCGCCGTGTACGGCATGCCCAAGGCCGCCGCGGCGATCGGCGCCGCCACCGAAATCCGCGGCCTGGGCGACATCGCCCGGCGCCTGGGCGAACTGTACGGCTGACATTCCGGAGGCAGCGCCAGCGGCGCCACGACGACGATGAACCCCAAGCATAGCGAGAACCCCTTGATCACTCCGGACGACACCGCGGTCATGGTCCTGCTGGTCGACGACCAGGCCATGATCGGCGAGGCCGTGCGCCGCGCCCTGGCCGAGGACGGCGGCATCGACTTCCACTTCTGCTCCGACGCCACCCAGGCCATCGAGCAGGCCCTGCAGATCCGCCCGACGGTGATCCTGCAGGACCTGGTGATGCCCGACACGGACGGCCTGGAGCTGGTGCGCCAGTACCGCCGCCACCCGCAGACGCGCGACATCCCGATCATCGTCCTGTCGACCAAGGAGGAGCCGCAGGTCAAGAGCGCCGCCTTCGCCGCCGGGGCCAACGACTACCTGGTCAAGCTGCCCGACGCCATCGAGCTGGTGGCGCGGGTGCGCTACCACTCGCGCTCCTACCTCGCCCTGCAGCAGCGCGACGAGGCCTACCGCGCCCTGCGCGAGAGCCAGCAGAAGCTGCTGGAGACCAATCTGGTGCTGCAGCGGCTGATGAACTCCGACGGCCTCACCGGGCTGTCCAACCGCCGCCACTTCGACGAGTACCTGGAGATGGAATGGCGCCGCGCCCTGCGCGAGCAGAGCCAGCTGTCGCTGCTGCTGATCGACGTCGACCACTTCAAGGCCTACAACGACACCTTCGGCCACGTCGCCGGCGACGAGGCGCTGCGCCGCGTCGCCGGGACCATCCGCGAAAGCTGCGCGCGTTCCTCCGACCTGCCGGCGCGCTACGGCGGCGAGGAGTTCGCCATCATCCTCCCGGGCACCTCGCCGGGCGGCGCGCGGCTGCTGGCGGAAAAGCTGCGGCTGACCGTGCAGGCCCTGGGCATCGCCCACGAGCAGCCGGATTCCGGCGCGGTGCTGACGGTCAGCGTCGGCGTGGCGACCCTCACCCCGGGGCAGGGCGAAAGCTGCCTGAAGCTGATCGAGCATGCCGACCGCGCGCTCTACAACGCCAAGCACGGCGGGCGCAACCAGGTGGGGGTGGACGGCGGCGCAACCGGCTGACGCACAGCCGCCCACGGGCGGCTTTCTCGGGTATACTTCCGGGTTTTTCCACGCCATTACCCGTGAGTGCTGACCGCCATGGAAATCCAACCGATCCTCAACAGCATCAAGGACCTCTCCGACCGCACCCAGTCCATTCGGGGGTATCTTTGACTACGATCTGAAACATGATCGTCTGATCGAAGTAAACCGCGAACTGGAAGACCCGGCGGTCTGGAACAAGCCCGAATACGCCCAGAACCTGGGCCGCGAGCGCGCCACCCTGGCGCAGATCGTCGAGACCCTCGACGAGCTGACCGGCGGCCTGGCCGACTCCCGCGACCTGCTCGACATGGCGGTCGAGGAGAATGACGAAGGCGCCGTCGGCGACGTCGAAGCGGAAGTCCAGCGCCTGCGCGAAATCCTCGAGAAGCTGGAATTCCGCCGCATGTTCAGCGGCGAGATGGACCCGAACAACGCCTACCTGGACATCCAGGCCGGCTCCGGCGGCACCGAGGCCCAGGACTGGGCCAACATGCTGCTGCGCATGTACCTGCGCTGGGCCGACAAGAACGGCTTCGACGCCGAGATCGTCGAGCTGTCCGAGGGCGAGGTCGCCGGCATCAAGGGCGCCACCGTGCACATCAAGGGCGAGTACGCCTTCGGCTGGCTGCGCACCGAGATCGGCGTGCACCGCCTGGTGCGCAAGAGCCCGTTCGATTCCGGCAACCGCCGCCACACCTCGTTCACCGCGGTGTTCGTCTCGCCCGAGATCGACGACAACATCGAGATCGAGATCAACCCGGCGGACCTGCGCATCGACACCTACCGCTCCTCCGGCGCCGGCGGCCAGCACGTGAACACCACCGACTCCGCGGTGCGTATCACCCACGTGCCGACCAACACCGTGGTGGCGTGCCAGAACGAACGCTCCCAGCACGCCAACAAGGACACCGCCATGAAAATGCTGCGGGCCAAGTTGTACGAGCAGGAGATGCAGAAGCGCACCGCCGCCTCGCAGGCTCTGGAAGACACCAAGTCCGATATCGGCTGGGGCCACCAGATCCGTTCCTACGTGCTCGACCAGTCGCGCATCAAGGACCTGCGTACCGGCGTGGAACGCAGCGATTGCGACAAGGTGCTCGACGGCGACCTCAACGAATACCTGGAAGCCAGCCTTAAACAGGGCCTGTAGACCGCACCCCGTAGGAGCGAGCTTGCTCGCGAACCCGCTGAAGAGCTTCGCGAGCAAGCTCGCTCCTACAGTTGTTATCCCTAATTGAATGAATCGACGCCAGGCAGATAGAACGACCATGAGCGACCAACAACTCGACCAGCACGAGCTGCAACAGGAAGAAAACAAGCTGATCGCCCAGCGCAAGGAAAAGCTTGCCGCCGTGCGCGAGGCCAGGGCCATCGCCTTCCCCAACGACTTCCGCCGCGACGCCTACTTCGCGGACCTGCAGAAGCAGTACGCCGACAAGACCAAGGAAGAGCTGGAAGCCGCAGCCATCCCGGTCAAGGTCGCCGGTCGCATCATGCTCAACCGTGGCGCCTTCATCGTCCTGCAGGACAGCAGCGACCGCCTGCAGGTCTACGTCAACCGCAAGACCCTGCCCGAAGAGACCCTGGCCGAGATCAAGACCTGGGACCTGGGCGACATCATCGGCGCCGAAGGCACCCTGGCCCGCTCCGGCAAGGGCGACCTGTACGTCGACATGAGCAGCGTGCGCCTGCTGACCAAGTCGCTGCGCCCGCTGCCGGACAAGCACCACGGCCTGACCGACACCGAGCAGCGCTACCGCCAGCGCTACGTCGACCTGATCGTCAACGAGGAAACCCGCCACACCTTCCGCGTGCGTTCCCAGGTGATCGCCCACATCCGCCGCTTCCTGTCCGAGCGCGGTTTCCTCGAAGTGGAAACCCCGATGCTGCAGACCATCCCCGGTGGCGCCGCGGCCAAGCCCTTCGCCACCCACCACAATGCGCTGGACATGGCCATGTTCCTGCGCATCGCTCCGGAGCTGTACCTCAAGCGCCTGGTGGTCGGCGGTTTCGAGAAGGTCTTCGAGATCAACCGCAACTTCCGCAACGAAGGCGTCTCGACCCGGCACAACCCCGAGTTCACCATGCTCGAGTTCTACCAGGCCTACGCCGACTACGAAGACAACATGGACCTGACCGAGGAACTGTTCCGCGAGCTGGCCCAGGCGGTGCTCGGCACCACCGACGTGCCCTACGGCGACAAGGTCTTCCACTTCGGCGAGCCGTTCGCCCGCCTGTCGGTGTTCGACGCCATCCTCAAGTACAACCCGGACATCACCGCGGCCGACCTGCAGGATGTCGACAAGGCCCGCGAGATCGCCAAGAAGGCCGGCGCCAAGGTCCTCGGCCACGAAGGCCTGGGCAAGCTGCAGGTGATGATTTTCGAGGAGCTGGTGGAGCACAAGCTGGAACAGCCGCACTTCATCACCCAGTACCCCTTCGAAGTCTCCCCGCTGGCCCGCCGCAACGACCGGGACCCGAGCGTCACCGACCGCTTCGAGCTGTTCATCGGCGGCCGCGAGATCGCCAACGCCTACTCCGAGCTGAACGACGCCGAAGACCAGGCCGAGCGTTTCATGCTGCAGGTCAAGGAGAAGGACGCCGGCGACGACGAGGCGATGCACTACGACGCCGACTTCATCAACGCCCTGGAATACGGCATGCCGCCCACCGCCGGCGAAGGCATCGGCATCGACCGCCTGGTGATGCTGCTGACCGACTCGCCGTCGATCCGCGACGTGATCCTGTTCCCGCACATGCGCCCGCAGGCGTAAGCGCAGGAGCTGTGGAAAAGCCGCCTTAGGGCGGCTTTTTCGTGCCTGAGGGCAAGGCTCTTCGTAGGAGCGAGCTTGCTCGCGAACAGTGCTTGCCGGGGATTTGGGCGCTGGGTTTGGGAGCGCCCTCTCCCCAGCCCTCGGCTGCGCGCCCCGCCCTGAAGGGAGAGGGGGCTTGTCCGTGGCGAGAGAAGGAATGGTTTCAGCTGGAAACCCTCCGTGTTGCCGGCTGACTCCAAAACATCCAAGCACACCGAACGGTCCCCTCTCCCTTCAGGGAGAGGGTTAGGGAGAGGGAACGGAGGTTGGCGCAACAATGGAGTTGCCGGGTAACGCATTCGCGAGCGCTCCTACAAAGCCCGCCCTTCCATCCGCCAGCGGGCCACCGATTGATTCCCCAAGCAAAAGCCCGAACAATGCGCCATCGCCCGCGAGCGGAGGAAAGACCGTGCCCCGAGCAGTTTCCAGAGACAGCGCCGCCCAGGCCGCCAGTGCGGTGGCCGAGAGTGTCCAGTACCAGGGCCGCAAGGCCGCCCGCCAGGGCAGCGAGCAGCGCCGCCAGGCGATCCTCGACGCGGCCATGCGCATCATCGTCCGCGAGGGCGTGCGGGCCGTGCGGCATCGGGCGGTGGCGGCCGAGGCGGACGTGCCCTTGTCGGCCACCACCTACTACTTCAAGGACATCGACGACCTCATCACCGACACCTTCGCGCTCTTCGTCGAACGCAGCGCCGAAGCCCTGTCGGCCTTCTGGGCCAGCGTCGAGGGCGACCTGCAGGCCCTGGCCGCCGGCCTCACCGGCAGCCCCGAGGCGCGCCGCGAGCTGGCCGACCGCATCGCCGAGCTGGCCATCCAGTACGTGCGCGTGCAACTCACCGAGCGCCGCGAGCACCTGCTGGCCGAGCAGGCGTTCCGCCAGGAGGCGTTGCTCAACCCGCGCCTGGAACAGCTGGCGCAGAGCCACAGGCGCATCCTCTCCCTGGGCGTGGTGCACTTCTTCGAGGTGCTCGGCTCGCAGCAGCCGGAACAGGACGCCAAGGTGTTGACGGCCATCATCCTGCAGATGGAGTATCAGGGCCTGCTGGATGGCGTGGAGCACCTGGACACCGTGGAAATGCGCGCCATCCTGACCCGCTACCTGTACCTGGTGCTGGGCCTCTGAAGCCCGCCGACGACCCCATATGGCGTGCCGCCCGCGGCCCCTGAGGAGACTTCGATGAAAGCCTGGCGCGCCTTGCTGCTGTTGAGCATCTTCCTGCTCGGCGGCTGCCTGGTGACCTTCAAGGAGCCGATCCCGGCGAAGGAGGCCGCGCCCAAGCAGTTGCTCGGCCAGTGGTCGCGGATCGACGAATACGGCGAGGAACAGTTCCTCGAGATCAGCCGCACCGGCGAGGGCCTGTACCGCGCCTTCAGCTACTACGACGACAGCGGCAACACCGACAGCGCCGAGGACCTGCCCTTCACCGTGGTCCACCACGGCCAGCGCTGGTACCTGTCCGCCGAACTGCCCAAGAGCCAGGGCGGCAACTACGTGCTGGCCGGCTTCGAGATCACCGACAAGGACGAGCTGGTGGTCTACTCGCTGGACGTCGAGCAAATCCTCCAGGCCATGGCCAAGGGCACCCTGCAGGGCCAGAAGGTGGACAGCGAGCAGGGCGCCGGCGCCCTGGTGGCCAGCCCCCTGGGCGACGTCCTGGCCTACCTGGACGAGCCCGCCAACGCCGAAGTCTTCAACGAAGCGCTACGCTTCCAGCGAGTGACTCCGGGAGAACGCCCATGAACCCGCGGCGCAAGAAAAGCACGCCCAGCGAGTACCAGCAGATCATCCGCGGCCTGTCCGACCGCCTGGTGGAGGCGCAGACGCCGATCCGCGTGCTCGATGCCATCAAGTGGGACGACAGCGTGCGCGCGGACTTCCTCAAGGGCCGCGGCAAGCACGCGCCCAAGGTCGACCGTGGCTACTACGACGGCCGCCCGCTGGCCTTCGACGGCAACGCCAAGAAGCAGGAATTCCAGAACCTGGAGCGCGACATCACCCGCCAGCTCGGCCAGTTCAACCCGGTGGGGCAGATCATGCGGCGCATGTGCCGCGAGTACCGCATGGTCATCCGCATGCTGGAGGCGCGCGGCACCCAGGACTTCGGGCTGATCTCCCAGGAACTCTACGGCTCGGCCTCCGACGCCTTCCACGCCGGTGACCCGACCCTGGCCGACCTCGGCCTGATGCTCTCGGACTACCTGAACAACATCGCCGACCGCGGCGACCTCAAGGACGAACCCAAGACGCTCACCGCCAAGGAAGCGGTGGCCATGCTGCAGGAGCGCCTGAACAAGACCTTCGGCGAGGCCGAGGACACCATCCGCGTGTTCGAGTCCGACGGCATAGTCGCCGACGCCGCGGCCGGCGCCGACTACATCAAGGTGCGCGCCGACGCCATGTTCAACGAGCGCGACGTGCGCGCCCTGGAAGTCCACGAGGGCCTGGTGCACGTGGGCACCACCCTGAACGGGCAGAACCAGCCGATCTGCACCTTCCTGGCCAAGGGCCCGCCGTCCTCCACCGTGACCCAGGAAGGCCTGGCCATCCTCATGGAGGTGATCGCCTTCGCCTCCTACCCTACGCGCCTGCGCAAGCTGACCAACCGCACCCGCGCCATTCACATGGCGGAGGAGGGCGCGGACTTCCTCGAGGTGTTCCACTTCTACCGCGAGCAGGGCTACAGCCAGGAAAGCAGCTACCAGAACGCCAGCCGGGTGTTCCGCGGCTCCACGCCCGGCGGGCTGCCGTTCACCAAGGACCTGTCGTACCTCAAGGGCTTCATCCTCATCTACAACTACATCCAGCTCGCCGTGCGCAAGGGCAAGCTGGAGCAGATCCCGCTGCTGTTCTGCGGCAAGGCCACCCTGGAAGACATGCGCACCCTCCGCCAACTGGTGGACGAGGGCCTGGTGGTGCCGCCGAAGTACCTGCCGCCGCAGTTCCGCGACCTCAACGCGCTGTCGGCCTGGATGTGCTTCTCCAACTTCCTCAACCACCTGAGCCTGGACCGCATCGAGGCGGACTACGCGAATATCCTCTGACGCCATGCCAACCCGTTCAGGCTCCGTAGGATGGCGTTGAGCGAAGCGATACCCATCGATGGGAATCGCTCCGCTCGTCCCATCCTACGAAAGCGCTTCTGTGCCGCCAGTGTGGGAGCGATCCCCGGCCCCAAGGATGACCCGACCATGACCCACCGCTTCAAGGCCGCCGCGCTGTCCCTGTTGCTTCTGCTCGGCGGCTGCAGCTCGCTGCTGTTCTACCCCAGCCCCGACGTGGCCATCACCCCGGCGCGGGCCAAGCTGGATTACCGCGACGTCACCCTCACCACCGCCGACGGCGTCAAGCTCGCCGGCTGGTGGCTGCCGGCCAAGCCCGGGGTGCCGGTCAAGGGCACGGTGCTGCACCTGCACGGCAACGGCGGTAACATGGCCTGGCACCTGGGCGCCACCTTCTGGCTGCCGGAACAGGGCTACCAGGTGCTGATGCTCGACTACCGCGGCTACGGCCATTCCCAGGGCGAGCCCAGCCTGCCGGCGGTGTACCAGGACATGGACGCCGCCTTCGCCTGGCTGGACAAGGCCCCGGAAGCCCAGGGCAAGCCGCTGATCCTGCTCGGCCAGAGCCTGGGCGGCGCCATGGGCGTGCACTACCTGGCGCAGCATCCCGAGCGGGTGAAGCAGCTCAAGGCCGTGGTGCTCGACGGCGTGCCCGCCAGCTACCGCGAAGTGGCACGCTACACCCTGGGCACCGCCTGGCTGACCTGGCCGCTGCAGATTCCGCTGTCCTGGGCGGTGCCCGATGGCGACAGCGCGATACGCGCCATGCCGCGACTTTCTGGCGCACCCGTGCTGTTCTTTCACAGCATCGACGATACCATCGTGCCCCTGGACAACGGCCTGAGCCTGTACAAGGCGGCGCGGCCGCCGAAAGTCTTCCAGCTGACCCGTGGCGGGCACGTGGAAACCTTCGGCGAACCGACCTGGCGCGAAGTGATGCTGCGCTTCCTCGACGACCCGCAGCACTTCAGCGGCCTGCGCCGCCTGGCCGAAGTCCCCAACACCGATCCGCCGGCCGAGCCGGCCAGCCAGTCCCAGGGCAAGCCATGACCACCAGCACCGACCGCAACATGATCCCGTACATCCTCACCGCCATCGGCAGCATCATCGTCAGCGTGGGCACGCTCTGGTACTACGGCTACCTGCACTTCGCCAAGGAGCAGGACGCCCTGCTGCTGGCCGAGTTCACCATGCTCAAGAGCATTCCCGGGCAGGACGTGAAACTCTCGCTGGAGCCGGCCAACCAGATCGCGCAATGCATCGACGGCGTGCTGGTGCTGTTCGACACCACCCAGAAAGGCCTCTCCGGCGTGCTGGTGGACAACAAGAAGCACGCCGTGCGCTGCGCCGGCGAGGAAACCCCGCAGGAAGTCCGCTGACGGCATGCTTCGGGGGCCAGTCTGGGAGCAACCTGGAGGGCGCGACCATGAGCAACCCCGAAATCCACGTCTGGCAGGGCGACATCACCACCCTGCGCATCGACGCCATCGTCAACGCCGCCAACAGCTCGCTGCTCGGCGGCGGGGGCGTGGACGGCGCCATCCACCGCGCCGCCGGCCCGGAACTGGCGAACCACTGCCGCAACCTGGGCGGCTGCAGGACCGGCGAGGCCAGGATCACCCCTGGCTTCCGCCTGCCCGCCGCCCACGTCATCCACACGGTAGGCCCGGTCTGGCGCGGCGGCGGCCACGGCGAGCCGGACCTGCTCGCCGCCTGCTACCGCAACAGCCTGGCGCTGGCGGAGGAGCATGAGCTGGAGGGCATCGCCTTCCCGGCGATCAGTTGCGGCATCTACGGCTATCCCCTGGAAGCGGCGGCCAGCATCGCCGTCGCCGAACTGCGCCGCCAGCGCCCCGCCGGCAGCAGCCTGCAACGCCTGTTGCTGGTGCCTTTCGCCGAAGACATGGCCGAACTCTACCGGCGCCTGTTGCGGGGTGGCGCCTAGGCGCCGACTGCGCCGAGGTGCTCTTCGTAAGCGGGCCCTGCCCGCGAAATCGTCCTACATGGGAAGGGTGCGGGTGGGGCGGCGTAGGAGCAACTGTCTTGCGCCGAGGCGCTCTTCGTAGGATGGGTTGAGCTTGCGATACCCATGCTGCCGTGGTGATGGGTATCGCTTCGCTCAACGCCATCCTACGAAAACCCGTGCGTCCTGGAACCGTAGGATCTCATCCGCGAAGCGCGCCGGTGGTTCCGGCTATCGCGGACAAGGTCTGCTCCTACATGGATAGCCGCGTCAGTAATCGCTACCCACCGACGACCGCGGCACCACCGGCTTGGCGTCGTTGGAGATGGTCACTTCCACCCGGCGGTTCTGCGCGCGGCCGGAGGATGTGGCGTTGCTCGCCACCGGGTAGTCCTTGCCGTAGCCGCGGGTGGTCACCCGCGCCGGGTCCACGCCCTGGGCCAGCAGGGCCATGCGCACCGAGTCGGCGCGGCGTTCGGACAGGCCCTGGTTGTAGCCGGCCGAGCCGCTGCTGTCGGTGTAGCCCTCGACCAGCACCTTGCGCTCGGGGTTCTGCTGCAGGTAGCTGGCCAGTTGCTGGATGTTGTGGCTGGCCTCGGGCTTGAGGTCGGCGCGGTCGAGGTCGAAGAGCACGTCGCCGAAGGTCACCAGGGTGCCGCGCTGGGTCTGCTTCGCCTGCAGCTCCTTGAGCTGCTGGGTGCGCACGTCCAGGCGGGCCTGGGTGCGCTGCGCCGAGGCGTTCTGCAGCTGCCCTTCGGCGCTCTTCAGGGCGATGGTCTGGTTGGCCAGGTTGATGCGCTGCTGCGTCAGGTAGGCCAACTGGTCCACGTCCTGCTGCTTCTCGCCGTCGCGGTAGGCCTTGTCGGCCTTGGCCAGCCAGTCGCCGGCGTCCTTGGTTTCCAGGGCCGCGAGCTGGGTGGCCTGGGGTTGCGCCTGCAGGGCGGAATAGTCGCTGCGGGCCTTCTCCAGGTTGGCGTTGGGCTCGTGGGCGCAGGCGGCCAGCAGCAGCGCCAGGCTGGAGAGGGCGGGGAGGGCGATGAGTTTACGCATGGCTGTCGTCCTTAATGATCCGGAGGGGGAATGGGGAAGGGCGCCTACTGCTGTGGCTGCTGGAGCTTCTGCAGCCCTTCCTCGCGGATTTCCATCACGCCCTGCTGGGCGTCCTTGACGGCGTTCTGCGCCTTGACCGCCTGCGACTTGCGCTCGGCCACGCGGGCGTCCCATTCGGCCTGCTGGGCCAGGCGCCTGGCCTGCTCGTATTCCTTGTCGTTGAGGGCGATGCGCGCCTGGGCGAGCTTGTCCTGGGCGGTCTTCATCTCTAGCGGCGCGTACTGCGGGCCGCCGGCGCTGACCGCGGCGTTCACCGCCGATTCGGTGACCGCCATCTGTTCGCTCGGCGGGTTGCCGGCGCAGCCGGCCAGGGCCAGGGCGCCGAGGCCGGCCAGCAGGCCCGTGCGCAGGAAGGCGAGGCGGGGTTGGTGTGTTTTCAGTTCCATTGTTCGAGTCCTCTCGTCTGGGGAACGCGGATTCTCAACGGGCGGTGCCCGGCCCGGCCGTTCGCAGCCCTGCGCTGCGGCGTTGTCCCGTGATGGCCAGGTACTACTGGGGACTTGAGGACTTGTCCGAGGGTTCAAAAAAAATGGCCGCCCGGCGGGGCGGCCATGTCTGCGGCGCGGCTTTCAGAAGCGCAGGCGGAGCAGGCGCAGGCCGTTGAACACCACCAGCAGGCTGGCGCCCATGTCGGCGAACACCGCCATCCACAGTGTGCCCATGCCGGCCAGGGTGAGGGCCAGGAATACAGCCTTGATGCCCAGCGCCAGGCTGATGTTCTGCACCAGCACGGCGTGGGTGCGGCGCGACAGGCGGATGAACTGCGGCAGCTTGCGCAGGTCGTCGTCCATCAGCGCCACGCCGGCGGTCTCGATGGCCGTGTCGGTGCCCGCCGCGCCCATGGCGAAGCCGATGTCGGCGCGGGCCAGGGCCGGAGCGTCGTTGATGCCGTCGCCGACCATGCCCACTCGCGCGCCACCGGCCTGGTGCTGTTCGACCTCGCGCAGCTTGTCCTCGGGCAGCAGGTTGCCGCGGGCCTGGTCGATGCCCACCTGGGCGGCGATGGCGGCAGCGGTGTGCGGGTTGTCGCCGGTCAGCATCAGCGTTTTCACACCCAGGCCGTGCAGCTCGGCGAGGGCTTCGCGGCTGGTCTGCTTGACCGCGTCGGCCACGGCGAACAGGGCCAGCGGGCCTTCGTCGTCGAGCAGGACGATGACGGTCTTGCCCTGTTGCTCCAGGGCGTCGAGGCGTGCTTCCAGCGCCGCCGAGCACAGCCCCAGTTCCTCCACCAGGCGATGGTTGCCCAGGTGGTGCAGGCGGCCGTCGACCACGCCCTTCACGCCGCGGCCAGGGATGGCCTCCAGCGCGTCGACGCCGTACAGCGCCAGGCCGTCGGCTTCGGCGGCGCGGGCCACGGCCTGGGACACCGGGTGGTCGGAACGTGCCGCCAGGCTCGCGGCCAGCAGCCGGGCGCGCGCCTCGTCGCCGCGCAGGCCGTGGAAGTCGGTCTGCCTCGGGCGGCCTTCGGTGAGGGTGCCGGTCTTGTCCAGGGCCAGCCATTGCAGCTGGCGGCCCAGTTCGAGGAACACCCCGCCCTTGATCAGGATGCCGGCGCGCGCCGCCGCCGACAGGCCGCTGACGATGGTCACAGGAGTGGAGATCACCAGCGCGCAGGGGCAGGCGATCACCAGCAGCACCAGGGCGCGGTACACCCAGTCGAGCCAGGCGCCGCCGAAGGCCAGCGGCGGGATCAGCGCGGTGGCGATGGCGATGAGGATCACGACTGGCGTGTAGATGCGTGCGAACTGGTCGACGAAGCGCTGCGTCGGCGCCCGCGAGCCCTGGGCTTGCTCCACGGCGTGGATGATCCGCGCCAGGGTGCTGTCGTCGGCGCCGCGGCTCACCGCATATTCCAGCGCGCCCTCGCCATTGATGCTGCCGGCGAACAGGGCTTCGCCGGCCTGTTTCTCCACCGGCAGGCTCTCGCCGGTGATGGGCGCCTGGTTGACGCTGGAGCGGCCCTCGACCACCTCGCCGTCGAGGGCGATGCGTTCTCCGGGGCGCACACGCACGCGCTCGCCCACGGCCACCGACTTGGCCGGCACGTCCCGCCACTGCCCGTCGCGCAGCACCGTGGCTTGTTCCGGGGCCAGTTGCAGCAGGCCGCGGATGGCGCTGCGCGCGCGTTCCAGGGAGCGCGCCTCGATCAGCTCGGCGATGGCGAACAGCACCGCGACCATGGCCGCTTCCGGCCACTGGCCGATGAGCATGGCGCCGGTCACGGCGATGCTCATCAGCGCGTTGATGTTCAGGTCGCGGTTCTTCAGGGCGATCCAGCCCTTGCGGTAGGTCGGCAGGCCGGCGCCGAGGATGGCCGCCAGCGCCAGGGCTGCCACCAGCCACTGCGGGCCGAGGGCGAACCACTCGCAGACTTCCGCGGCCAGCGCCAGCACCCCGGCCAGGGCCAGCGGCCACCAGGGCTTGTGCTTGCCTGGGGCGCTGGTGAGTGGCTGGCCATCCTCCACGGCCTCGGCCTCCATGCCCAGGGAGGCGACCAGCTTCTGCAGCGGCTCCAGGCTGTCGAAGCGGTGCTGCACCTTGAGCAGGCGCTGCATCAGGTTGAACTCCAACTGCTCCACCGCCGGCAGCTTGCCCAGGGCGTCGCGCAGCAGGCGCTCCTCGGTGGGGCAGTCCATGGCCTCGATGCGCAGGCTGCTCCAGCGCAGCTCACCGGTGGCGGCGGCCGCGGCGGCGCCCAGCGCCGGTTCGGCGTGGCGCGGGCGCTCGTGGTGGTGGTCATGCCCATGCTCGTGTTCATGGCGATGCACGGCGGCGGGGGCGTGGTCGTGGCAGCAGGGCCCGCATCCAGGCTGGCGGCTGTTGGCGTCGGTCATCAGGTCGTTTCCCATTTGACGGTATGCTTGCGATTGCACACCCTGTAGCAACTACAGAGTCAAGCGGTTCCGGGAGGGAAGGGCGATGAAGATCGGTGAACTGGCGAAACTGACCGGCTGCCCGGTGGAGACCATCCGCTACTACGAGCGCGAGGGCCTGCTGCCGGAGCCGGCGCGCACCGGCGGCAACTACCGGCAATACGACAACGCCCACGTCGAGCGGCTGTCGTTCATCCGCCACTGCCGCTCGCTGGACATGACCCAGGAGGAAATCCGCATCCTCCTCGGCCTGCGCGACCGCCCCGAGTCCGACTGCGGCACCGCCAACCGGCTGATCGACGAGCACCTGCACCACGTGGAAGTGCGTATCGCCGAACTGCAGTCGCTGCGCCAGCAACTGCAGGACCTGCGCGCCCGCTGCAGCGGCAGCGGCAACAGCGAGGACTGCGGCATCCTCCGCGAACTGCAGCTACCCGCCGAACCCTCGGCGGTGCCGGAAGCCTGCGCCGAGGCCGGGCACCTGCACGTGCCCGGGGTGCATGGCCGGCATTGAGAGAACGCGGCAGATGCTCTGCTCGCCGTAGGGCTCCGTTCGCGACAGCCACGTCATACCCCTGTAGGAGCGCGCCCTGCGCGCGAAATCGCGGGCAGGGCCCGCTCCTACAGCAGTCAGGAATGGCTCGGCTCTTCCTTGTGCCCCGTCAGCTCATGCAGGTACTTGCGCGACAGCTGCAGGAAGCGCGGGGTAGGGCCGACGTCCTCGTAGAGCGGGTCGCCCTGTTCGTCCAGCGCCACCACCTTCTGCCCCTTCACGTAGGGGAAGCTCGCCTCCAGTTCTTCCAGGGCCGAGCCGACCAGCTCGCCGAGCAGTTCCTCGACGCTGCGCTTGGGGTACATGTCGTGCAGCGCGGCCAGGCGCGCGGCGGTTTCCACGTCCAGCGGGATGCTGTAGCTGTGGCTGGTCATGCGCCCCCTGGCGTTCTGTTCCCAATGGCGTACCAGATCGCGGATCTTCATGTTCACCTCATGGGCCGGCTCGTGGCCGGCGGGGAGACGGCCCTTTTGGAGCCGCCGGGAAGAATTTCCCGAATCCTTCGGGATCACATCTAGCCTAGACGCTGTCGGAGCAGGATCGCGGGCGTTCGTCGCACGCTTGTCAGTGAGTGTCGCCAGGCGGCACTGTAAGAGAATCCAGACACGGAGAACCCCCATGGCGGATATCGACGCGCGCCTGCGCGAGGACGTGCACCTGCTGGGCGAACTGCTCGGGCAGACCATCCGCAGCCAGTACGGCCAGGCCTTCCTCGACAAGGTCGAGCTGATCCGCCAGGGCGCCAAGGCGGCGCGGCGCGGTTCGGCCGAAGGCGCGCGGCAGCTGGCGGCGGCCCTCGACGGCCTGGGCGAGGACGAGCTGCTGCCGGTGGCGCGGGCCTTCAACCAGTTCCTCAACCTGGCCAACATCGCCGAGCAGTACCACCGCATCCGTCGCCGCGGGCCGAAGGAGCCGCAGCCCTTCGAGCAGCGCGTGCTCGGCGAGCTGCTGGGGCGCCTGCGCAAGGCCGGCGTGGAGCCGGCGGAGCTGGCGCGCCAGGTGGCGCAGCTGGACATCGAGCTGGTGCTCACTGCGCACCCCACCGAAGTGGCGCGGCGTACCCTGATCCAGAAATACGACGCCATGGCCGCGCAACTGGCGGCCAAGGACCACACCGACCTGCTCCCCGAAGAGCGCGAGCAGGTGGACACGCGCCTGCGCCGGCTGGTGGCCGAGGCCTGGCACACCGACGAGATCCGCCGCACCCGGCCAACGCCGGTGGACGAGGCCAAGTGGGGCTTCGCGGTGATCGAGCATTCCCTCTGGCACGCCGTGCCCGACTTCCTCCGCCACGTCGACGAGACCCTGCAAAGCTGCACCGGCCAGCGCCTGCCGCTGCAGGCCGCGCCCATCCGCTTCGCCTCCTGGATGGGCGGCGACCGCGACGGCAACCCCAACGTCACCGCCACCGTCACCCGCGAGGTGCTGCTGCTGGCGCGCTGGATGGCCGCCGACCTCTACCTGCGCGACGTCGACAGCCTGGCCGCCGACCTCTCCATGCAGCAGGCCAGCGAGGAACTGCTGGCGGAAACCGGCGAGGTGGCCGAACCCTACCGCGCCCTGCTCAAGCAACTGCGCGAACGCCTGCGCGCCACGCGGGCCTGGGCCCAGCGCGCGCTGAGCGAAGACGAGGTTGCACCCGAGGCGGTGCTGCAGGACAACCGCGAGCTGCTGGCGCCGCTGGAGCTGTGCCACCGCTCGCTGCACGCCTGCGGCATGGGCGTGATCGCCGACGGCGCGCTGCTCGACAGCCTGCGCCGCGCCGCCACCTTCGGCCTGTTCCTGACGCGCCTGGACATCCGCCAGGACTCCGGCCGCCACGCCGCCGCCCTGAGCGAAATCACCGAGTACCTGGGCCTGGGCCGCTACCAGGAGTGGGACGAGGCGGTGCGCCAGGAATTCCTCCTGGAGGAGCTGGGCAACCATCGCCCGCTGCTGCCGGCGGACTACCAGGCCAGCGCCGACACCGACGAAGTCCTGGCCACCTGCCGCGTGGCGGCTGCCGCGCCGGCGGCCTCGCTGGGTTCCTACGTCATCTCCATGGCCGGCCAGCCGTCCGACGTGCTGGCGGTGCAACTGCTGCTCAAGGAGTGCGGGTTGCGCCGGCCGCTGCGCGTGGTGCCACTCTTCGAAACCCTCGACGACCTGGACAACGCCGGCCCCTGCATCGACCGCCTGCTCGGCCTGGACGCCTACCGCGAAGCTCTGGCCGGGCCGCAGGAAGTGATGATCGGCTACTCCGACTCGGCCAAGGACGCCGGCACCCTGGCCGCCGCCTGGGCGCAATACCGCGCCCAGGAAGCACTGGTGGACATCTGCCGCGCCCATGGCGTCGAGCTGCTGCTGTTCCACGGCCGCGGCGGCACCGTCGGGCGCGGCGGCGGCCCGGCCCACGCGGCCATCCTCTCGCAGCCGCCGGGCTCGGTGGCGGGGCGCTTCCGCACCACCGAACAGGGCGAGATGATCCGCTTCAAGTTCGGCCTGCCCGGCATCGCCCGGCAGAACCTCGACCTCTACCTGGCCGCGGTATTGGAGGCCACGCTGCTGCCGCCACCGGCGCCGGAGCCGGCCTGGCGCGAGGAAATGCAGCGCCTGGCTGCCGATTCCCTGGCCGCCTACCGCCAGGTGGTGCGCGAGACGCCGCAGTTCGTCGACTACTTCCGCGAGGCCACGCCGGAACAGGAACTCGGCCGCCTGCCCCTGGGCAGCCGCCCGGCCAAGCGCCGCCAGGGCGGCATCGAGAGCTTGCGGGCCATCCCGTGGATCTTCGCCTGGACGCAGACGCGGCTGATGCTGCCGGCTTGGCTGGGCTGGGAGACCGCGTTGTTCAACGCCATCGACCGCGGCGAGGGCAGCCTGCTGCAGCGCATGCGCGAGCAGTGGCCGTTCTTCCGCGCGCGCATCGACATGCTGGAGATGGTCCTGGCCAAGGCCGACGGTGAGATCGCCCAACTCTACGACGAACGTCTGGTGCAATCGGAACTGCGACCATTAGGTGCGCATTTACGCGACCTATTGTCGCAGGCGCTGCGCGTGGTTCTCGGCCTGACCGGTCAGCAGCGCCTGCTGGCGCAGGCCACAGAGACGCGCGAATCCATCGCCGTGCGCAACATCTACCTGGACCCGCTGCACCTGCTCCAGGCGGAGCTGCTGGCCCGTTCCAGACGCTGCGAGGGCGAGGCCTGCGGCGGTCTGGAACAGGCCCTGCTGGTGACGGTGGCGGGCATCGCCGCGGGGCTGCGCAACACCGGTTGAGCGGCCCCGGCCACGACTTTCCGGTGGCTTGTGCGCTCAGGGTGCGCTGTGTATCTTGATCAGCCTTTCGGCGTATTCCTGCGCCATTTCAAGCATGTTCAGATAGGCCCCATAAGGCAGATCCGGGATTTCGCTTTCAACAAGACTAAGGAGCATATCGATGCGTGTGATTCTGCTCGGGGCGCCCGGTGCCGGCAAAGGTACTCAGGCTCGCTTCATCACCGAGAAGTTCAGCATTCCGCAGATCTCCACCGGGGACATGCTGCGCGCAGCGGTCAAGGCCGGCACCGAGCTGGGCCTGCAGGCCAAGAGCGTGATGGATGCCGGCGGCCTGGTTTCGGATGACCTGATCATCAACCTGGTCAAGGAGCGCATCGCCCAGCCCGATTGCGCCAACGGCTTCCTGTTCGACGGTTTCCCGCGCACCATTCCCCAGGCCGAGGCCATGAAGGAAGCCGGCGTGAGCATCGACCACGTGATCGAGATCGCCGTCGACGACGAAGAGATCGTCAGCCGCATGGCCGGCCGCCGCGTGCACCCGGCCTCCGGCCGCGTGTACCACGTCGAGCACAACCCGCCGAAGGTCGCCGGCAAGGACGACGTCACCGGCGAAGACCTGATCCAGCGCGACGACGACCGCGAAGAGACCGTGCGCCACCGCCTGTCGGTCTACCACACCCAGACCAAGCCGCTGGTCGACTTCTACCAGAAGCTGGCCGCCGTCGAAGGCACCCCGAAGTACAGCCGCGTCGAAGGCGTCGGCTCGGTGGACCAGATTACCGCCAAGGTCCTGGCCGCGCTCAGCTGAGTCGCCGCCCGACCTGCACCAGAGGCCCGCTTGCGGGCCTTTGGCGTTTATAATGCCCGCCCTTTTTCAGCTTGCCGGAAGACCCCGATGCCCACCCTGCTGGCCCTGGACACCTCCACCGAAGCCTGTTCCGTCGCCCTGCTGCACGACGGCCGGCGTTTCAGCCGCCACGAGGTGATCCCGCGGCTGCATGCCAAGCGCCTGCTGCCGATGGTGCAGGAGCTGCTCGACGAGGCCGGCATCGCCCTGGCCGCGGTGGACGCCATTGCCTTCGGCCGCGGCCCCGGCGCCTTCACCGGCGTGCGCATCGCCATCGGCGTGGTGCAGGGCCTGGCCTTCGCCCTGGACAAGCCGGTGTTGCCGATCTCCGACCTCGCGGTGCTGGCCCAGCGGGCCCACCGCGAGCACGGCGCCAGCCAGGTGGCGGCCGCCATCGACGCGCGCATGGACGAGGTCTACTGGGGTTGCTACCGCCTGGAGCAGGGCGAGATGCGCCTGGCCGGCGCCGAGGCGGTGCTGCCGCCGGAAAAGGTGGCGCTGCCGCGCGATGCCGAGGGCGACTGGTTCGGCGCCGGCACCGGCTGGGGCTACTGCGAGCGCCTGGCGGTGAAGGTGCAGGCCGAGGACGCCAGCCTGCTGCCCAACGCCGGAGACCTGCTGGACCTGGCGCTGTTCGCCTGGGAACGCGGCGATGCCGTGCCGGCGGACCAGGCGCAGCCGGTCTACCTGCGCGACAACGTGGCCACGCCCAAGGCCGGCTGACCGGCGATTGCCAAGCCCCTGGACGCTCGCTAGAGTGAAATCCTCATCCGCTGAGCCCTGAACATGCGCATCGACGGCCTGTCCAGCTACTCCATCACGCCCGACTCCGGCAGCCGCCCCGGCACCGCGGTCACGCCCTATCGCGAGGTCATGCGCGAGGCCGAGGCGCGTCGCGAGCAGCCGGCCTCGGTGGCCGCCAGCCAGGGCCTGGAGCAGCAGGCGCAGACGCGCTACGTGGAGCCGGGCAACGCCGGCAGCGGCAGCCTGCCCATCGTCCTCAGCGACGTCCTGGCCTACCAGCGTCCGGTCAGCAACCGCGCCGCCCAGGCCCTGGCCAGCTACAGCAGCACCGCCAACCTGCCGCTGGGCGGCTACGACGCCCCGGAAGTGCTGGGCATCGACCTCTACGCCTGATGGGCCTGCCGTACTACCTGGGCTGCCCGTCGTGGAACGAGCCCGCCTGGCGCGGCAGCTTCTACCCCGCCGACCTGCGCCCGGCCGACACCCTGGGCTTCTACAGCCAGGTGTTCAACGCGGTGGAGGGCAACACCACCTTCTATGCCCGGCCCAGCGCCGACACGTTGCAGCGCTGGGCGCAGACCATGCCGGCGGACTTCCACTTCTGCGCCAAGCTGCCCCGCGACATCAGCCACGAAGGTGATTTGCGCGAGCAGTTCGGCGCCACACGCGACTTCCTCGACCTGCTGGCGCCGCTGGGCACCCGGGTGAGCCCGCTGTGGCTGCAGCTTTCCGCCGGCTTCGGCCCGCAGCGCCTGGGCGAGCTGGCCGCCTGGCTGGACGAGTTCGGCGCCCGGCGCATCGCCGTGGAAGTGCGCCACCCGGCATTCTTCGAAAAGGGCGAGGAGGAGCGGGTGCTCAACCGCCTGCTCCACGAGCGCGGCGTGGAGCGCATCTGCCTGGATTCGCGGGCGCTGTTCGCCTGCCAGTCCGACGACCCGGCGGTGCGCCATGCGCAGTCGAAGAAACCGAGGATTCCGGTGCGCCCGGCGGCCTTCAGCGACAGCCCGCAGGTGCGCTTCATCGGCGGGCCGGACCTGGACGCCAACCAGGCCTACCTGACGCCCTGGGTGGACAAGGTGGCCGGCTGGATCGAGGACGGCCTGACGCCTCACGTGTTCCTCCACACCCCGGACAACCACCGCGCCGCCGAACAGGCACAGCGCTTCCACGCCCTGCTGGCCGAGCGCCTGCCGAGCCTGCCGGTGCTACAGCTGCCGCAGCCGGAAGTGGAGCAACTGGGCCTGCTCTGAGGCCGCGGTTGCGCTAACCTGCAAGCTCCCATTCGCACGGAGAGCGCCCCCATGACCACCCAACACGAACGCGGCCTGGCCTTCCAGGCCCTGCACCGGCGCGACGGCCTGTTCGTCCTGCCCAACCCCTGGGACGCCGGCTCGGCGAAAATGCTCGCCGGGCTGGGCTTCGAGGCCCTGGCCACCACCAGCGCCGGCCTGGCCTTCGCTCTCGGCCGCTGCGACGCCGAAGGCGAGGTGAGCCGCGAGGAAGCCCTGGCCAATGCCCGCGCCATCGTCGAAGCAACGCCGCTGCCGGTGGCCGCCGACCTGGAGAACGGCTACGGCGACGCGCCCGAGGACTGCGTGGCGACCATCCGCCTGGCCGCCAGCATCGGCCTGGTGGGCGGCTCCATCGAGGACGCCACTGGCCGCCCGGACGATCCCATCTATCCCTTCGAACTGGCGGTGGAACGCGTGCGCGCGGCGGTGCAGGCCGCGCACTCGCTGGAATTCCCCTTCACCCTGGCGGCCCGCGCGGAGAACCTGCTGCACGGCCGCGACGACCTGGACGACACCATCCGCCGCCTGGTGGCCTTCGCCGAGGCCGGTGCCGACGTGCTCTACGCGCCCGGGCTGACCACCCGCGAGCAGATCGACGCGGTGGTACGCGCGGTGGCGCCGCGGCCGGTGAACGTGCTGGTCGGCTCGCCGGCCCTGCAACTGTCGCTGAGCGACCTGGCTGAACTCGGCGTGAAGCGCGTCAGCCTGGGTTCGTCGCTGGCTCGGGTGGCCTATGGCGCTTTCTTTCACGCCGCCAGCGAACTGGCCGGCGGGCGCCTGGAGGCGACCCAGGAAGGCATGCCCTTCGCCCGCCTCAATGCGCTGTTCCGGCGCTGAGCCGGGGCCTGCGGTAGAATCGGCGCTTTTGCACCGGATCGACCCGCATGAGCGCCAGCGCAGACACTCCCCGCATCATCGTCCAGGCCCTGCAGCCCCACTACCGCGAAGCCGCCGGACAATGGGCCCGGCGTCTGGGCCTGGAACTGGCGGAGGAGGGCGCGGCGGACTTCGCCCTGCAACTGGGCGAGCAGGGCCTGCAACTACTGCAACTGGGCCCGGACTCGCCGGGCCCGGTGCGCGTGGACTTCCTCGAAGGCGCCGCCGCCCACCGCCGCCAGTTCGGCGGCGGCAGCGGGCAGATGATCGCTAAGGCGGTGGGCGTGCAGCCGGGCGTGCGCCCGCAGGTGCTCGACGCCACCGCCGGCCTGGGCCGCGACGCCTTCGTCCTCGCCACCCTGGGCTGCGAGATGCAGCTGATCGAACGCCAACCGCTGATCGCCGCCCTGCTGGAAGATGGCCTGGCCCGCGCGGCGCGAGACCTGGAAGTGGCGCCGATAGTGGCGCGCATGCAACTGCACCAGGGCAACGCCATCGACCTGATGGGCGCCTGGCAGGGCGAAGCGCCCCAGGTGATCTACCTCGACCCCATGTTCCCGCACCGCGACAAGAGCGCCCTGGTGAAAAAGGAAATGCGCCTGTTCCGCCCCCTGGTGGGCGACGACATGGACGCCCCGGCGCTGCTCCAGGCGGCCCTGGCCCTGGCCAGCCACCGCGTGGTGGTCAAGCGCCCGCGCAAGGCGCCGATCATCGAGGGCGCCAAGCCGAGCTACAGCCTGGAAGGGAAGTCGAGCCGGTATGACATCTATCCGTTGAAGTCCCTGAAGCCCTGAGCAGGGGGCTTTTCGTAGGAGCGAGGGGGGCGTCGCGAACAATGGTGTCAGGCCTTGCTCCAGAGCGAGGTCGAAGTCCGTCCCCTCTCCCCAGCCCTCTCCCTGAAGGGAGAGGGGGCTTGTCTGTGCCGAGAGAAGGAGTGGTTTCAGCCGGAACCGCTGGAGTTGCCGGCGAACTCCAGAACATCCGTGTCTGCCCAACGGTCCCCTCTCCCTTCAGGGAGAGGGTTAGGGAGAGGGGCGGAGCCGAGCCAAGACACCGTAGCCACCGGGGAACCCCCTTCGCGAGCAAGCTCGCTCCTACAGGAGAAGCGCCCACGGCATAGGCCTCAAGGCCGATATGCCCGCAAAAACAACTCCACCACCTCCTGCACATGCCTTTCGCTCTCCTCCAGCGGCGGCCGCTCGACGCAGCCGATCAGCAGGCGGAAGTGCAGGCAGCCCTGCACCAGCATCAAAAAATGCTCGGCGGCGTTGCGTGCGTCGCCCTCGCGCAGTTCGCCCTTGCGCTGGGCCTGGGCGATCAGCCGTTGCATCTGGTCCAGCACGCGCTGCGGGCCGGCGTCGAAGAACATCTGCGACAGCGCCGGGTTCTGCCCGCCCTGGGCGATCATCAGGCGGCTCAGGGCGATGGCCTCGGGGCTGTTGATCAGGCGGTTGAAGCCGCGCGCGATGTTCAGCAGCAGCTCGCGGGTGGGCGCGTCGGCCGGCGGTTCGTGGAACAGCTCCGGCACCTGCTCGGCGCACTTGGCCTGCACCGCCTCGCAGAACAGCGTCTCCTTGTCGGTGAAATGGCTGTACACGGTGAGCTTGGAAACCCCGGCCTCGGCGGCGATGGCTTCCATGCTGCTGCCGTCGTAGCCGTTGCGGACGAACAGCTCCTTGGCGGCTTCGAGGATCGCCTGGCGCTTGGCCGGGTCCTTGGGGCGGCCGGGGCCGGTGGGGGTAGTGGGCTGGGACATGTTATTTACACTTCAAATACTGGACTGGTCGGTTTTGTATTCTTACTATACCGCCGAGTATAAGAATTCAACTGCGTTTTGCGAAAGGTCATACATCATGTTCCGCCATGCCTTGTCCGTCGCTGTCCCTCTCGCCTTCTCCCTGACCCTTGCCGCCTGCGGCAACGGCGAGCCGGCCAAGCCGGCGCTGCGCCCGGCCATGGTCGTGCAGCCGCAGTTGGCGCGTTCGGTCACCGAGGCCTACCCGGGCGAGGTGCGCGCCCGCCACGAGCCGGAGCTGGCGTTCCGCATCGGCGGCAAGGTGGCCAAGCGACTGGTGGAGACCGGCGAGCGCGTGCGCCGCGACCAGCCGCTGGCCGAACTCGACCCCGAGGACGTGCGCCTGCAGCTGGAGGCCAACCGCGCCCAGGTCGCCGCCGCCGAGGCCAACCTGCAGACCGTGCGTTCGGAATATCAGCGCTACAAGGTGCTGCTGGAGCGCAAGCTGGTCAGCCAGTCGCAGTTCGACAACATCGAGAACACCTACCGCGCCGGCGAGGCGCGCATGAAGCAGGTGCGCGCCGAGTACGACGTGGCGCGCAACCAGGCCGACTACGCCGTGCTGCGCGCGCCGCAGGACGGGGTGATCTCGGCGCGGCGCGTCGAAGTGGGGCAGGTGGTGGCCGCCGGGCAGACGGTCTTCACCCTGGCTGCCGATGGTGACCGCGAAGTGCTGATCAGCTTCCCCGAACACGCCATCGAGCGCTTCCGCATCGGCGAGGGCGTCAGCGTCGAGCTGTGGTCGCAGCCGGACAAGCGCTTCAGCGGGCATATCCGCGAGCTGTCGCCGGCCGCCGACCCACAGTCGCGCACCTTCGCCGCGCGGGTGGCCTTCGACGATGCCAAGGTGCCGGCCGAACTGGGCCAGAGCGCCCGGGTGTACATCCACAGTGAGGGCGCCGTGCCCCTGGCTGTGCCGCTGGCGGCGGTGAGCGCCGAGGGCGGCCAGCCGTTCGTCTGGGTGGTCGACCCGAAGGATGCCAGCCTGCACCGCCGGCCGGTGCGCATCGGGCCTTACACCGAGGACCGGGTGCCGGTGCTCGAAGGGCTGCAGCCCGACGACTGGGTGGTCGCCGCGGGCGTCCAGGTATTGCGCGAAGGCCAGCAGGTACGCCCGGTCGACCGCGAGAACCGTTCGGTCAAGCTGCTGGCGAAGGAGTGACGCAGGATGCGCTTCAACCTCTCCGCCTGGGCCCTGCAGAACCGACCGATCGTACTTTTCCTGATGCTGCTGCTGGGCATCGCCGGGGCGCTGTCCTACACCAAGCTCGGCCAGAGCGAGGACCCGCCCTTCACCTTCAAGGCCATGGTGGTGAAGACCAACTGGCCCGGCGCCACCGCCGAGGAAGTCTCGCGCCAAGTCACCGAGCGCATCGAGAAGAAGCTGATGGAGACCGGCGACTACGACCGCATCGTCTCCTTCTCGCGCCCGGGCGAGTCGCAGGTGACCTTCGTCGCCCGCGAGGACTTCAAGTCCAGGGACATCCCCGAGCTGTGGTACCAGATCCGCAAGAAGGTCAGCGACATCCGCTACACCCTGCCGCAGGGCATCCAGGGGCCGTTCTTCAACGATGAGTTCGGCACCACCTTCGGCAACATCTACGCGCTGTCCGGCAAGGGCTTCGACTACGCGGTGCTGAAGGACTACGCCGACCGCATCCAGCTGCAGCTGCAGCGCATCAAGGACGTCGGCAAGGTCGAGCTGGTCGGCCTGCAGGACGAGAAGATCTGGATCGACCTGTCGAACACCAAGCTGGCCACCCTCGGCCTGCCCCTGGCGGCGGTGCAGAAGGCCCTGGAGGAGCAGAACGCGGTGAGCGCCACCGGTTTCTTCGAGACCGCCAGCGACCGCGTGCAGCTGCGGGTGTCCGGGCGCTTCGATTCGGTGGAGGACATCCGCCAGTTCCCCATCCGCGTGGGCGACCGCACCTTCCGCATCGGCGACGTGGCCGAGGTGCACCGCGGCTTCAACGACCCGCCGGCGCCGCGCATGCGCTTCATGGGCGAGGACGCCATCGGCATCGCCGTGGCGATGAAGGACGGCGGCGACATCCTGGTGCTGGGCAAGGCGCTGGAAAACGAGTTCCACCGCCTGCAGCAGAACCTGCCGGCGGGCATGGAGCTGCGCAAGGTGTCGGACCAGCCGGCCGCCGTGCGCGAAGGCGTGGGCGAGTTCGTCCGGGTGCTGGCCGAGGCGCTGGTCATCGTGCTGCTGGTGAGCTTCTTCTCCCTGGGCCTGCGCACCGGCCTGGTGGTGGCGCTGTCGATCCCGCTGGTGCTGGCGATGACCTTCGTCTGCATGCGCTACTTCGACATCGGCCTGCACAAGATTTCCCTCGGCGCGCTGGTGCTGGCGCTGGGCTTGCTGGTGGACGACGCCATCATCGCCGTGGAGATGATGGCGGTGAAGATGGAGCAGGGCTACGACCGCCTCAAGGCGGCCAGCTTCGCCTGGACCAGCACCGCCTTCCCGATGCTCACCGGCACCCTGGTGACCGCCGCCGGCTTCCTGCCGATCGCCACCGCGCAGTCGGGCACCGGCGAATACACCCGCTCGCTGTTCCAGGTGGTGACCATCGCGCTGCTGGTGTCCTGGGTGGCCGCGGTGATGTTCGTGCCCTACCTGGGCGCCAAGCTGCTGCCGGATCTGGCCAAGCGCCATGCGGAAAAGCACGGCGGCAGCGACAAGGGCCACGACCCTTACTCGACGGGCTTCTACCAGCACTTCCGGCGCCTGGTGGAGTGGTGCGTGCGCCACAACAAGGCGGTGATCGTCCTGACCCTTCTGGCCTTCGTCGGCTCCATCGCCGCCTTCCGCCTGATACCGCAGCAGTTCTTCCCGCCGTCGGTGCGCCTGGAGCTGCTGGTGGACCTGAAGCTGGCCGAGGGCGACTCGCTGGCCGCCACCGCCGAGCAGGTCAAGCGCCTGGAGAAGCTGCTCGCCGAGCATCCGGGCATCGAGAACTACGTGGCCTACGTCGGCACCGGCTCGCCGCGCTTCTACCTGCCGCTGGACCAGCAGCTGCCGGCGGCGAGCTTCGCCCAGTTCGTGGTGCTGGCCAAGGACCTGAAGGGCCGCGAGGAGGTGCGCCAGTGGCTGATCCAGCGCATGGCCGAGGACTTCCCCACGCTGCGCAGCCGCATCAGCCGCCTGGAGAACGGTCCGCCGGTGGGCTACCCGGTGCAGTTCCGGGTGTCCGGCGAGCACATCCAGCAAGTGCGTGAGCTGGCGCGCAAGGTCGCGGCGAAGATGCGCGAGAACCCCCACGTGGTGAACGTGCACCTGGACTGGGAGGAGCCGAGCAAGGTCATCCGCCTCAACCTCGACCAGGACCGCGCCCGCGCCCTGGGCGTGAGCACCCAGGACGTCTCGCAGTTCCTGCAGAGTTCGCTGACCGGCTCCACCGTCAGCTACTACCGCGAGGACAACGAGCTGATCGAGATCCTCCTGCGCGGCGACGCCCGCGAGCGCCAGGACCTGTCGCAGCTGCCGAGCCTGGCCATCCCCACCAACAACGGCCGCAGCGTGGCGCTGTCGCAGGTGGCGACCCTGGAGTACGGCTTCGAGGAAGGCATCATCTGGCGGCGCAACCGCCTGCCGACGGTGACCGTGCGCGCGGACATCTACGACGACTCGCTGCCGGCCACCCTGGTCAAGCAGATTTCCCCGACCCTCGAGCCGATCCGCGCCGAACTGCCGGACGGCTACCTGCTGGAAGTGGGCGGCACGGTGGAGGATTCGGCCAAGGGGCAGAACTCGGTGAACGCCGGTATCCCGCTGTTCCTGGTGGTGGTGATGACGCTGCTGATGATCCAGCTGCGCAGTTTCTCGCGCATGGCCATGGTGTTCCTCACCGCGCCCCTGGGGCTGATCGGCGTGACCCTGTTCCTGCTGGCGTTCCACAAGCCCTTCGGCTTCGTCGCCATGCTCGGCACCATCGCCCTGGCCGGGATGATCATGCGCAACTCGGTGATCCTGGTGGACCAGATCGAGCAGGACATCGCTCACGGCCTGGACCGCTGGCACGCCATCATCGAGGCCACGGTGCGGCGCTTCCGCCCCATCGTGCTGACCGCGCTGGCGGCGGTGCTGGCGATGATCCCGCTGTCGCGCAGCGCGTTCTTCGGGCCGATGGCGGTGGCCATCATGGGCGGGCTGATCGTCGCCACGGCGCTGACGCTGCTGTTCCTGCCGGCGCTGTATGCGGCCTGGTTCAGGGTGAAGCAGGAACCTGCGTAGGGCGTATGACCGTTCGCGGTCATACGCCCTAGGGTCCGGGACCACCCTGTAGGAGCGAGCTTGCTCGCGAACGGTACTTGCAGCCACAACACCGCAGGATGGCGCCTACCTTCCAGGCTACTCAGGACAGCTCCCTCTCCCTTCAGGGAGAGGGTTGGGGAGAGGGAGCGGAGTCACCTGATACAACGATGTAACCGGAAAAACACCCTTCGCGAGCAAGCTCGCTCCTACGAGTTCCGCGGGCCTCAGAGCGCCCCAAAAACCTTCTTCGCCAAACTGGTAGCCGCCCCCGCCGGATTCTCCCGAATCCCCTTCTCCTGCTGGGCGATCACCTTGAACAGCCCATCCAGCGCCTGCTCGGTAACATAGCCCTCGACATTCGCATCCTTGGCATCGACCACGCCAAAAGCCGCGGCCTGGCTGGCAAAGGCGTTGTACTGCTTGGCCAGGCCGACCTTGTCGGTGGCCTGCTTGACGATCGGCAGGAAGCGCTGGCGCAACTGCTCGCGGCTGCTGCGTTCCAGGTACTGGGTGGCGGAATCGTCGCCGCCGGCGAGGATGCCCTTGGCGTCCTGCACGGTCATCTTCTTCACCGCATCCACCAGCAGCGTCTGGGCCTGCGGCACGGCGGCCTCGGCGGCCTGGTTCATGCTGGCTTCCAACTGGTCGACCTGGGCGCCCATGCCGAATTGCTTCATCACCTTGGCGGCCTTGCCCAGCTTGCCCGGCAGCTCGATGCGCACGGCCGGATCGTTCGTGAAGCCGCCGGGCTTGCCCAACTGCTTGACCGCGATCTGCGCGCCCTGGCTCAGGGCATCCTTGAGGCCGCCGCTGGCATCGGTCTGGCTGAGGTTGGCGAGGGACAGGGCGAAGGCATTGGCGGACAGCAGGGCGCCGGCCAGCAGGGCGGTGAAACGCAGCATCGGGATTCCTTGTGGGGCAGGGCGAAACCTTCGCCGAGCGTCTCGGCGAAGGAAGAAGGGGCAAGCTTAGCGAGGCCGGGCCGGCAACGGAACCGGCCGCAGGAGGACGGATCAGCGCACCGCGTCGACGCGGATGCGCAGCGGCTGCGGATCGCTGCCGTCGAGCTTGACGCTGTGGCGCTCGGTGCTGATGAACAGCAGCTTGCCGGCATTCTCGATACGCGCGCTGACCGCATAGCTATGGCCGGGCTGGACCCGCTGCGGGTCGTAATCGAGCTTGAAGGCCACCGGCACCTGCTGCCCGCCGGGCAGCGTCTGCGAAGCCAGCTCCACGGCCGGCGCATCGGCCAGGGAAACATCCTGCAGGCTCACCGAAACCTGCGCACCCGGCGGCAGCGCGATGCGCTGCAGATAGAACACCTCGCCACTGAGCGAAGCGCTCTGCGAAGGCGAATTCGAGGCGCAGGCGGCAAGCACGCCGGTCATGAACAGGAGGGGGAGGGCGGTGAGCTTCATCGACGGATTCCTTCCGGATAGAACGGGCGTCATCCGACACAGCTTAGGCGCAAAGGTTGCGAGAGGGGTTGTAAGCGGAGGTTTCGCTGATCTGCAGCAAGCAGCCCCGCCGTTGCGGCGGGGCTGGGGGTTCAGGACGCGTCGACGGCTGGCGCGGCAGTTGGGCGTTCGAGCGCGACCTGCCGAATCGACAACCGGATCTCCGCCGGCAGCACACGCTTGGCCGCGCCTTCGACCACTTCGCCCAGTTTCTCGTGGTAGCTCAGCTTGTCTTCTTCATCCTTGCGCAGCACGCGCTGGTCGAGCAGGGCCTGGATGAAGTTGCGGAACAGTGTCTTGTCGAAGAATTCCGGGGCGTTCAGGCCGTGGAGGATGGACAGGCGCTGGGCCATGACGGTGCACAGGTTCTCCAGTTCCTCGGCGCTGAGCTGGCGTTGCCCGGCGTTGAGCAGCAGGGCGATGGCCATGTAGAAGCGCTGCAGGGTCTGGGTGATGGCGCGGGCCAGCAGGGTCAGCAGCACGTATTCGCGCGAGCTGGGCGCCGGGCGCACGTAGGCGTCGCCGTCCTGTTTCAGCAGGTTCTGCTCCACCAGCGCGGCCAGCCACTGGTCGACCACGGCGTCGAGCTGGTCCAGGTCCCAGCGGATGAACAGTTCCTGTTGCAGGAAGGGGTAGAGCGCGCGGGTGTAGTTGAGCAGCTGTTCGCGGCTGATCCGCGCGTTGCTCTGGAAGAAGCTGGCGATCAGCGCCGGCAGGGCGAATACGTGCAGGACGTTGTTGCGGTAGTAGGTCATGAGGACGGCGTTCTGCTCGTCCAGGTAGAGGATGCGGCCCAGGGCGTCCTTCTGTTCGGCGAGCAGGTTCATGCTCTTCACGTATTCGATCAGCGCCTTGCCGTCGCCGTCGGGCAGGGTGGCGCTGGGCGAGTAGGGCACCTTGCGCAGCAGCGCCAGGTACAGGTCCAGCACGCGTTCCAGGGCGCGTTCGTCCAGGGCCAGGCGGCTGGTGGAGAGCAGCGCCAGGGCCACCAGGTTGACCGGGTTGATCGCCGCCGCGTCGTTGAGGTGGCGGGCCACTTCGCGGGCCAGTTGGTTGGTGGCTTCCGGTAGCCAGGCCGGGCGGTATTCCGGGCCGAGTTCCTGCTTGCGCCAGCCAGGCTCGTGCTGTTCGAGGAAGCTGTCCAGGTGGATCGGCTCGCCGAAGTTCACCCACACCTGGCCGAAGCGCTGGCGCAGCGCGCCCACCACCTTGAACAGGTCGAAGATGGATTCCTTCTTCTTCGCCGCGCCGCGTAGCTCGCCCAGGTAGGTGCGGCCTTCCAGAACGCGCTCGTAGCCGATGTACACCGGCACGAAGACGATCGGCCGGCGCGAGTCGCGCAGGAAGCTGCGCAGGGTGATGGCGAGCATGCCGGTGCGCGGGTGGAGCATGCGCCCGGTGCGCGAGCGCCCGCCCTCGACGAAGTATTCGGTGGAGAAACCGCGGCTGAACAGGGTGTGCAGGTATTCGTTGAACACCGCGGTGTACAGCTGGTTGCCCTTGAAGCTGCGGCGCATGAAGAAGGCCCCGCCGCGGCGCAGGATGGAGCCGACCACCGGCATGTTGAGGTTGATGCCGGCGGCGATGTGCGGCGGCGTCAGGCCGTTGCGGAACAGCAGGTAGGACAGCAGCAGGTAGTCGATGTGGCTGCGGTGGCAGGGCACGTAGACGATCTCGTGGCCCTGGGCGACGTCCTGCACGCGCTCGATGTGGTTGACCCGCACGCCTTCGTAGAGCTTGTTCCAGAACCAGGTGAGGGTGACTTCGAGGAAGCGGATCACCGGGTAGGACACGTCCGCGGCGATCTCGTTGGCGTAGCGCAGGGCCAGGGCCTCGGCCTTTTCCGTGGAGATGTGCTGTGTCTCGATCTCTTCCTGGATGGCCTGGCGCACCAGGGGCGCGCGCAGCAGGCCTTTGACCAGGGTGCGGCGGTGCGAGAGGTCCGGGCCGATGACCGCGGTCTTCTGGTTGCGGAAGTGCACCCGCAGGATGCGCTGGACCATGCGCTGGGTGCGCTCCTGGCCCTTGCCCTGGTCGACCAGCTCGCGCAGGTGGATGGGCGCGGAGAACTGCACGCGCGTCTTGCGCCCGAGGATGAGGATGCGTGCCAGCTTGCGCAGGCGCCCGGTCACCGCCCAGTTGTCGGCGAACAGCAGCTTCCAGGCGCTCTTCTCGCTGTCCGGCGACTGCCCCCAGAACACGCTGACCGGGACGATCTGCGCGTCGTCCACGCCGTTCTGGCCGATGGCCGCGAGCATGCGCATCAGCGCCGGCGGCGCGCCGCGCTTGTCCTGGCGGCCGAGCCAGTCGGGCTCCGGCGTCAGGTAGAAGAAGGCCGCCGGCTCGACGCTGCTGCCCACCGCCACCGGCATCACCGGGCGCGGCAGGCCGGCCTTGCGGCACTCCGTGTCGACTACCGCCAGGTCGCTCACCGAAGGCTGCTGCAGCACGTAGAGCACCGGCTTGCTGCGGTCGATCTTCAGGCTCAGGGACGACTGGTTGATGGTTTCCGAGCGCACCCAGAGGTAGAGCAGGCGGCGCAGGACGCCAAAGCCGAAGCGGCGGAACGGGTAACGGGGCATACGGGCTCGCAGGCAGTTGAACGGGGCTCGGTGGCGACCAAGCGGACGCTAGTGTGCCGCAACGCTACGGCAGGCAAAAGGGTGGGACGGCAGCCTGGAAGCATGCTATGACCTCCGCTCGGCTGCTTTCGATGTAGGAATAGGACCGCATTCCTAAATAAATTTTCATGCACGGCAGTGTACTTTTTCGTCACAGTCTCCACCTTGCACTGCCGTCCGTCGGTTCATATATTCCCGGCGGCATTTTGTGGGAGCTCGTCTGCCCCGTGTGTTCCGAGTTCGCGGCGGGCTCTTGGCGCAACGGTGAGAGAAATGATCGAAATAAGCAGACTCACGAAGCGATTCGCGCAGCACACCGCGGTGGACGACCTGTCGTTCAGTGTGCAACCGGGGGAAGTCCTGGGCTTTCTCGGCCCCAACGGCGCCGGCAAGTCCACCACCATGAAGATGCTCACCGGGTTCCTCGCGCCCACCTCGGGCACCGCGAGCATCCACGGTTTCGACATCCAGACGCAGACCCTGCAGGCCCAGCGCCTGATCGGCTACCTGCCCGAGGGCGCGCCCTGCTACGGCGACATGCGCGTGCGCGGCTTCCTCGAATTCATCGCCGAGGTCCGCGGCTACCGCGGCGCGCAGAAGCGCGAGCGGGTGGCGCGGGTGGTCGAGCAGCTGGAGCTGGAGCCTGTCCGCGAGCAGTCCATCGAAACCCTCTCCAAGGGCTTCAAGCGCCGCGTCGGCGTGGCCCAGGCGATCCTCCACGACCCGCGGGTGCTGATCCTCGACGAGCCCACCGACGGCCTGGACCCGAACCAGAAGCATCAGGTCCGCGAGCTGATCCGCGGCCTGGCCCGCGAGCGCATCGTCATCATCTCCACCCACATCCTCGAAGAGGTCACCGCAGTCTGCACCCGCGCCGTGGTGATCGCCAACGGCCGCCTGCTGGCCGACGGCACGCCCTTCGAGCTGGAAAGCCGCTCGCGCTACCACCAGGCGGTGACCCTGGTCGCCGATGGCGAGCTGGACCGCGCGGCCCTGGCCGCATTGCCGGGCGTGGCGGCGCTGGAAGAGAACCCGCTGGAGCACAGCCTGACGCTGTTGGCCAGGCCCGGCGAGGTGATCTTCCCGCAGGTGAATGCGCTGATCGCCGAGCGCGGCTGGCGCATCCGCGAGCTGGACGTGGAGCGCGGCCGCCTCGACGAGGTGTTCCGCAGCCTGACCAGGGGGGAAGCGGCATGAAGCAGTTGCCGGTGGTCTTCAAGCGCGAGCTGGCGAGCTACTTCGCCACCCCGCTGGCCTACGTGTTCATCGTCATCTTCCTGGTGCTGTCCGGGGTCTTCACCTTCTACCTGGGCAATTTCTACGAGCGTAACCAGGCGGACCTGACGGCCTTCTTCAACTTCCACCCCTGGCTCTACCTGTTCCTCATCCCGGCACTGGCCATGCGCCTGTGGGCCGAGGAGCGCAAGTCCGGCTCCATCGAGCTGCTGATGACCCTGCCGATCACCCGCTTCGAGGCGGTCACCGGCAAGTTCCTCGCCGCCTGGGTGTTCGCCGGCATCGCGTTGCTGCTGACCTTCCCCATGGTGCTCACGGTCAACTACCTGGGCGAGCCGGACAACGGCGCCATCCTCGCCGGCTACCTCGGCAGCTGGCTGCTGGCCGGCGGCTACCTGGCCATCGGCTCGTGCATGTCGGCGCTGGCGAAGAACCAGGTGATCGCCTTCATCCTCGCCGTGGTGATGTGCTTCGTGTTCATCGTCAGCGGCTTCCCCCTGGTGCTCGACGCCTTCAATGCCTGGGCGCCGCAGTGGCTGCTGGATGCGGTGGCCTCGATGAGCTTCCTGACGCGCTTCGATGCGATCAGCAAGGGCGTCATCGACCTGCGCGACCTGCTGTTCTTCGCCAGCCTGATCGTCGCCTGGCTCGCCGCCACGGCGGTGGTGGTCGACCTGAAGAAAGCCGATTGAGGAAGCCCGCATGAAGAAACTGATGTATTCCGCCGCCGGGCTGCTGGTCATCGCCTTGCTGTTCCTGGCTTTCAACCTGGTGTCCGGGCTGGCCTTCACCGGCGCGCGCCTGGACCTGACGCAGCAGAAGCTCTACACCATCTCCGACGGCACGAAGAAGGTGCTGGGCTCCATTGGCGAGCCGATCAACCTGTACTTCTTCTTCTCCGACAAGGGCAGCAAGGACCTGGTCCCGCTGCGCAACTACGCCAAGCGCGTGGAGGAACTGCTCAAGGCCTACGAGCGCGAGGCCGACGGCAAGATCCGCCTGCACGTCATCGACCCGCAGCCGTTCTCCGAGGAGGAGGACAAGGCCGCCGAGTTCGGCCTGCAGGCGGTGCCGCTGAACCAGGGCGGCGACACCCTGTACTTCGGCCTGGCCGGCACCGACGCGCTGGACAACATCCAGGTGATCCCGTTCTTCCAGCCGGACCACGAGGCGTTCCTGGAGTACGACCTCAGCCGCCTGGTCAACGCCCTGGCGCACCCCAGGCGGCCGGTGGTGGGCGTGCTCAGCACCCTGCAGATGACCGGTGGCTTCGACATGCAGACGCAGCAGCCCAGCTCGCCCTGGATGCTGCTCGACGAGGTGCGCCAGCAGTTCGACCTGAAGAGCCTCAAGCCCGACGTCGACGCCATCCCGGACGACGTCAGCGTGCTGCTGCTGGTGCATCCCAAGCACTTGCCGCAGCAGACGCTCTACGCCATCGACCAGTTCGTGCTGCGCGGCGGCAAGCTGCTGGCTTTCGTCGATCCCTTCAGCGAGGCCGACAAGTCCTCGCCCATGGCCGCGCTGGATGGCCCCGGCGACCAGTCCTCGGACCTCGAGCCGCTGTTCAAGGCCTGGGGCGTGCAACTGCTGCCGGGCAAGGTGCTCGGCGACGCCAGCTACGCCATGTCGGTGAGCATGGGCCAGGGCCAGCGCGCGGCGCATCACCCGGCCTGGCTGAACCTCGACGCCAAGGCGCTGGACGCCAACGACGTGGCCACCGCCGGGCTGGAGAACCTGACCCTGGCCACCGCCGGCATCCTCGAACCGCTCAAGGACGCGAAGACCCGCTTCACCCCGCTGATCCAGAGTTCGGCGCAGGCGATGCCCTTCGACGTCCAGCGCTTCGCCACCCTGCGCGACCCCGGTGAGCTGATGGCCCAGCTCAAGCCCACCGGCCAGCGCTACGTCATGGCCGCGCGCATCCAGGGCCCGGCGCAGAGCGCCTTCCCCAATGGCATCGAGGGCCGCAAGGACGGCCTGAAGAGCGCCGACAGCATCAACGTCATCGCCGTGGCCGACACCGACCTGCTCACCGACCGCATGTGGGTGCAGGTGCAGGACTTCTTCGGCCAGCGCGTGCCGCAGCCCTGGGCCGACAACGCCAGCTTCGTGATCAACGCGCTGGACAACCTGGCCGGCTCCGACGCGCTGATCAGCGTGCGCTCGCGTGGCCGCTTCAGCCGCCCGTTCACCGTGGTGGACGAGCTGCAGCGCCAGGCCGAGACGCGCTTCCGCGAGAAGGCCGACGCGCTCAAGCAGCGCCTGGCCGACACCGAGCAGAAGCTCGCCGCGCTGCAGAACCCCGACCCGGGCAAGGCCCTGGAGCTGACGCCGGAGCAGCAGAGCGCGATGCAGCAGTTCATCCAGGAGCGCGTGCGCATCCGCAAGGAGCTGCGCGATGTGCAGTTCCAGCTGAACGCGGATATCGAGTCCCTCGGCCGCACCCTGAAGATCGTCAACATCGCCGCCGTGCCGCTGCTGCTGACCCTGGGCGTGCTCGCCCTGTGGTGGTGGCGCCGCCGGCGCCAGGCCTGAGGAGGCGGCCATGCAACGCAAGAGTCTGATCCTGCTGGTGGTCCTGGTGGTGGCGCTCGGTGGCCTCTTCGCCTGGCTGCAGCGCGAGCCGGCCCGCCTGGCGCCGCCGGCGGAGGTGCGCTATTTCCCGGGCCTGGACGCGCAGCAGGTGAGCGCGGTGACAGTGCGCCGCCCCGGCCAGCCGGACATCCGCGTGGCGCGCCAGGACGGGCGCTGGGTGATGCCGGCCAAGGCCGGCTACCCGGCGGCCGGGCGCCTGGTCGGCGACCTGCTGCACGACCTGGCGCAGGCGCGCAAGGTCGAGGCCAAGACCCGCGAGCCGGGCAACTTCGCCCAGCTCGGCGTCGCCGACCAGGGCGAGGGCGCCGGCGTGCGCCTGAGCCTGGAGCGCAGCGCCGGCGCGCCGCTGGAGCTGCTGGTGGGCAAGGCCGCGCAGCAGGGCGGGCGCCTGGTGCGCCAGCCCGGCGACGAGCAGGTCTGGCTGATCGACAAGGACCTGCGCCTGCCGCCCGACGAACTGGACTGGCTGGACCGGCGCATCACCAGCATCCCCTTCGAGAAGGTCGCCGAGGTGTCGGTGAGCTACCCCGGCGGGGAAACCCTGACGGTGTTCCGCGACAAGGCCGGCGAGCCCAACCTGCGGGTACGCCAGCTGCCCAGGGACGCCAAGCTGGCCTACGAGTCCATCGCCAACGGCATGGCCACGCCTTTCGGCACCCTGACCTTCAGCGAAACGGCGCCGCTGGACCAGGTGCAGTTCAAGGGGCCGGCGCGCCTGAGCCTGACGCTCAAGACCCTCGATGGCGCCAGCCTGAGCGGGCGCGTGCTGGAGCAGGGCGGGCAGAACTGGCTGCTGCTGGACCGCGTCGAGGGGTTCGCCGACGGGCAGATCCAGGCGCGCAAGGGCTGGGCCTACCGCATCGAAGCCAACCAGTACGAGGCGCTTGCCCGGCACCTGGCGGATTTCACCGCGAAGAAACCTTGAGGTATTTCAAAGGCCGGCCGGGCGAAGTTCCGGTCGGCAACTTTCACCATGGGCGTGCGGAAATGTGCGCTACAGCACGCCGACAATGACAAAACTTACAACTCCGTTACATCGTCCAAGTGCACCAGAATGGCCTTGGAAGCCCCGTAAAATGGCACTTTGGCCGCATCGGTCACGGTGCTGGCACTGAGGCGAAAAAGTGCTTTCCAGCTGTAACTTTTGATTTATATACTCGGGAGCGCGGTCGTCATTGGGGCGTTATTCGAATTGCCCATCCAGCGGCTAAGGCCCTGGACGGTCAATGCGGACAACCCTCCGCCTGTCGAGCCGTTGCAGTCCTCATTCCCGGGGGCCACCCAAAAATAATAGCGAGTTGGAGAGTGTGGTAATGGCTGATCGTGAGGTCGGAACCGTCAAGTGGTTCAATGACGCCAAGGGTTATGGATTCATTCAACGCGACAGCGGTCCGGACGTTTTCGTCCACTACCGCGCCATTCGTGGCGAAGGTCACCGCTCCCTGGTCGAAGGCCAGAAAGTGGAGTTCTCGGTGATCCAGGGTCAGAAAGGCCTGCAGGCGGAAGACGTCTCCAAGGTCTGAGAACCCGTTTACGATCTGCTGCGCGTCGGCATAACTGCGTTGAAAACAGGCGAGTAATGCTCATTTAGCTAGCTAAACTGCGCTTCCTCGCCTGTTTTCGCCTTGTTCTGCTCTAGCTCGCGAGATCGTAAACAGGCTCTGAGCCCCCGAAGACAAAGGCCCGTCGCGAGACGGGCCTTCGTTTTCCAGCCGGCGCCTGGCGCCCGGCTCTTCAGCAACGACGCCGCACATCGCGCCAGCGTCGTTTTCGTGCTTCAGCCGGTTCGCCAGGTGATCTCGGCGACGCCCTCGGCGGTCACCTTCAGCCAGCGGTCGGCGTCTTCCTCGCCCTGTTCTTCGCTCCAGCTGCCCGGTGCGCAGCGCACCTCCACGCCCAGCGCGGCGTTGGCCGCCCTGGCGCAGGCCAGGTCGTCGTCCCAGGGCGTGGCGTCGCTGTCGATGAACAGGCTGTGCCACTTGCCCACCGCCTGCGGCAGCCAGGTCAGCGGGATCATCCCGCTGGGGCTGTCGGCCAGGCACTTGAAGGTCTCGCCCTGGCGCCGCCATTCGCTGCAGGGGCCCAGCGCCTCGGCCAGCCAGGCGCCGACGGCGGCCTGGTCGGCGTCCTTCAGGTAGATCTCGATATCCGGTTGGCGCATGGGCGTCCTCGTCAGGTTTTTTGGCGTTCCAGCCAATCGTAGCGCACCGCCACAGTGACCTCGAAGGGCTCGGCGAGGATGCGCTCGCGGCGCTGCGGGTTGACCCGCCAGCCGTGGGGCGTCATCGCCAGCAGGGTTTCGCGGGCTTCGCGGCTGTCCAGGGCCAGGCGGAAATTCAGGCTTTCCGTATGGGCCAGGGCCAGGCTCGGCGGCAGGTCGGCCAGGTGCTTGTCGTCGACGTACTCGCGCACCTCGTCGTACAGGCGCTGGCGCAGTTCCAGCAGGTGGTCGCGGCCCGGGCCCAGGCGCAGCACGCCGCCGCCGGGGGCCAGCAGGCGCGCGGCCTCGTTCCAGTCGATGGGGCTGAACACGCTGGCCAGCAACTGGCAGCTGGCGTCGGCCAGCGGCACCCGGGCCATGCTGGCGACCATCCAGGTCAGCTGCGGGGCGCGGCGGCAGGCGGCTTTCACCGCCTCGCGGGAGATGTCCAGGGCGTAGCCGTCGCTGTCCGGCAGCGCCTCGGCAAGCTGGGCAGTGTAGTAGCCCTCGCCGCAGCCGATGTCGAGCCAGCGCGCCGGCGCGCGTTCGGCGGCCAGCTCGGCCAGGCGCCGGGCCAGCGGGGCGTAGTGGCCGGCGCCGAGGAACTGGCGGCGGGCCTCGACCATGGCGGCGTTGTCGCCCGGGTCGCGGCTTTTCTTGTGCTGCACGGGCAGCAGGTTCAGGTAGCCCTGGCGCGCGCGGTCGAAACTGTGCCCGGCGGGGCACTTCACGCTGTTGTCGAGGTGTTCCAGCGGCGCCTGGCAGATCGGGCAGGTGAGCATCTCAGTCCTTGCGCTCCGTGCGCAGCGGGCTCAGCACGGTGAGCAGCGGCAGGCTGCGCTGGCGCAGGTTGAGCTGGTAGCTGCGCAGGGCGTAGCGCCGCTCCGGGGCCGGCATCGGCGGTGGGATGTCGGGTTGGGTGGCGGCCAGGCAGAAGCCTTTCTTCACGTCGCTCATGCCAGCAGCCGCACCAGTGTCTGGTAGTAGATTTCGCTCAGCAGGTCGAGATCGCTGGCCAGCACCCGCTCGTTGACCTGGTGGATGGTGGCGTTGACCGGGCCCAGCTCGACCACCTGGGTGCCCAGGGTGGCGATGAAGCGCCCGTCCGAGGTGCCGCCGGAGGTCGAGGGGGTGGTCTGCCGGCCGGTGACCGCCTGGATGCTGGCGGCCACGGCGTCGAGCAGCTCGCCCGGCTCGGTGAGGAACGGCAGGCCGGACAGCGCCCAGTCGATGTGCCAGTCCAGGCCGTGCTTGTCGAGGATGGCGGCGACGCGCTGCTGCAGCCCCTCCGGGGTGGATTCGGTGGAGAAGCGGAAGTTGAACACCACCACCAGCTCGCCGGGGATGACGTTGGTGGCGCCGGTGCCGCCGTTGATGTTGGAGATCTGGAAGCTGGTCGGCGGGAAGAAGGCGTTGCCGTCGTCCCAGTGCTCGGCGGCCAGTTCGGCCAGGGCCGGGGCGGCCAGGTGGATGGGGTTCTTCGCCAGGTGCGGGTAGGCCACGTGGCCCTGCACGCCGCGCACCTTGAGGGTGGCGCCGAGGGAGCCGCGGCGGCCGTTCTTGACCACGTCGCCGACCAGGGTGGTGCTCGACGGCTCGCCGACGATGCACCAGTCCAGGCGCTCGTTGCGCGCGCGCAGGCGCTCGACCACGGCCTTGGTGCCGTGCTGCGCCGGGCCTTCCTCGTCGCTGGTGATCAGGTAGGCGATGCTGCCGCGGTGGTCCGGGTGCTCGGCGACGAAGCGCTCGGTGGCGATGATCATGGCCGCCAGGCTGCCCTTCATGTCCGCCGCGCCGCGCCCGCAGAGCATGCCGTCGGCGTCGATCAGGGCGTCGAACGGCAGGTGCTGCCAGGCCTGCTCGGGGCCGGTGGGGACCACGTCGGTGTGCCCGGCGAAGCACAGCACCGGGCCTTCGCCGCCGTCACGGCCAGCGCGGCGGGCCCAGAAGTTGTCCACTTCTTCGATGCGCATCGGCTCCAGGTCGAAGCCGCAGGCGGCCAGGCGCTGCATCATCAGCTGCTGGCAGTCGGCATCGACGGGGGTGACGGAGGGCCGGCGGATCAGCTCGCAGGCGAGGGCCAGGGTCGGCGACAGGGACATGGGCAAGGCATCCAGGGTGAAACGGAAAAGGCGCACATCTTAAAGCAAAAGCGCGGGGACAGCGCGTCGTCTGGTCGCAGCGGGGCGCGACTGTCTTGCCGACTGCGCCGGGGTGCTTTCGTAGGATGGGTTGAGCCTGCGAAACCCATGCTGCCGCGGTGATGGGTATCGCTTCGCTCAACCCATCCTACGAAAAGCGCCCGGCCGTTCAGCCCACCTGCTCGGACCCGCTCAGCGCCTCTTCCTCGCGCGGGCGCGGCAGCGAAGAGAGCAGGGCCATTCCGAGCTCAACTGTAGGAGCGGGCCCTGCCCGCGATTTCGCGCGCAGGGCGCGCTCCTACAAGGAGCGCGGTGCGTGGGATGGCGTAGGAGCGAGCATGGCTTTTCGTAGGATGGCGTTGAGCGAAGCGATACCCATCGCCATGACCGCATGGGTATCGCCAAGGCTCAACCCATCCTACGAAAAGCGCCTGGCCGTTCAGCCCACCTGCTCGGAACCGCTCAGTGCCTCTTCCTCGCGCGGGCGCGGCAGCGAGGAGAGCAGGGCCATGATCAGCGCCGCCAGGTATGGCAGCGACTGCACCAGCAGCATCACCACCCAGAACATCAGGTCCGGGCTGGGCACGCCCTGCACCAGCACGATGCCCAGGGCGGCGCCCCAAAGCAGGAGCATGATGAAGACTTCCTCGCGGGCCTCCGCCAGGGCCACCAGCAGGCCGTGGCTTGCGCGCATCTTCGGCGTGCGGAAGAACGGGATGGAGCGGGTGACGAAGCCGTACAGCACCGCCTTGGCGATGGTGTGCGACAGCGACAGCCCGGCCAGCGCGGCGAACAGCGCGTCGCGCAGGTTCACGCCCACGGTGCGGCGGTAGAGGAAGAGGATCTTGCCGACCTTGAAGGCGAACAGCGTCAGCGGCAGGATCGCGAAGATCAGCAGCGGCGGGTCGACGCGCTTGGGCACGATGATCATCGCCGCCGACCAGAGCAGCGCGCCGAGGGTGAAGAAGATGTTCATGCCGTCGGCGATCCACGGCAGCCAGCCGGCGACGAAGTGGTAGCGCTGGCCGCCGGTCAGCTTGCTGCCGTCCGGGCCGCGGCCGCGCAGCAGGGCGTCGGTGTGGCGCTTCATGATCTGGATGGCGCCGTAGGCCCAGCGGAAGCGCTGCTTCTTGAAGTCGATGAAGGTGTCGGGCATCAGGCCCTTGCCGTAGCTGCGCTCGAAGTAGGCCGCCGAGAGGCCGCGCTCGAACACCCGCAGGCCCAGCTCGGCGTCCTCGGTGATGCACCATTCGGCCCACTTCAGCTCGTCCAGCACCTGGCGCCGGACCATGGTCATGGTGCCGTGCTCGATGATCGCGTCGCGGTCGTTGCGGGTGACCATGCCGATGTGGAAGAAGCCCTTGTACTCGGCGTAGCACAGGCGCTTGAAGGCGCTCTCGTGCTGGTCGCGGTAGTCCTGCGGCGACTGCACCACGGCGATCTGCGCGTCGGCGAAGTGCGGCACCATGTGCTTGAGCCAGTCCGGCTCGACGCAGTAGTCGGAGTCGATCACCGCGATGACTTCGGCGTCGGGCGCGACGAACTGCAGCGCATAGTTCAGCGCGCCGCCCTTGAAGCCGGCCAGGGGCGCCACGTGGAAGAAGCGGAAGCGCGGGCCGAGCAGCTCGCAGTGGGCCTGCACCGGCTCCCACACGGCCGGGTCCTTGGTGTTGTTGTCGATCACCAGGACCTCGAAGTCCGGGTAGTCGAGCCTGGCCAGGGCGTTCAGCGTCTCCTTGAGCATCTCCGGCGGCTCGTTGTAGCAGGGCACGTGGATGGAGACCTTGGGCCGGTAGGCCTCGGCCGCGGTGACCGGCAGGAACAGGCGGCGGCGCTTGCGCGTCCACACGGCCTCGGCCAGCTCGTGGGCCTCGGTGAACAGCACTATCACCACGCCCAGCGCGCCTATGCCCAGCAATACGCCGACGGTGATGCTGAACCAGGTGCTGTACTGCTGGCTGTAGTCGTAGCCGATCCACACCAGGATGGACGCGCAGACGAACGAGACCACGGCGAGGAAGGTCCGCCCGCGCTGGCGCAGGGCGCTGCTGTCGATCAGCAGCAGGGTGAAGGTGAGCAGCGCCAGCACCACCGAGGCGATGGCCAGCACGCGCCACTTGGGAATGGCCACCACCGGGCCCTGGAAGTTGAACTTGGGCTGGCGCGCGGCGTTGAACACGCCCCAGTAGGCGCCCACCGAGCCTTCGTCGGTGTACTTCCACGGCTGGTCGAAGGCCTCGACCACGAAGTAGTTGTAGCCCTTCTTGTTCAGCGCGTTGGTCAGTTCGCGCAGGTAGATGGCCTGGTCCGCCTGGGTGGCGGTGGCGCCGCCGCGCATGCGGCCGTTGCTGGGCCAGCCGACCTCAGCCAGCAACAGCGGCTTTTTCGGAAACTTCAGACGCAGGTCGCGGGCGCGGTCGAGGACGAACTGCACCGAGTCCTGCATGGGCACGAACTCCCAGTAGGGCAGCACGTGGGCGGCGATCAGGTCGACGTGCTTGGCCAGCTCCGGGTATTTCTCGTAGATGTGCCACTGCTCGGCGGTGGTCACCGGCACCTTCACCGCGGCGCGGACGCGGTCGAGGTAGCCGATCAGCTGGTCCTTGGTGACCTCGCGGCGGAACAGCGCCTCGTTGCCGACTATCACCCGCACCACGCTGCGCGAGCGGTTGGCGATCTCGATGCCGCGGGCGATCTCCGCCTCGTTCTCGGCCTCGTCGGCGCTGATCCAGATGCCCAGGCTGACGCGCATCCCGTACTCCTCGGCGAGGAAGGGGATGTCGGAAAGGCTGCCCTTGGTCGAGTAGGTGCGGATGTTCTCGGTCATCCGCGAGACCAGTTCCAGGTCCGAGCGGATCTGCTCGTCGCTGGGAAAGCGGCCGCTCTGCGGGCTCTGGTCCAGGCGGAAGGGCGAGAAGGAGAAACCGGAGATGCTTTCCGGCCAGTCCGGCGCGCTCACCGGGCGGTTGTACAGGGCCCAGACGCCGGTGAGCAGGGCGGCCAGGGCGACCAGCACGACCAGGTTGAGGCCGAATTTGCGTGATGGCATGGAGCGATCGGGTTCCTGTCGGTGTTTCGGGGCCGGGAACGGGTCGGCGCGCATCCTACCCCGCACCCCCCTGGGTGTATAGCTCCCGTCCAACGCCGCGGGGGCGGCATAGAATGTCCCTGGTGGCCGGTTATGGCCTTGCCGGGCGTCAATTCGGCCGGCCCTGGCGCCCGCCTTCCTATAGAATGCCGGGCGTTTTTTGCGGAGACACTGTGATGGTAGTGGACGATCAGCGTTTCGGTGGCATCGCCCGCCTGTACGGCACCCAGGGCCTGGAGCGCCTGGCCGCGGCCCACGTGGCGGTGGTCGGCATCGGCGGCGTCGGCTCCTGGGCGGCCGAGGCGCTGGCGCGCAGCGGCGTCGGCGAGATTTCCCTGTTCGACCTGGACGACGTCTGCGTGACCAACACCAACCGCCAGGTCCACGCCCTGGAAGGCGCCGTGGGCAAGCCCAAGGTGGAGGTGATGGCCGAGCGCATCCGCGCCATCAACCCGGCGTGCAAGGTCCACGCGGTGGCGGACTTCGTCACCCGCGAGAGCATGGCCGACTGCATCACCACGGAGATGGACTTCGTCATCGACTGCATCGACAGCGTGCCGGCCAAGGCGGCGCTGATCGCCTGGTGCAAGCGGCGCAAGATCCAGATCGTCACCACCGGCGGCGCCGGTGGCCAGGTCGACCCGACGCAGGTGCAGGTGGCCGACCTGAACAAGACCTTCAACGACCCGCTGGCGGCCAAGGTGCGCTCGCTGCTGCGCCGCGACTACAACTTCTCGCGCACGCCGGGGCGGCATTACAGCGTGCCCTGTGTGTTCTCCACCGAACAGCTGCGCTACCCCAAGCCGGACGGCAGCGTGTGCCAGGCCAAGGGCTTCGTCGGGGAAGGGGTGAAGCTGGACTGCGCGGGTGGTTTCGGGGCGGTGATGATGGTTACGGCCACCTTTGGCATGGCTGCGGCGGCCAGGGCTGTGGATAAGCTGGTGGCGGGGGCGCGGCGGCCTTCGGAGCGTAGCGCGGCTGGAAATCCCCCTTAACGCGAACGGCGCTCACCTGTTATCGAGGTGTTTGCTGTTACTCCGCTCCCTCTCCCTAACCCTCTCCCTGAAGGGAGAGGGGACTGTCCGTGCCTGCGGATATCTCGGCGTTTGCCGGCAACATTGGAGTAGCAGTGAGCGCCGTTAGTGCGCTTCACACCATACGGCTCCCTCTCCCTTCAGGGAGAGGGCTGGGGAGAGGGGACGGGGTTTGGCATCGCTCCGGAGTTGAGCTTGACTCCGTTGTTCGCGAGCAAGCTCGCTCCTACGAAACGAGTTCGCGCATGCGTTGGAGCACCGCATTCAGACCATTGCTGCGCGAGGGCGACAACTGTCGACCCAGGCCCAGTTCGTTGAACCACTGCCCCAAATCCAGTTGCGCCAGTTCCTCCCCCGGCAACCCCTGTACCCGCACCAACAGCAGCGCGATCAGCCCGCGCAGCAGGCGTGCGTCGCTGGTGGCGCGGAAGTGCCAGGCGCCGTCGCGCTGTTCGGCCACCAGCCAGACCAGGCTTTCGCAGCCATGGATGCGGTTGGCCTCGCTGCGTTCCGACTCGTCCAGCGGCTCCAGCCTGTCGCCCCATTGCATCAGCAGGCGCGCGCGCTGTTCCCAGGAGGCTTGCCCGGCGAAGGCTTCCAGCGCCTGGCGGACGGCTTCGGGCAGGCTCATCGCAGCAGTTCCAGGGCGCCGTCGAGGGCGCGGAAGAAGCGCTCCAGGTCGGCGCCGTCGTTGTACAGGGCCAGGGACACGCGGATGGCGCCGGGCAGGCCCAGGCGCTTGAGCAGCGGCATGGCGCAGTGGTGTCCGGCGCGCACCGCCACGCCCTGTTCGGTGAGCAGGTGGGCGAGGTCGGCGCTGTGCACGTCCCGCACCACGAAGCTGGCCAGCGCCGCCTGGGGTTCGCCCAGCAGGCGCACGCCGTCGCGGGCGCGCAGCCCGGCCAGCAGTTGGGCATGCAGCAGGGCTTCGTGGGCGGCCATTTCCGCGGCGTCCTGGCGGGTCAGCCAGTCGAGGCTGGCGCCCAGGCCGATCACCGCGCCTATGGCCGGGGTGCCGGCTTCGAAGCCCAGCGGCGCCGGGCGGAAGTGCGCGCTTTGGTAATCGGCGTTCTGCACCATCTCGCCGCCGAACTGCCAGTGGCGCAGGCGCGCCAGCGCTTCCGCGCGGCCCCAGAGCAGGCCCAGGCCCTCGGGGCCGTAGAGCTTGTGGCTGGAGAACACGTAGAAGTCGCAGCCCAGGGCGGACAGGCTGTGCCGGCCATGGACCACGCCCTGGGCGCCGTCCACCACGCTCAGCGCGCCTTGCGCGCGGGCCAGGGCCAGCAGCTCCGGCAGTGGCTGCCAGGTGCCGAGCACGTTGGACAACTGGCTCACGGCGAGCAGGCGGGTGCGCGGGCCGATCAGTTGCGTGGCGGCCTCCAGGTCGATGACCCCGCGGTCGTCCAGCGGCAGCACCACCAGCTTCGCTCCGCGGCGCAGCGCCAGTTGCTGCCAGGGCAATAGGTTGGCGTGGTGCTCCAGGGCGCTGATGGCGATCTCGTCGCCTTCGCCGAACAGCGGCTCCAGGCCGTAGGCCAGCAGGTTCAGGGCCTCGGTGGCGCCGTGGGTGAACACGAGCTGTTCCGGGCTGCCGGCGTCCAGCCATTGTGCCAGGCGTGTGCGTGTCGCCTCGAAGGCGCGGGTGGCGCGCTCGCCGGGCAGGTGCTGGGCACGATGGACGTTGGCCGCGCCGCTGGCGTAGTAGCCGGCCAGGGCGTCGAGCATGGCCTGGGGCTTCTGCGCGGTGGCGGCGCTGTCGAGGTAGGTCTGCTCCTCGGCTGCCAGCGCGGCGAGGGCAGGGAAGGCGGAGCGCCAGGGGGAAAGAAGCATGGCTGTAAGCCTGAAGCTGGAAGCTGGAAGCTGGAAGCTGGAAGTGCCTTGTGCAGCTCGCTTCCGGCTTTTGGCTTCCAGCTTCCAGCTCTGACTTAGTTGTGCGCGTGCAGCGCTTCGTTCAGCTCGATGGCGGTCTTGTTGGTCTTGCACTCCACCGCGCCGGTCTGCGAGTTGCGGCGGAACAGCAGGTCCGGCTGGCCGGCCAGGTCGCGGCCCTTGACCACCTTGACCAGGTTGTTCTGGTCGTCCAGTAGCGCCACCTTGGTGCCGGCGGTGACGTACAGGCCGGCTTCGACGATGTTGCGGTCGCCCAGCGGGATGCCGATGCCGGCGTTGGCGCCGATCAGGCAGCCTTCGCCGACGCTGATGACGATGTTGCCGCCGCCGGACAGGGTGCCCATGGTCGAGCAGCCGCCGCCCAGGTCCGAACCCTTGCCGACGAACACGCCGGCGGAGACGCGGCCTTCGATCATGCCCGGGCCGGCGGTGCCGGCGTTGAAGTTGACGAAGCCTTCGTGCATCACGGTGGTGCCTTCGCCGATGTAGGCGCCCAGGCGCACGCGGGCGGTGTCGGCGATGCGCACGCCGGCCGGGACCACGTAGTCGGTCATTTTCGGGAACTTGTCCACCGAGAAGACTTCCAGCAGCTTGCCCTTCAGGCGCGCTTCGAGTTGCAGCTCGGCCAGCTCGGCCAGGTCGACGGCGCCGATGTTGGTCCAGGCCACGTTCGGCAGCAGCGGGAAGATGCCCGACAGGTTGACGCCATGGGGCTTGACCAGGCGGTGCGAGAGCAGGTGCAGCTTCAGGTAGGCCTCGGGAGTGGAGGCGGGGGCGGCGTCTTCGGCCAGCAGGGTGGCGACCAGCGGTTTCTGGCTTTCGGCCAGGCGGTTGAGCAGGGCGGCCTGGGCCGGGGCGATGGTCTTCAGCGCGTCGGCCAACTGGTAGGCCTGCTGGTTGCTGAAGGCGATGGCCTGGTTGCCGTTCTCGTAGCCGAGGATCGGCGCGACGGCGGCGACCAGCTCGGCGGTCGGGTTCAGCAGCGGTTGCGCGTAGAAGACTTCCAGCCAGGCGTCCTGGCGGTTCTGGGTGCCGACGCCGAAGGCCAGGCTGAACAGGGATTGGGACATGTGCGGTTCCTCGAAAAAACGGTGAAAAAGTGTCAGGCCAGCGCGGCGGCGTAGGCGTCGGGCTTGAAGCCGACCAGGGTGCGGTCGCCAAGGTCCAGCACCGGACGCTTGATCATCGACGGCTGGGCGAGCATCAGCTCGATCGCGCGGGACTCGTCGAGGTCGGCTTTCTGCGCCTCGTCGAGCTTGCGGAAGGTGGTGCCGGCGCGGTTCAGGACCGTCTGCCAGCCGTGCTCGGCGCACCATTGCTCAAGGTGCGCGCGGTCTATTCCGCTAGTCTTGTAGTCGTGGAAGGCATAGTCGACGCCGTGTTCCTCAAGCCAGGTGCGGGCTTTCTTCATGGTGTCGCAGGCCTTGATTCCGTAGATGGTCCGCTGGGTCATGGGCGGCGCTCCTCGTCGTTCCTTTGGCAAGCGTGGGATTATGCCATTTTCCCGTGAACTTGCGGGGGTGGGGAGGGCGGGACGATTCTTTTGCGATTGCAATAGTCTATTGCTCGCCCGGGGGCTGATGGAGAGCGTCTCTGGATGTTCCAATGGGGCGCCGCGAACTGGCGACTGGGAGATCGTCGATGCAAACCGTGTATACCGTGCTCATCCTGCTGCTGGTGGTCGGGGGCACGCGCCTGCTGGCGCAACTGCTGCCCTTGCCGCTGCCGCTGATCCAGATCGCCTCGGGGGCGGTCCTGGCCTGGCCCAGCCTGGGGTTGCACGTGGCGCTGGACCCGGAGCTGTTCATGTTCCTGTTCATTCCGCCGCTGTTGTTCGCCGATGGCTGGCGCATGCCCAAGGGCGAGTTCTGGCAGATGCGCTGGCCGATCCTGACCATGGCCTTCGCCCTGGTGCTGTTCACCGTGGCTGGCGGTGGCGCCTTCATCCACCTGCTGATTCCCGAGATTCCCTGGGCCGCCGCCTTCGCCCTGGCCGCGGTGTTGTCGCCCACCGACGCCCTGGCGGTATCGGCGATCGCCCAGAACCGCCTGCCGCGGCGGCTGATGCACGTGCTGCAGGGCGAGGCGCTGATGAACGACGCCTCGGGCCTGGTGGCCTTCAAGTTCGCCGTGGCCGCGGCCATGACCGGCGCCTTCTCGCTGCTCGACGCCAGCCTGAGCTTCCTCCTGGTGGCGATTGGCGGCCTGGCCTGCGGCGTGGTGCTGAGCTGGCTGCTGGGGCGCATCCGCGCCTGGATGATCCGCCGCGGCTGGGACGACCCGGCCACCCACGTGGTGCTCATGCTGTTGCTGCCCTTCGCGGTGTACATGGTTGCCGAGGAGTTCGGCGTCTCCGGCATCCTCGCGGCGGTGGCGGCGGGCATGATGCAGAGCTGGACCGATCTGCTGCCGCGGCAGACCCACACCCGCGTGCTCAACCGCAGCGTCTGGTCGATGCTGGAGTTCGCCTTCAACGGCGTGGTGTTCCTGCTGCTGGGCCTGCAACTGCCGGACATCCTCAAGTCGGTGACGCACCACGCCGGCGACAGCCTGTGGCGTTCCTCGCAGTTGCTGTTCTACGTGCTGGCGGTGTATGCCGTGCTGATCCTGCTGCGCTTCGCCTGGGTCTGGTGCTACTGGAAGCTGTCGCTGCGCTTCGAGCGCTGGTGGGGCATCGAGCTGGGCGGCAAGCCCGGCGAGCCGGTGCTGCGGCTGTCGGCGATCTCGGCGCTGGGCGGGGTGCGCGGGGCGGTGACCCTGGCCGGCGTACTGTCGGTGCCGCTGCTGCTGGGCAGCGGCGAGGCCTTCCCGCAGCGCGACCTGATCATCTTCATCGCCGCCGGGGTGATCCTGGTGTCGCTGCTGGCGGCCACCCTGGGCCTGCCGGCCTTGCTCAAGGGGCTGCCGGTGGCCAGCAACGACCAGTCCGAACTGGAGTACCGCTCGGTATGGCGGCGCACCGCGGTGGCGGCCATCCGCATGCTGGAGAAGGAGGAAATGCCAGCCGGCGAGAAGGTGGATGCCGAGGAGGCCGCGCGGCTGGCGGAGGTGAAGGCGCGGCTGATGGCCGAGTACCGCCAGCAGCTCGACCCGGCTCCGGACAGCGCCGAGGCGCGGGAGCGGGCGCGCAGCCTGGAGCTGGCCGACCAGGCCCTGCGCATCAAGGCGCTGCGTACCCAGCGCCTGGAGCTGTACCAGCTGCGCCGGGAGAACCTGGTGGACGACGAGACCATGCGCAAGGTGCTCGGCGACCTGGACTCCCAGGAAGCCTGGCTGACCAGCAAGGCGGGGCGGTGGGTGTAGGGCGGCGGCAGGTTGCAGGCGGCTTCGAGCTTGACCGCGGCGCGGGCTGAGGCCCAGGTGAAACGGCGGATAACCGCGAACGGTTATTCGCCCTACGTTGCCGGTGGGCTTGGCGTAGGGCGGATAACGCCTACGGCGTTATCCGCCGTTTGGCCTTGGCTGCAGGCGGCTCCGAAGTTGATCTGGGCGCGGGCTTTGGTCTGGGTGAAGCGGCGGATAACCGCGAACGGTTATACGCCCTACGTTGCTGGCGGGCTTGGCGTAGGGCGCATAACGCCTACGGCGTTATCCGCCGTTTGGCCTTGGCTACGGGCGGCTCCGGGTTTGATCTGGGCTGGCCTGGACGAAGCGCTTGATCCGCTCGGCCGCTTCCACGCATTCCGCCAGCGGCGCGACCAGGGCCATGCGCACGCGGTTGGCGCCGGGGTTCTCGCCGTTCACTTCGCGGGACAGATAGGAGCCCGGCACCACGGTGACGTGCTGCTGGTCGAACAGGCCGCGGCAGAACTCGGTGTCGGCGATGGGCGTCTTCGCCCACAGGTAGAAGCTGCCGTCCGGACGCTGTACGTCGAGCACGCCGGCGAGGATGTCCAGCACCGCGGCGAACTTCTCGCGGTACAGGTCGCGGTTGGCGCGCACGTGGTCCTCGTCCTGCCAGGCGGCGATGCTGGCCAACTGGGTCTGCACCGGCATGGCGCAGCCGTGGTAGGTGCGGTACAGGAGGAATTTCTTCAGCACCTCGGCGTCGCCGGCGACGAAGCCCGAGCGCAGGCCCGGCAGGTTGGAGCGCTTGGACAGGCTGTGGAACACCACGCAGCGCCTGAAGTCCGAGCGGCCCAGTTCGGCGCAGGCGCTGAGCAGGCCGGGCGGCGGGTTCTGCTCGTCGAAGTACAGCTCGCTGTAGCACTCGTCGGCGGCGATCAGGAAGTCGTGCTCGTCGGCCAGGGCAATCAGCTTCTTCAGGGTTTCCAGCGGGACCAGCGCGCCGGTGGGGTTGCCCGGGGAGCAGAGGAAGAGGATCTGGCAGCGCTGCCAGACGTCCGCCGGCACCGCGTCGAAGTCCGGATTGAAGCCGTTCCCGGCGCGGCAGGCCAGGTAGTGCGGCTGCGCGCCGGCCAGCAGGGCCGCGCCTTCGTAGATCTGGTAGAAGGGGTTGGGGCTGATCACCAGGCCGTTCTTGCTGCGGTCCACTACCGCCTGGGTGAAGGCGAACAGCGCTTCGCGGGTGCCGTTCACCGGCAGCACGTGGCGCGCCGCGTCCAGCCAGCCGGCGGGGACGCCGAAGCGGCGTTCGCACCAGGCGGCGATGGTTTCGCGCAGCGCCGGCAGGCCCAGGGTGGTCGGGTACACCGCCAGTTGGTCGAGGCTGTCGGCCAGGGCCTTGGCGACGAATTCCGGCGAGCGGTGCTTGGGTTCGCCGATGGACAGCGCGATGTGCGCAAGCCCGGCCGGCGGCTGGGCGCCGGCGAGCAGGGCGCGGAGCTTCTCGAAGGGGTAGGGCTGGAGCAGGTCGAGGTCTGGGTTCATGTGAATCGCTCGTCAGATGCTGATGCGGACCGGAACGGTTTCCTGGCCGTTGGCCTGTGAAAGCTGCTCGACCAGGGCCGCCTGCAGTCGCTTGCACAGGTCCGGGTCGGAGAGTGGCTGGTTGTGCGCGTCGGTGACGTAGAACACGTCTTCCACGCGCTCGCCGAGGGTGGCGATCTTGGCGTTGCGCACCGACAGGTCGAAGTCCAGGAACAGCCCGCCGATGCGCGCCAGCAGGCCCGGGCGGTCGGGGGCGATGACCTCGAGCACGCTGACTTGGCGCGAGGCGTCGGTGGAAATGGTCACCAGCGGCGCGAAGGCGAAGTGCTTGAGCTGCCGGGGCACGCGGCGCTGGATGATGTTCGGGTAGTCGTCGGGGTTCTTCAGCGCGTCCACCAGGCCCTGGCGGATTTCGGCGATGCGCTGGGGATTGTCGCCGATCGAGCCGCCATCGGCGTCGAGCACTATGTAGGTGTCGAGGGTGAACAGGCTGGTGGAGGTGATGATCCGCGCGTCCTGGATGTTCAGGTTGAGCTGGTCCATCGCCGCCACGGTCACGGCGAAGAAGTCGTGCTGGTCGGCGGCGTAGATGAAGATCTGCGTGCCGCCCTCGAACTCGCGCTGGGTGGTTTCCTTGATCAGCACCAGCGGCGTGCCGTCGTCCGGGTGCTGGAGGATGGCCTCGGTATGCCAGGCCACGTCGGCGGCGCTGTGGCGCAGGAAGTAGTCGTCGCCCAGTTGGCTCCAGAGCTGCTCGGCGTCGTCCTGGTCGATGCCGTCGCGCACCAGGATGTCGATGGCCGCGCTCTGCGTCTGGCGAATCTGCTCCTCGCGGTCCAGCGGGTTCTCCAGGCCGCGGCGCAGGGCGCGCTTGGTCTCGGTGTAGAGCTGGCGCAGCAGGCTGGCGCGCCAGGAGTTCCACAGGCTCGGGTTGGTGGCGTTGATGTCGGCCACGGTGAGCACGTAGAGGTAGTCCAGGCGCGTCTGGTCGCCGACCAGTTGGGCGAAGTCGAAGATCACCTGCGGGTCGGAGAGGTCCTTGCGCTGCGCGGTGGTGGACATCACCAGGTGGTTCTGCACCAGCCAGCTGACCAGTTGGGTGTCCCACTGCGGCAGTTGGTGGCGCTGGCAGAACAGCTCGGCGTCCACCGCGCCCAGCTCGGAATGGTCGCCGCCACGGCCCTTGGCGATGTCGTGGTAGAGCCCGGCGAGGTAGATCAGCTCGGGCTTGGGCAGGCGCTCCATGATCTTGCTGGCCAGCGGGTACTTCTCGGCCATGTCCGGGCGCTGCAGCTTGCGCAGGTGCTTGATCAGGTTGAGGGTGTGGGCGTCCACCGTATAGATGTGGAACAGGTCGTGCTGCATCTGCCCGATGATCAGGCCGAACTCCGGCAGGTAGCGGCCGAGGATGCCGTAGCGGTTCATCCGCCGCAGGTTGCGATGGATGCCTTCGCGGCACTTGAACAGCTCGATGAACAGGCTGGTGTTGCGGATGTCGTGGCGGAAGTCGTCGTCGATCAGGTGCCGGCTGTCGCGCAGCAGGCGGATGGTGTCGGCGCGCACGCCCTTGATCGCCGGGTGCTGGGCCATCAGCACGAAGATTTCCAGGAGGGCGAAGGGGGTGCGCTTGAAGACGTTGGAGTTGGTCACCTCCAGGTAGCCGTCGCGGACCTGGAAGCGGCTGTTCAGCGGCGTCACCTGCCCGCCTTCGCCGGCGCGCAGGATGACTTCCTCGAAGTGCTGCATGATCAGGTCGTTCAGCTCGGAGACCGCCATCACCACCCGGTAGTACTTCTGCATGAAGCGCTCGACGGCCAGCTTGGCGTCGTTGTCCTGGTAGCCGAGCATCCCGGCGATGCGCCGCTGGTGGTCGAACAGCAGGCGGTCCTCGGCGCGCCCGGCGAGCATGTGCAGGGCGTAGCGGACCTTCCAGAGGAATTCCTGGCAGGAGGCCAGCACGCTGGACTCGCTTTCCACCAGGAAGCCTTCCTTGACCAGCGCGTGCAGGTTGAGGCTGCCGAAGTGCCGGCGCGCCACCCAGAGGATGGTCTGGATGTCGCGCAGTCCGCCGGGCGAGCCCTTCACGTTGGGCTCCAGGTTGTATTCGGTGTCGTTGTATTTGGTGTGGCGGTGGATCTGTTCCTTGCGCTTGGCCAGGAAGAACTGGCCGCTGGGCCACATCTGGCTGCTGGCCGTGGCTTCGAGCATGCGCTGGCGCAGGTGGTCGGGGCCGGAGATGGTCCGGCACTCCATCAGGTTGGTCACCACCGTCAGGTCGGCACGCGCTTCCTCGGCGCATTCGGCCACCGAGCGCACGCTCTGGCCGACTTCCAGGCCGATGTCCCAGAGCAGGGTGAGGAAGCCCTCGATGGGCTCGCGGAAGACCTCCTGGTCCTCGCTGTCGAGCAGCACCAGGATGTCGATGTCCGAGTGCGGGTGCAGCTCGCCACGGCCGTAGCCGCCCACCGCCACCAGGGCGATGTCGGCGTCCTCGCACCAGGCGAAGCGCTGCCAGGCCTGCTGCAGGATCTGGTCGACGAACCAGGCGCGGTCCTCGATCAGCCGGCGGATGTCACGGCCGCCGTTGAAGCGCGCGTCCAGCACCTCGTTGGCCTGGCGGATGGCCTTCTTGAAGGCGGGGATGGGGCTGGATTTGAGGGCCAGTTCCGCCTGGAACTGCCCAGGGTCGAACAACTCGGGATCCACCTGCGGCATGGCGGCCTTCCTGATTCTGGGATGGGGGAGGGCAGGGGCAAGTCATCGTCCGGGCCTGGGGCGCGTGGCGCCAGGCCCGGCGAGGGTGCCGGGCCGGGATTTCCATGTTCTACCCAGCCGTCGGCGAGATTGCAACGCCGCTCACGCGCTGGTGCGCGGGAAGCTCTCGTCGTTGCGCAGGGTGAGGATCTCGTAGCCGTCGGCGGTCACCAGCACGGTGTGCTCCCACTGGGCGGAGAGCTTGCGGTCCTTGGTGATGGCGGTCCAGCCGTCGCCCAGCAGGCGGGTTTCCGGGCGGCCCTGGTTGATCATCGGCTCGATGGTGAAGATCATCCCTTCCTTGAGTTCCAGGCCGGTGCCGGCGCGGCCGTAGTGCAGCACCTGGGGCTCCTCGTGGAACACCTTGCCGATGCCGTGGCCGCAGTACTCGCGGACCACCGAGAAGCCGTTCTTCTCGGCGTACTTCTGGATCACCTCGCCGATGTCGCCCAGGCGCGCGCCGGGCTTGACCACGGAAATGCCCTTGTACATGCATTCCTGGGTGATCTGGCACAGACGGTCGGCCCACTCCGGGGTCTTGCCCACCAGGAACATCTTGCTGGTGTCGCCGTGGTAGCCGTCCTTGATGACGGTGATGTCGATGTTGACGATGTCGCCTTCCTTGAGCGGCTTCTCGTTGGGGATGCCGTGGCAGACGACGTGGTTGATCGAGGTGCAGATGGACTTGGGGAAGCCCTTGTAGTTCAGGGGCGCGGGGATGGCCTGCTGGACGTTGACTATATAGTCGTGGCAGATGCGGTCCAGTTCGTCGGTGGTGACCCCGGGCTTGACGTGCTCGCCGATCATTTCCAGCACCTCGGCGGCCAGGCGGCCGGCGATGCGCATTTTCTCGATGTCTTCGGGCGTCTTGATGGTGACGGTCATAGAATTCTCGGACGCGGGCGGAAAAAGGCAATGGTAACAGTTTCGCAGGCGGCAGGCTGCCATGGAGGCTGGAGGCTGGAGGCTGGAGGCTGGAGGCTGGAGGCTGAACGAAAGAACGTCCTCTGCGTTCCCGCCTCCAGCTTCTAGCCTCCAGCGGCTTTGTGTGATATAAAGCGCCCCGCTTTTGCAGGCTATGGCCTGTTCAAGCCTAACCCACACATGCATCGACACGATGACCTGGGTGCCCTGCGATGCGTTCGGGGGTTGGTCATTGGGATGCATGGAGGCCCAACCCGACTTATCGAGGAACTATCATGTCCCAAGTCAACATGCGCGATATGCTGAAGGCCGGTGTGCACTTCGGCCACCAGACCCGTTACTGGAACCCGAAAATGGGCAAGTTCATTTTCGGCGCGCGCAACAAGATCCACATCATCAACCTGGAAAAGACCCTGCCGCTGTTCAACGAGGCCCTGACCTTCGTTGAGCGCCTGGCCCAGGGCAAGAACAAGATCCTGTTCGTCGGCACCAAGCGTTCCGCCGGCAAGATCGTTCGCGAAGAAGCCGCCCGTTGCGGCATGCCTTACGTCGACCACCGTTGGCTGGGCGGCATGCTCACCAACTACAAGACCATCCGTCAGTCGATCAAGCGCCTGCGCGAGCTGGAAACCCAGCAGCAGGACGGCACCTTCGACAAGCTGACCAAGAAAGAAGCCCTGATGCGCACCCGTGATCTGGAAAAACTGGATCGCAGCCTGGGCGGCATCAAGGACATGGGCGGCCTGCCGGACGCGCTGTTCGTGATCGACGTCGACCACGAGCGCATCGCCATCACCGAAGCCAACAAGCTGGGCATCCCGGTCATCGGCATCGTCGATACCAACAGCAGCCCGGACGGCGTCGACTACGTCATCCCCGGTAACGACGACGCCATCCGCGCCGTTCAGCTGTACCTGGGTTCGATGGCCGAAGCCGTACTGCGCGGCCGTCAGAACGCCCAGGGCGGTGCTGACGAGTTCGTCGAAGAAGCGCCGGCCGAATCCGCCGAAGGCTGATTCCGGGACGTCCAGACGTCCAGCGGTGCGCAAAAAGGGGGCCTGGCCCCCTTTTTGCCACTCCCGAATTCCGCCCGGCCCGCCGGGCGATCTGGTTTTGAGAACCAACTCAAGAGGATTTGCAAATGGCAGAGATCACTGCAGCACTGGTTAAAGAACTGCGCGAGCGCACCGGCCAGGGCATGATGGAGTGCAAGAAGGCCCTGGTTGCCGCCGAAGGCGACATCGAGAAGGCCATCGACGACATGCGCGCTTCGGGCGCCATCAAGGCTGCCAAGAAGGCCGGCAACATCGCCGCCGAAGGTTCCATCGCGGTGAAAGTGGCCGACGACGCCAAGGCCGCCACCATCATCGAAGTCAACTCGCAGACCGACTTCCTGGCCCTGCAGGACGACTTCAAGAACTTCGTCGCCGCCAGCCTGGACAAGGCTTTCGCCCAGAAGCTGAGCGACGCCGCTCCGCTGATCGCCGAGCAGGAGTCCGCCCGTGAGGCCCTGGTCGCCAAGTGCGGCGAGAACGTCAACATCCGTCGCCTGGCACGCGCCGAAGGCGACGTGGTCGGCGCCTACCTGCACGGTCACCGCATCGGCGTACTGGTCACCCTGAAAGGCGGCAACGCCGAACTGGCCCGTGACATCGCCATGCACGTCGCCGCCAGCAACCCGCAGTTCCTGGACCCGTCGCAGGTTTCCGAAGACGCCGTGGCCAAGGAAAAGGAAATCTTCCTGGCGCTGAACGCCGACAAGATCGCCGGCAAGCCGGAAAACATCGTCGAGAACATGGTCAAGGGCCGCATCAACAAGTTCCTCGCCGAAGCCAGCCTGGTCGAGCAGCCGTTCGTCAAGGATCCGGAAGTCAAGGTCGGTGAACTGGCCAAGAAAGCCGGCGCCGAGATCGTCTCCTTCGTTCGCTTCGAAGTGGGCGAGGGCATCGAGAAGGCCGAGGCCGACTTCGCTGCCGAGGTTGCTGCTCAAGTAGCTGCATCCAAGCAATAAGACGGTTTCCACCGTCGCCCCGGAAGAGGCTGCCCGCTCGCGCGTGCGGCCTCTTCGTCAAAGTGGGGAGACCATTCGGGGCGGTCTCCGCGGCTTCGCACCGTTCGTCGGTTCGCGGCGCTGCTAGCCTGGTAGGGCCAGGCTTCCCCGACAGGCGCCCGGTCAGGCGCCACGCATTCCACATCGCCGCAGGAGAAAAAGGTCATGGCTCAGCAGCTGAGCGCACGTCAACCTCGCTATAAACGCATTCTTCTAAAACTGAGCGGCGAAGCCCTGATGGGCAGCGAAGAGTTCGGTATCGACCCCAAGGTCCTGGACCGCATGGCCCTGGAGATCGGCCAACTGGTCGGCATCGGCGTGCAGGTCGGCCTGGTCATCGGCGGCGGCAACCTGTTCCGTGGCGCGGCCCTGTCGGCGGCCGGCATGGACCGCGTCACCGGCGACCACATGGGTATGCTGGCCACCGTGATGAACGGCCTGGCCATGCGCGACGCCCTGGAGCGCTCGAACATCACCGCCATCGTCATGTCGGCCATCAGCATGGTCGGCGTCACCGACCACTACGACCGCCGCAAGGCCATGCGCCACCTCGCCAGCGGCGAAGTGGTGATCTTCTCCGCCGGTACCGGCAACCCCTTCTTCACCACCGACTCGGCCGCCTGCCTGCGCGCCATCGAAATCGATGCCGACGTGGTGCTGAAGGCGACCAAGGTCGATGGTGTGTACACTGCCGATCCGTTCAAGGACCCGAACGCCGAGAAGTTCGAGCGCCTGACCTACGATGAAGTGCTCGACCGCAAGCTGGGCGTGATGGACCTGACCGCCATCTGCCTGTGCCGCGACCAGAAAATGCCGCTGCGGGTGTTCAACATGAACAAGCCGGGCGCGCTGCTGAATATTGTTGTTGGTGGTGCCGAAGGCACCCTGATCGAGGAGGATTGACATGATCAACGAGATCAAGAAAGAAGCGCAGGAGCGCATGGGCAAGGCCCTGGAGGCCCTGGGCCACGCCTTCGCCAAGATCCGCACCGGCCGTGCGCACCCGAGCATCCTGGACAGCGTCATGGTGTCCTACTACGGCTCCGACACCCCGCTGCGCCAGGTCGCCAACGTCACTGTCGAGGATTCCCGCACCCTGGCCCTGAACGTGTTCGACAAGAGCATGATCCAGGCGGTCGAGAAGGCCATCATGACCTCCGACCTGGGCCTGAACCCGGCCACCGCCGGCACCACCATCCGCGTCCCCATGCCGGCCCTGACCGAGGAAACCCGCAAGGGCTTCACCAAGCAGGCCCGCGCCGAGGCCGAGCAGGCCCGCGTCTCCGTGCGCAACATCCGCCGCGACGCCCTGGCCCAGCTCAAGGACCTGCAGAAGGAAAAGGAAATCAGCGAGGACGAAGAGCGTCGCGCCGGGGACGAGGTGCAGAAGCTCACCGACAGGTTCGTCGCCGAGATCGACAAGGCCCTCGAGGCCAAGGAAGCGGATCTGATGGCCGTCTGACGGCCAGGTTGCAGTCATGGACAAGACCAAGCAGGTGGCCGCGGTGCCACGTCACGTGGCCATCATCATGGACGGCAACAACCGCTGGGCGAAGAAGCGCCTGCTGCCCGGCGTTGCCGGGCACAAGGCCGGCGTCAGCGCGGTGCGTGCGGTGGTCAAGACCTGCGCCGAGGCCGGTGTCGAGGTCCTGACGCTGTTCGCCTTCTCCAGCGAGAACTGGCAGCGCCCGGTCGACGAGGTCGGTGCGCTCATGGAGCTGTTCCTCATGGCCCTGCGCCGCGAGGTGCGCAAGCTCGACGAGAACGGCATCCGCCTGCGCATCATCGGTGATCGCAGCCGCTTCCACGCGGAGCTGCAGGCCGCAATGCGCGAGGCGGAGAACCTCACCGCCGGCAACAAGGGGCTGCTGCTGCAGGTGGCGGCCAACTACGGCGGCCAGTGGGACATCACCCAGGCCGCCCAGCGCCTGGCCCGCGAAGTGCAGGCCGGGCACCTGGCGCCGGACGACATCACCCCCGAGCTGATCCAGGGTTGCCTGACCACCGGCGACCAGCCCTTGCCGGACCTGTGCATCCGCACCGGCGGCGAGCACCGCATCAGCAACTTCCTGTTGTGGCAGCTGGCCTACGCCGAGCTGTACTTCTCCGATCTCTACTGGCCGGACTTCAAGAGCGCGGCGATGCGCGAAGCGCTGGCCGACTATGCCACCCGCCAGCGTCGCTTCGGCAAGACCAGCGAGCAGGTGCAGGCCGAGGCCCCCCCGTCATGCTGAAACAACGGATCATCACGGCGCTGGTGCTGCTGCCCATAGCGCTGGGTGGTTTCTTCCTCCTCGATGGCCTCGCCTTCGCGCTGTTCATCGGCCTGGTGGTGACCCTCGGCGCCTGGGAATGGGCGCGCCTGGCCGGCTACAACGAGCAGCCGGCCCGCGTCGGCTATGCCGGCGGGGTCGCGCTGCTGATGCTGCTGCTGTACTGGCTGCCGCAGCTGGCCGGGGCCGTGCTGCTGCTGGCGGTGCTCTGGTGGCTGCTGGCTACCGTGATGGTGCTCACCTACCCGGACAGCGCCTCCAGCTGGGGCGGCCGCTGGCGCCGCCTGCTGATCGGCCTGCTGATCCTGCTGCCGGCCTGGCAGGGGTTGGTGGTGCTCAAACAGTGGCCGCTGGCCAACTGGCTGATCGTCGCGGTCATGGTGCTGGTCTGGGCCGCCGACATCGGCGCCTATTTCTCCGGCAAGGCCTTCGGCAAGCGCAAGCTGGCGCCGCGGGTCAGCCCCGGCAAGAGCTGGGAAGGCTTCTACGGCGGCCTGGCGCTGAGCCTGGCGATCACCTTCGCGGTGGCCATCTACCGTGACTGGTCGGTGCGCGAACTGCTGATGGCGCTGCCCTGCGCGGCCGTGGTGGTGGCGCTGTCGGTGGTCGGCGACCTGACCGAGAGCATGTTCAAGCGCGAGTCGGGCCTGAAGGACAGCAGCAACCTGCTGCCGGGCCACGGCGGCGTCCTCGACCGCATCGACAGCCTGACCGCGGCCATCCCGGTCTTCACCGTGCTGCTCTGGGCCACCGGCTGGGGCACGCCATGAGCGCGCCGCAGCAGGTCTGCGTGCTGGGGGCCACCGGCTCCATCGGCCTGAGCACCCTGGACGTCCTCGCGCGGCATCCGCAGCGCTACAGCGTCTTCGCCATCACCGGGCATTCCCGTCTCGCCGAGCTGGAGGCCCTGTGTTTGGCCCACCGGCCGCGTTTCGCGGTGGTCGCCAGCGACGAGCAGGCCCGCCATCTGCAGGGCGCCCTGCAGGCCGAAGGCCTGGCCACTCGCGTACTGGTGGGCGAGCCGGGGCTGTGCGAAGTCGCCGGCCATCCGGACGTGGACGTGGTCATGGCGGCCATCGTCGGCGCCGCCGGCCTCAAGCCGACCCTGGCGGCGGTGCAGGCCGGCAAGCGCGTGCTGCTGGCCAACAAGGAGGCGCTGGTGATGTCCGGCGCCCTGTTCATGCACGAAGTGCAGGCCCATGGCGCGGTGCTGCTGCCGATCGACAGCGAGCACAATGCCATCTTCCAGTGCATGCCTGGCGACTATGCCCGGGGCCTGGGCCAGGTCGGCGTGCGACGCATCCTGCTGACCGCCTCCGGTGGCCCGTTCCGCGAGACGCCGCTGGATCAACTGTCAGAAGTTTCCCCGGAGCAGGCCTGTGCCCACCCCAACTGGTCCATGGGGCGGAAGATTTCCGTCGACTCGGCCAGCATGATGAACAAGGGCCTGGAGCTGATCGAGGCCTGCTGGCTGTTCGATGCCCCGCCGTCGAAGGTGGAGGTGGTGATCCACCCGCAGAGCGTGATCCATTCCCTGGTCGACTACGTGGATGGCTCGGTGCTCGCCCAGTTGGGCAACCCCGACATGCGCACGCCCATCGCCCACGCCCTGGCCTGGCCCGAGCGCATCGACTCCGGGGTATCGCCGCTGGACCTGTTCGGCATCGCCCGCCTGGACTTCCAGGCCCCTGACGAGCAGCGCTTCCCCTGCCTGCGCCTGGCGCGCCAGGCGGCCGAGGCGGGCGGCAGCGCGCCGGCGATGCTCAATGCCGCCAACGAGGTGGCGGTGGCCGCATTCCTCGAACGGCGCATCCGTTTCACCGAGATCGCGGTTATCATCGACGAGGTGCTGAACCGCGAGGCTGCCACGCCGGTCGAAAGCCTCGACGTGGTGCTGGAGGCCGACCGCCGTGCGCGCGAGGCCGCGCAGGCCTGGTTGCATGGGCGTGGTCGCTAGGCCCTGAGCCCTGGAGGTAGAGATGAGCGCACTTTACATGGTCGTCGGGCTGATCATCGCCCTTGGCGTCCTGGTGACATTCCACGAGTTCGGTCACTTCTGGGTGGCGCGCCGCTGTGGGGTCAGGGTGCTGCGCTTCTCGGTGGGCTTCGGCACGCCCCTGGTGCGCTGGCACGACCGCCACGGCACCGAATTCGTGGTGGCCGCCATTCCCCTGGGCGGCTACGTGAAGATGCTCGACGAGCGCGAGGGCGAGGTGCCTCTCGACCAGCTCGACCAGGCCTTCAACCGCAAGACGGTATTCCAGCGCATCGCCATAGTCGCGGCGGGCCCCGTGGCCAACTTCCTGTTGGCCATCCTGTTCTTCTGGATCCTCGCCATGCTGGGCACCCAGCAGGTGCGCCCGGTCATCGGCTCCATCGTGCCCGACAGCCCGGCGGCGCTGGGCGGCCTGGCCGCCGGCCAGGAAGTGCTGGCGGTGGATGGCGAGCCGGTGGACGGCTGGGCGGCGGTCAACCTGCGCCTGGTGCGGCGCCTGGGCGAGACCGGCGAGCTGAGCGTCAGCGTGCGCGAGCCGGGCTCCTCGGCGCAGAGCCTGCACCAGTTGCCGATCAAGGCCTGGCTGAAGAGCGCGGACAACCCCGATCCCATCGGCGGCCTGGGCATCCAGCCGTGGCGCCCGGCCATGCCGCCGGTGATCGCCGAGCTGGACCCGCAGGGCCCCGGCAAGGCCGCGGGCCTGGCCATCGGCGACCGGCTGCTGCGGGTGGACGGCCAGGCGGTGGACGACTGGCAGCAGGTGGTCGACAAGGTACGCGCCCGTCCGGAGCAGTCGGTGAGCATCGCCCTGCTGCGCGACGGCCAGGAGCGCGAGCTGACCCTGAAACTGGCGGCGAAAGGCGAGGGCAAGGCCCGTGCCGGTTACCTGGGGGCCGGTGTGGCCGGTGGCCAGTGGCCGGCGGAAATGCTCCGCGAGGTCAGCTTCGGTCCGGTCGCCGCGGTGGGCGAAGCGCTCTCCCGAACCTGGTCGATGAGTCTGCTAACCCTGGATTCTCTAAAGAAAATGGTGCTGGGCCAGCTCTCGGTAAAAAACTTGAGCGGGCCGATAACCATTGCTAAAGTGGCGGGCGCTTCGGCCCAGTCCGGCGTAGGGGATTTTCTGCATTTCCTCGCCTATCTGAGCATAAGTTTGGGGGTTCTCAACCTGTTGCCGATACCCGTCCTCGATGGCGGGCATCTGTTGTTCTACCTGGTCGAGTGGGTGCGTGGCCGCCCATTGTCAGAGCGGGTCCAGGCTTGGGGGATGCAGATCGGCATCAGCCTGGTCGTTGGGGTCATGTTGCTGGCCCTGGTCAACGATCTGAGTCGACTGTAGCTGCCATTGGGTTTCGGATCTGCCGCCTCACGCGGCAGATTCTTTATTTGTCAGTTGGAAAAAAAAGGACTCCATGAAACGCTTTCTGTTACCCGCGGCTCTTTCCGCGTTGATGATCGCCCAGGTTCACGCAGAGTCCTTCACAGTTTCCGACATCCGCGTCAACGGCCTGCAGCGCGTATCCGCGGGTAGCGTGTTCGCCGCCCTGCCGCTGAACGTCGGTGACCAGATCGATGACCGCCGTCTGGTCGAGGCGACCCGCTCGCTGTTCAAGACCGGCTTCTTCCAGGATATCCACCTCGGCCGCGATGGCAACGTACTGGTCATCGACGTGGTCGAGCGCCCCTCCATCTCCAGCATCGAGATCGAAGGCAACAAGGCCATCAGCACCGAAGACCTGATGAAGGGCCTCAAGCAGTCCGGCCTGGCCGAAGGCGAAATCTTCCAGCGCGCCACCCTCGAAGGCGTGCGCAACGAGCTGCAGCGCCAGTACGTGGCCCAGGGCCGCTACTCGGCCAACATCGAGACCCAGGTCACTCCGCAGCCGCGCAACCGCGTGGCGCTGAAGATCACCGTCAACGAAGGCACGGTCGCAGCCATCGCCCACGTCAACGTGGTCGGCAACACCGTGTTCTCCGACGAGGACCTGACCGGCCTGTTCGAGTTGAAGGAAACCAACTGGCTGTCCTTCTTCAAGAACGACGACAAGTATTCCCGCGAGAAGCTCTCCGGCGACCTGGAACGCCTGCGCTCCTACTACCTGGACCGCGGCTACATCCACATGGACATCGCCTCCACCCAGGTTTCCATCACCCCGGACAAGAAACACGTCTACATCACCGTCAACATCAACGAGGGTGAGAAGTACAAGGTCCGCGACGTGAAGCTGACCGGCGACCTCAAGGTGCCGGAAGAGGAAATCAAGAAGCTGATGCTGGTCGAGCCGGGCCAGGTGTTCTCGCGCAAGGTGATGACCTCCACCTCCGACCTGATCACCCGCCGCCTGGGCAACGAGGGCTACACCTTCGCCAACGTCAACGGCGTGCCGGAAGCCCATGACGACGACAAGACCGTGTCCATCACCTACGTGGTCGACCCGGGCAAGCGCGCCTACGTCAACCGCATCAACTTCCGCGGCAACACCAAGACCGAAGACCAGGTGCTGCGCCGCGAGATGCGCCAGATGGAGGGCGGCTGGGCCAGCACCTACCTGATCGACCAGTCCAAGCAGCGCCTGGAGCGCCTGGGCTACTTCAAGACGGTCAACGTCGAGACCCCGGCCGTTCCGGGCACCGACGACCAGGTGGACGTCAACTACAGCGTGGAAGAGCAGCCCTCCGGCTCCATCACCGCCAGCATCGGCTTCGCCCAGGATGCCGGCCTGATCCTCGGCGGCTCGATCAGCCAGAACAACTTCCTGGGTACCGGCAACAAGGTCAGCATCGGCCTGACCAAGTCCGACTACCAGACCCGCTACAACTTCGGCTTCGTCGACCCCTACTGGACCGTCGACGGCGTGAGCCTGGGCTACAACGCCTTCTACCGCAAGACCGACTACGACAAGCTCGACGTCGACGTCTCCGACTACTCGGTGAACAGCCTCGGCGCCGGCGTCAGCATCGGCTACCCGATCAGCGAGACCTCGCGCCTGACCTACGGCCTGACCGTGCAGCGCGACACCATCGACACCGGCGCCTACACCGTCGACGAGATCTTCGACTTCCTCGAGAAGGAAGGCGACAACTTCACCAACTTCAAGGCCTCCATCGGCTGGTCCGAGTCCACCCTGAACAAGGGCGTGCTGGCCACCCGCGGCCACTCGCAAAGCCTGGTGCTGGAATCGACCATCCCCGGCAGCGACCTGTCGTTCTACAAGCTGGACTACCGCGGCCAGATCTTCGCGCCGCTGTCCGACACCTACACCATGCGCTTCCACACCGAGCTGGGCTACGGCGACGGCTACGGCTCCACCGAGCGCCTGCCGTTCTACGAGAACTACTACGCCGGCGGCTTCAACTCGGTGCGCGGCTTCAAGGACAGCTCCCTCGGCCCGCGCAGTACGCCGAGCGTCGCCGACCCCGCGACCAGCATCGCCTCCGGCGGGCCGGACGCCCGCGGTCGCTACACCGACCCGGACCAGGACCCGCAGGCCTTCGGTGGTAACGTGATGATCACCGGCGGCGCCGAACTGCTGTTCCCGCTGCCCTTCGTCAAGGACCAGAGCCAGCTGCGTACCGTACTGTTCTGGGACGTGGGCAACGTGTTCGATTCCGACTGCCCGCTGTCCACCACCCAGGGCTGCGACGGTATCAAGCTGAACGACATGGCCATGTCCGTGGGTGTCGGTCTGACCTGGATCACCGCGCTCGGCCCGCTGAGCTTCAGCCTCGGTACCCCGATCAAGAAGCCGGACAACGCGGAAACCCAGATCTTCCAGTTCTCCCTGGGGCAGACCTTCTGATTCGCCATCTTGTTGTATAGACAACCTAGCTTTGTGCAGGAGTGCAATGTGCGTAAGTTGACCCAGTTCGTCCTGATCACCGCCGCCCTGATGGCGAGCCCCGCGTTCGCCGACATGAAGATCGCGGTGCTCAACTACCAGATGGCGCTCCTCGAGTCCGATGCGGCCAAGCAGTACGCCGTCGATGCCGAGAAGAAATTCGGCCCGCAGCTGAGCAAGCTGCGCGCCCTGGAAAGCGACGCCAAGGCCCTGCAGGACAAGCTGGTCAATGGCGGCAGCAAGCTGTCCAAGTCCGAGCGCGACAAGGCCGAGGACGACTTCAAGCAGAAGGCCCGCGACTTCCAGTTCCAGTCCAAGGAGCTGAACGAAGCCAAGGCCTCCGCCGACCGCGAAATGCTCAAGAAGCTCAAGCCGAAGCTGGACCAGGCCGTCGAGGAAACCATCAAGAAGGGCGGCTACGACCTGGTGGTCGAGCGCGGCGCGGTGGTCGACGTCAAACCCCAGTACGACATCACCCGCCAGGTCATCGAGCGGATGAACCAGCTGCGCTGATGATGAGCCCGCGGTCCCATACCCTCGCCGAACTGGCCGCTCAGCTCCAGGCGGAGCTGCGTGGCGACCCGGCCGTGGTCATCCACGGCCTGGCCACCCTGCAGGATGCCGGCCCGGAGCAACTGAGCTTCCTGGCCAACCCGCAGTACCGCAAGTTCCTGGCCGACAGCCGGGCCGGCGCGGTGCTGCTCACCGCCGCCGACGCCGAAGGCTTCACCGGCAACGCGCTGGTAGTGCCCGACCCCTACCTGGCCTACGCCGGGCTGTCGCACCAGTTCGATCCCAAGCCCAGGGCGCCCGCCGGCATCCATCCCACCGCGGTGGTCGATGCCAGCGCCAGCGTCGATCCCACGGCCAGCATCGGCCCCTACGTGGTGATCGAGGCCGGCGCGCAGATCGGCGCCGGCGTCACCCTCGGCGCCCACTGCTTCGTCGGCGCGCGCAGCGTGATCGGCGAGGGCGGTTGGCTGGCCCCGCGCGTGACCCTCTACCACGACGTGCGCATCGGCAAGCGCGTGGTGATCCAGTCCGGCGCGGTGCTCGGCGGCGAAGGCTTCGGCTTCGCCAAGCAGCAGGGCGCCTGGCAGAAGATCGCGCAGATCGGCGGCGTCACCATCGGCGACGACGTCGAGATCGGCGCCAACACCACCATCGACCGTGGTGCGCTGTCCGATACCCTGGTTGGCAACGGCGTCAAGCTGGACAACCAGATCATGATCGCGCACAACGTGCAGATCGGCGATCACACCGCCATGGCCGGCTGCTGCGGGATTTCCGGCAGCGCCAAGATCGGCAGGCATTGCATGCTCGCCGGCGGCGTCGGCCTGGTCGGGCACATCGAGATCTGCGACAACGTCTTCGTCACCGGCATGACCATGGTCACCCGCTCGATCACCGAGCCGGGCGCCTACTCATCCGGCACGGCCATGCAGCCCGCCGCTGAATGGAAGAAGAGCGCTGCCCGTATTCGCCAGTTGGACGACATGGCCCGTCGTCTGCAACAGCTGGAAAAGCGCCTGGCCGCCGTGACCCCGAGCGGAGACACTCCATCTGATGCGTGAGTCACGCATTTTTTGGCGTTTCCCTTTTCTGAACAGGCTCCCCTGAACATGATGGACATCAACGAGATTCGCGAATACCTGCCTCATCGCTACCCCTTCCTGCTGGTGGACCGGGTGGTAGAGCTGGACATCGAAGGCAAGCGCATTCGCGCCTACAAGAATGTCAGCATCAACGAGCCGTTCTTCAATGGCCACTTCCCGCAGCACCCGATCATGCCCGGCGTGCTGATCATCGAGGCCATGGCCCAGGCGGCCGGCATCCTCGGCTTCAAGATGCTCGACGTGAAGCCGGCCGACGGCACCCTGTACTACTTCGTCGGCTCCGACAAGCTGCGCTTCCGCCAGCCGGTGCTGCCGGGCGACCAACTGAACCTGCATGCCCAGTTCATCAGCGTGAAGCGCGGCATCTGGAAGTTCGACTGCCACGCCACCGTCGATGACAAGCCGGTGTGCTCGGCCGAAATCATCTGTGCGGAACGCAAACTATGAGTTTGATCGATCCTCGCGCCATCATCGATCCGCGGGCAAAGCTGGCCGACGACGTAGAGGTGGGCCCCTGGTCCATCGTCGGGCCGGATGTGGAAATCGGCGAAGGTACGGTGATCGGTCCGCACGTGGTGCTCAAGGGCCCCACGAAGATCGGCAGACACAACCGGATTTTCCAGTTCTCCAGCGTCGGTGAGGACACTCCCGACCTGAAGTACAAGGGCGAGCCGACTCGCCTGGTGATCGGCGACCACAACGTGATCCGCGAGGGTGTGACCATCCACCGCGGCACCATCCAGGACCGCTCGGAAACCACCATCGGCGACCACAACCTGTTCATGGCCTACGTCCACGTCGGCCATGACAGCGTGATCGGCAACCACTGCATCCTGGTCAACAACACCGCGCTGGCTGGCCACGTGCACGTGGACGACTGGGCGATCCTCTCCGGCTACACCCTGGTGCACCAGTTCTGCCGCATCGGCGCCCACAGCTTCTCCGGCATGGGCACCGCCATCGGCAAGGACGTGCCGGCCTACGTGACCGTCTTCGGCAACCCAGCCGAGGCGCGCAGCATGAACTTCGAGGGCATGCGCCGCCGCGGCTTCAGCGCCGAGGCCATCCACGCCCTGCGCCGGGCCTACAAGGTGGTGTACCGCCAGGGCCTGACAGTGGAAGAGGCGCTCGCCGAGCTGGCCGAATCCGCCGCGCAGTTCCCGGAAGTCGCGGTGTTCTGCGACTCCATCCAGAGCGCCACCCGCGGCATCACCCGCTGACCATGGCTGCGGGCACCGGCAAGCTGCGCGTCGCCCTGGTGGTGGGCGAGGCCTCGGGGGACATCCTTGGCGCCGGCCTGATGCAGGCGCTGCGCGAACGCCACCCCGAGGTCGAGTTCATCGGCGTGGGCGGTGCGCGCATGCAGGCCCAGGGCCTGGTTTCCGAATTCCCCATGGAGCGCCTGGCGGTCATGGGCCTGGTCGAGGTCCTCGGCCGCCTGCGCGAGCTGCTGCGCCGGCGCAAGGACCTGGTCCGCAACCTGATACTCGCGCGCCCCGACGTCTTCATCGGCATCGACGCGCCGGACTTCAACCTCGGGCTGGAGCTGCAGCTGCGCCGCGCCGGCATCCGCACCGTGCACTACGTCAGCCCCTCGGTCTGGGCCTGGCGGCAGAAGCGCGTGCTGAAGATCAAGCAGGCCTGCGACCTGATGCTGGCTCTGTTCCCCTTCGAGGCGAAGTTCTACGAAGAGCACGGCGTGCCGGTGCGCTTCGTCGGCCATCCGCTGGCCAACACCATCCCCCTGGAAGCCGACCGCGCCGCCGCGCGCGAGCAGCTCGGCCTGCCGGCCGACGCCCAGGTGGTGGCGCTGCTGCCGGGCAGCCGCGGCGGCGAGGTGGGCAAGCTCGGCGCGCTGTTCCTGGATACCGCCGAACGCCTGCTGCAGCAGCGCCCGGGCCTGCGCTTCGTGCTGCCCTGCGCCAGCCCCGAGCGGCGCGCGCAGCTGGAGCAGATGCTGCAGGGCCGCCAACTGCCGCTGCAACTGCTCGACGGCCAGTCCCACGAGGCCCTGGCCGCCTGTGACGCGGTACTGATCGCCTCCGGCACCGCGACCCTCGAAGCGCTGCTGTACAAGCGGCCAATGGTCGTGGCCTACAAGGTCGCGCCGCTGACCTATGCCATCCTCAAGCGCCTGGTGAAGAGCCCCTACATCTCGCTGCCGAACCTGCTCGCCGGACGCCTGCTGGCCCCCGAGCTGATCCAGGACGCGGCGACCCCCGAGGCCCTGGCGCAACACCTGTTGCCGCTGCTGGACGACGGCAGCGCGCAGACCGAATCCTTCGACGCCATCCACCGCGCCCTGCGCCAGGATGCGTCCGCGCAGGCCGCCGAGGCGGTGCTCGCCCTGGTGGAGAAACGCTGATGCAGATGGGCCTGGATTTCGACTTGGTCGAGGAACTGGTGGCCGGGGTCGACGAAGTGGGCCGCGGCCCGCTCTGCGGCCCGGTGGTCACCGCCGCGGTGATCCTCGACCCGGCGCGGCCGATCATCGGCCTGAACGACTCGAAGAAGCTCAGCGAGGCGCGCCGCGAGGCGCTGTTCGACGAGATCCGCGAGAAGGCCCTGGCCTGGTTCATCGCCCGCGCCGAGGTCGAGGAGATCGACCGGCTGAACATCCTCCACGCCACCATGCTGGCCATGCAGCGCGCGGTGGAGGGCCTGAGCGTCACCCCGAAACTGGCGCTGATCGACGGCAACCGCTGCCCGAAACTCAGGGTGCCGGCGGCCCCAGTGGTGCAGGGCGATGCCAAGGTGCCGGCCATCGCCGCCGCCTCCATCCTGGCCAAGGTCTCCCGCGACCGCGAGATGCAGGAAATGGAAGCCCTCTACCCGGGCTACGGCATCGGCGGGCACAAGGGCTACCCGACCCCGGTGCACCTGGAAGCCCTCAAGCGCCTGGGTCCGACGCCTATCCACCGGCGCTCCTTCGCCCCGGTGCGCGCGCTGCTGGAAAGCCCGTCCGGCATCCTCTGAGCGCCGCAGGGCGGCAGTGGCGATCTGAAGCCTGTAGCTTTGCGGAGCGGGCCGGTACAATCGGCCGCTTATCGTTTCCGCGTTGCATAGGACCACCATGACCGCCTCCTTCGTCCACCTGCGTCTGCACTCCGAGTACTCCCTGGTCGACGGCCTGGTCAGGGTCAAGCCGTTGTGCAAGGCAGTGGCCGGCGCCGGCATGCCGGCGGTGGCGATCACCGACCAGAGCAACATGTGCTCGCTGGTGAAGTTCTACAAGACCGCCATGGGCGCCGGCATCAAGCCGATCTGCGGCGCCGACATCTGGCTGGCCAGCCGCGACGAGGACGGCCCGCTCAGCCGCCTGAGCCTGCTGGTGATGAACGCCAAGGGCTACCGCAACCTCACCGAGCTGATCTCCCGCGGCTGGCAGGAAGGCCAACGCAACGGCGAGATCATCATCGAGCGCGACTGGGTGAAAGAGGCCGCCGAAGGCCTGATCGCGCTGTCCGCGGCCAAGGAAGGGGAGATCGGCCACGCCCTGCTCGACGGCGAGGACGCGCTGGCCGACTCGCTGCTGGCCGAGTGGATGGAAGTCTTCCCCGACCGCTTCTATCTGGAAGTGCAGCGCACCGCGCGGGTCAACGACGAGGAACACCTGCACGCCGCCGTGGCGCTGGCCGAGCGCAGCGGCGCGCCGCTGGTGGCCACCAATGACGTGCGCTTCATCAAGCAGGAAGACTTCGAGGCCCACGAGACCCGCGTGTGCATCGGCGAAGGCCGCGCCCTGGACGACCCGCGCCGCTCGCGCAACTACTCCGACCAGCAGTACCTGAAATCGCCGGCGGAAATGGCCGAGCTGTTCAGCGACCTGCCCGAGGCCCTGGAAAACACCGTCGAGATCGCCAAGCGCTGCAACATCGAAGTGCAGCTGGGCAAGTACTTCCTGCCCAACTTCCCGATTCCCATCGAAGGCATGGACATCAACGACTACCTGCGCCATGTCTCCTACGAGGGGCTGGAGGAGCGCCTGGCGGTGCTGCTGCCCAAGGACACGCCGAACTACGAGGAAAAGCGCCAGGTCTACGTCGACCGCCTGGAGTTCGAGCTGGGCACCATCATCCAGATGGGCTTCCCCGGCTACTTCCTGATCGTGATGGACTTCATCAAGTGGGCCAAGAACAACGGCGTGCCGGTGGGGCCGGGCCGGGGTTCGGGTGCCGGCTCGCTGGTTGCCTATGTGCTGAAGATCACCGACCTCGACCCGCTGGCCTACGACCTGCTGTTCGAGCGCTTCCTCAACCCCGAACGTATCTCCATGCCCGACTTCGACGTGGACTTCTGCATGGAAGGCCGCGACCGGGTGATCGACTACGTGGCCGACGCCTACGGGCGCAACGCGGTGAGCCAGATCATCACCTTCGGCTCCATGGCCGCCAAGGCGGTGGTGCGCGACGTGGCGCGGGTGCAGGGCAAGTCCTACGGCCTGGCCGACAAGCTGTCGAAGATGATCCCCTTCGAAGTCGGCATGACCCTGGACAAGGCCTTCGAACAGGAGGAAATGCTCCGCGATTTCCTCAAGTCCGACGAGGAAGCCCAGGAAATCTGGGACATGGCCCTGAAGCTGGAAGGCGTCACCCGCGGCACCGGCAAGCACGCGGGCGGCGTGGTGATCGCGCCGACCAAGCTCACCGACTTCTCGCCCATCGCCTGCGACGAAGAGGGCGGCGGCCTGGTGACCCAGTTCGACAAGGACGACGTGGAAGCCGCCGGCCTGGTGAAGTTCGACTTCCTCGGCCTGCGCACCCTGACCATCATCAAGTGGGCGATGGAAATCATCCATCGCATCCAGCGCAAGGCCGGCGACGAGAACCTGGTCGACATCGACCGCATCCCGCTGGACGACAAGAAGACCTACGACCTGCTGCAGAAGGCCGAGACCACCGCGGTGTTCCAGCTGGAATCGCGCGGCATGAAGGAGCTGATCAAGAAGCTCAAGCCGGACTGCCTGGAAGACCTGATCGCACTGGTGGCGCTGTTCCGTCCCGGCCCGCTGCAGTCGGGCATGGTGGACGACTTCATCAACCGTAAGCACGGCCGCGAGGAAATCTCCTACCCGCACCCGGACTACCAGTATGCGGGCCTGGAGCCGGTGCTCAAGCCCACCTACGGCATCATCCTGTACCAGGAACAGGTGATGCAGATCGCCCAGGTGATGGCCGGCTACACCCTCGGCGGCGCGGACATGCTGCGCCGCGCCATGGGCAAGAAGAAGCCCGAGGAGATGGCCAAGCAGCGCGGCGGCTTCATCGAGGGCTGCGCCAACAACGGCATCGACAAGGACCTGGCGGGCAACATCTTCGACCTGGTGGAAAAGTTCGCCGGCTACGGCTTCAACAAGTCGCACTCGGCCGCCTACGGCCTGGTCTCCTACCAGACCGCCTGGCTGAAGACGCACTGGGCCGCGCCCTTCATGGCCGCGGTACTCACCGCGGATATGCAGAACACCGACAAGGTGGTGACGCTGATCGAAGAATGCCGGCACATGAAGCTGCGCATCGTCGCCCCGGACGTGAACAACTCCGAGTTCCGCTTCACCGTCGACGACGACAACCAGATCGTCTATGGCCTGGGCGCGATCAAGGGCGTCGGCGAAGGCCCGGTGGAAGCCATCACCGAATGCCGCGCCGAGGGCGGGCCGTTCAAGGACCTGTTCGATTTCTGCGACCGCATCGACCTCAAGCGCATCAACAAGCGCACCCTCGATGCGCTGATCCGCGCCGGCGCGCTGGACCGCCTGGGCCCGTATTTCCACGAAGAGCCCAAGGCCTACCTGGCCGATATCGACCGCAACCGCGCAGTGCTGCTGGCGTCCATGGAGGAAGCCATCAAGGCCGCCGAGCAGACCTCGCGCAGCCATGACAGCGGCCACATGGACCTGTTCGGCGGGCTGTTCGCCGAGCCGGAGGCCGACGTTTACGCCAACCACCGCAAGGCCAAGGAACTGACCCTCAAGGAACGCCTGAAAGGCGAGAAGGACACTCTCGGCCTGTACCTCACCGGCCACCCGATCGACGAGTACGAAGGCGAGGTGCGCCGCTTCGCCCGCCAGCGCATCGTCGAACTGAAGCCGGCGCGCGACACCCAGACCGTGGCCGGGCTGATCGTCAACCTGCGGGTGATGAAGAACAAGCGCGGCGACAAGATGGGCTTCGTCACCCTCGACGATCGCTCTGGGCGCATCGAGGCCTCGCTGTTCGCCGAGGCCTTCGCCGCCAACCAGGGCCTGCTGCAGACCGACGCCATGGTGGTGATCGAGGGCGAGGTCAGCCAGGACGACTTCTCCGGCGGCCTGCGCCTGCGCGCCAAGCGCGTCATGGGCCTGGAGGAGGCGCGCACCGCGCTGGCCGAGAGCCTGCGGCTGAAGGTCGCCGCGGATGCGCTCAAGGGCGACCGCCTGCGCTGGCTGGCTGAGCTGTGCGGCCGCCACCGCGGCAACTGCCCGGTCACCGTCGACTACAGTTCCAGCGACGCCCGCGCCCTGCTGCAGTTCGGCGAAGACTGGCGCATCGACCCGGCCGATGCGCTGATTCAGGCATTGCGTGACCAGTTCGGACGCGACAACGTCTTCCTCAACTACCGCTAGCGTGGCCGGTGGCCGAACGCCGCCCGCCCGCCAGTCTCGACCCTGGGCGCCCGATACCGTAAGGTAGGGCGCCATACGGACCAGGCCCTGCCGCCATTCAGCACGACGGATAGCCCATGAACCCGAACTTCCTCGATTTCGAACAGCCGATCGCCGACATGCAAGCCAAGATCGAAGAGCTGCGTCTGGTCGGCAACGACAACTCCATCAACATCAGCGATGAAATCGCCCGCCTGGAAGACAAGAGCCGCGCGCTGACCGAGAACATCTTCGGCAACCTGAGCAGCTGGCAGATCGCCCAGCTCGCGCGCCACCCGCGCCGGCCCTACACCCTGGACTACATCGAGCACATCTTCACCGAGTTCGAAGAACTGCACGGCGACCGCCACTTCGCCGACGACGCCGCCATCGTTGGCGGCGTCGCCCGCCTGGACGAGCAGCCGGTGATGGTCATCGGCCACCAGAAGGGCCGCGAAGTGCGCGAGAAGGTGCGCCGCAACTTCGGCATGCCGCGTCCGGAAGGCTACCGCAAGGCCTGCCGCCTGATGGAAATGGCCGAACGCTTCAAGATGCCGATCCTGACCTTCATCGACACCCCCGGCGCCTACCCGGGCATCGACGCCGAAGAGCGCGGCCAGAGCGAGGCCATTGCCTGGAACCTGCGCGTGATGGCGCGCCTGAAGACGCCGATCATCGCCACCGTCATCGGCGAGGGCGGCTCCGGCGGCGCCCTGGCCATCGGCGTCTGCGACAACCTGAACATGCTGCAGTACTCCACCTACGCGGTGATCTCCCCGGAAGGCTGCGCCTCGATCCTATGGCGCACCGCCGAAAAGGCCCCGGAAGCCGCCGAAGCCATGGGCATCACCGCGGCGCGCCTGAAAGACCTGGGCATCGTCGACACCGTGATCCCCGAACCGCTGGGCAGCGCCCACCGCGACCCGGCCGCTGCAGCGGAAAGCATCCGCAACGCGCTCAAGTCGCAACTGGCCATGCTCAAGGGCCTGAGCACCCAGGAACTGCTGGCGCGTCGCTACGAGCGGCTGATGAGCTACGGGATCGCTTGAGGGCGGCGGGAGGCTGGAAGCTGGAAGCTGAAGGCAAGAGCGAAAAGCCCGCCTCCCTCACGCTCTTCGCTTCCAACTTCCAGCTTCCAGCTTCCAGCCCCCTCTATGCCCCTACCATCCCGCCTGCTCTCCGCCCTGGCCCCCTGGCGTCAGGCCCCGGCGTGGCGGGTAGGCTTCTCCGGTGGGTTGGATTCCTCCGTTCTGTTGCACCTGCTGGCACAACTGGCCAGGACCGAATCCCTGCCGCCTCTGTCCGCCATCCATGTCCACCATGGCCTGCAGGCCGCGGCCGACGCCTGGCCGGCGCACTGCGAGGCGTTCTGCCGCGAGCTGGGCGTCCCTCTGCTGGTCGAGCGGGTAACGGTATCGAAGGGCGCGAGCCTGGAGCAGGCCGCGCGTCGCGCACGCTACGAGGCTTTTGCGAAACACCTGAAAACGGGCGACTGCCTGCTGGCCGCCCAGCACCGCGACGACCAGGCCGAGACCCTGCTGTTCCGCCTGCTGCGCGGCGCCGGCGTGCGTGGCCTGGCTGGCATTCCCGCCGCCCGGCCGCTGGGGGCCGGCATGCTGCTGCGGCCGCTGCTGGACGTGCCCCGCGCCGAACTCGAAAGCTACGCCCGCGAGCATGGCCTGCGCTGGATCGAAGACCCGTCCAACACCGACACCGCCTTCGCCCGCAACTACCTGCGCCAGCGCGTGCTGCCGCTGCTCGCCGAGCGCTGGCCGCGGGCTGTGGACAACATCGCCCGCAGTGCCGCGCACCTGGCCGAGGCCGAGGCGCTGCTGGCCGAGCTGGCGCAGCAGGACCTGGCGGCGGCGCTGCCCGGCAATGACTTCGACTGGCTGCACGTACCCTCGCTGGCCTTGGCTCCGCTGCTGGCGCTTGGCGAAAGCCGCCAACGCAACGCTCTGCGCCACTGGCTGGCGCCCTTCACGCCGATGCCGGACAGCGCCCATTGGGCCGGCTGGCAGGCCCTGCGCGATGCCGCCGGGGATGCCGCGCCGGTCTGGCGCCTGGGCGGCGGCGAGCTGCAGCGCAGCGGCGGGCGGCTCTGGTGGCTGTCGGACGCCTGGCTGCAGGCGCCGGCGTGCGAGCTGCCCTGGGACGACCCGACGCAGCCCCTGGCGCTGCCCGGCAATGGCCTTCTGCACCTGGAAGGTGCACCGCCCGTCGGGCCGCTGCGGGTGACCTGCCGGCGCGGCGGCGAGCAGCTGGAACTGGCCCAACGCGGCCACCGCGACCTCAAGCGGCTGCTCAACGAAAGCGCCGTGCCGGCCTTCGTCCGGCCGCGGCTGCCGCTGCTCTGGCGCGGCGGGCAACTGCTCGGCGTGGCCAACCTGCCGACGCTGCGCCAGGCCGGCGAGACGGGCTGGCGCCTGCGCTGGACAGCCCCGACGAATGACCCGGGTTTGAGCTGAAAGGGCCTTTCCGGTAGACTACGCTCCCGTCTTATACCGCTCCCGTCGATTCCCACGGAATCGGCGGGAGTTCGCTATTGAGCGCGGCATGCGCCGCGGTTTGGGCCGCGGCCCATTCATTCGCTTCCCCGGCGGCCCAGCCGCCTAAACGCTGACATTCAGGGCTTTTCATGACGCGCTACATCTTCGTCACGGGTGGTGTTGTTTCTTCATTGGGGAAAGGCATCGCCTCGGCTTCCTTGGCTGCCATTCTGGAAGCGCGTGGCTTGAAGATCACGATGCTCAAGCTGGACCCCTACATCAACGTCGATCCGGGCACCATGAGCCCGTTCCAGCACGGTGAGGTGTTCGTCACCCACGATGGCGCCGAGACCGACCTCGACCTGGGCCATTACGAGCGCTTCGTGCGCACCACCATGACCCAGAACAACAACTTCACTACCGGCCGCGTCTACATGGACGTGCTGCGCAAGGAGCGCCGCGGCGACTACCTGGGCGCCACCGTGCAGGTGATCCCGCACATCACCGACGAGATCAAGCGGCGCATCATCAAGGGCGCCGGCGATGCCGACGTGGCCCTGGTGGAAGTCGGCGGCACCGTCGGCGACATCGAGTCGCAGCCGTTCCTCGAGGCGATCCGCCAGCTGCGCGTGGAAATCGGCTCGCGCCGCGCCATGCTGATGCACCTGACCCTGGTCCCGTACATCGCCACCGCCGGCGAGACCAAGACCAAGCCGACCCAGCACTCGGTCAAGGAGCTGCGCTCCATCGGCCTGCAGCCGGACGTGCTGGTCTGCCGCTCCGATCATCCGGTGGACGTCTCCTCGCGCCGCAAGATCGCCCTGTTCACCAACGTCGAAGAGCGCGCGGTCATCTCCCTGGAAGACGTCGACACCATCTACCGCATCCCGTCGGTGCTGCACGCCCAGGGCCTGGACGACATCGTCGTCGAGCGCTTCGGCCTGGAGTGCGGCCCGGCCGATCTGTCCGAGTGGGACCGCGTGGTCGACGCCAAGCTCAACCCCGAGCGTGAAGTCACCATCGCCATGGTCGGCAAGTACATGGAACTGCTCGATGCCTACAAGTCGCTGATCGAGGCCATGACCCACGCCGGCATCCAGAGCCGCACCAAGGTCAACCTGCGCTACATCGACTCCGAGGACATCGAGCAGCAGGGCACCGGTCTGCTCGACGGCGCCGACGCCATCCTGGTCCCGGGCGGCTTCGGCCTGCGCGGCGTGGAAGGCAAGATCACCGCCGTGCAGTACGCCCGCGAGAACAAGGTTCCCTACCTGGGCATCTGCCTGGGCATGCAGGTGGCGGTCATCGAATACGCCCGCAACGTGCTGGGCTGGAAAGACGCCAACTCCACCGAATTCGACAAGTCCAGCGGCCACCCGGTGGTCGGCCTGATCACCGAATGGCAGGACTCCACCGGCGCCACCGAAGTGCGCACCGAGGCCTCCGACCTGGGCGGCACCATGCGTCTGGGCGCCCAGGAATGCCAGCTCGAAGCCGGCACCCTGGTGCACGACTGCTACGGCAAGGACGTGATCGTCGAGCGTCACCGCCACCGCTACGAAGTGAACAACAACCTGCTGCCGCAACTGCAGGAAGCCGGCCTGAAGATTTCCGGCCGCTCCGGCGACGGCGCGCTGGTGGAAGTGGTCGAGTCCCCGGACCATCCGTGGTTCGTCGCCTGCCAGTTCCACCCGGAGTTCACCTCCACCCCGCGTGATGGCCACCCGCTGTTCAGCGGCTTCGTCAACGCCGCCCTGAAGCAAGCCGGGAAGGCCTGAGCATGAGCCAGAAGATCATCCGCGTCGGCGACATCCAGATCGGCAACGACCTGCCTTTCGTGCTGTTCGGCGGCATGAACGTGCTGGAGTCGCGCGACCTGGCCATGCAGGTCTGCGAGGAATACGTGCGGGTCACCGAGAAGCTCGGCATCCCCTACGTGTTCAAGGCCAGCTTCGACAAGGCCAACCGCTCGTCCATGCACTCGTACCGCGGTCCGGGCATGGAAGAGGGGCTGAAGATCTTCGAAGAGATCAAGAAGACCTTCAAGGTGCCGGTCATCACCGATGTCCACGAGCCCTTCCAGGCCGCCCCGGTGGCCGAGGTCTGCGACATCATCCAGCTGCCAGCGTTCCTCTCCCGGCAGACCGATCTGGTCGTGGCCATGGCCAGGACCGGCGCGGTGATCAACATCAAGAAGGCCCAGTTCCTCGCGCCCCAGGAGATGAAACACATCCTGACCAAGTGCGAGGAAGCCGGTAACGACCAACTGATCCTCTGCGAGCGTGGCTCCTCCTTCGGTTACAACAACCTGGTGGTGGACATGCTCGGCTTCGGCATCATGAAGCAGTTCCAGTACCCGGTGTTCTTCGACGTGACCCACGCCCTGCAGATGCCGGGCGGCCGCGCCGACTCCGCCGGCGGCCGCCGCGCCCAGGTCACCGACCTGGCCAAGGCCGGCATGAGCCAGGGCCTGGCCGGCCTGTTCCTGGAGGCCCACCCGGACCCCGAGCACGCCAAGTGCGACGGCCCGTGCGCCCTGCGCTTGAACAAGCTCGAGCCTTTCCTGTCCCAGCTCAAGCAGCTGGACGACCTGGTGAAGAGTTTCCCCACCATCGAGACCGCCTAAGTCTCACCAGCCGCCCCGTTTATCTATCTTCGGAGTGTTATCAAGAATGGCAAAGATCGTCGACATCAAGGGCCGTGAGGTCCTGGACTCCCGCGGCAACCCGACCGTTGAAGCGGACGTGATCCTGGACAACGGCATCGTCGGCAGCGCCTGCGCCCCGTCCGGTGCTTCCACCGGTTCCCGCGAGGCACTCGAACTGCGCGATGGCGACAAGAGCCGTTACCTGGGCAAGGGCGTGCTGAAGGCCGTGGCCAACATCAACGGCCCGATCCGCGACCTGCTGCTGGGCAAGGACCCGGTCGAGCAGAGGGCGCTGGACCAGGCGATGATCGAACTCGACGGCACCGACAACAAGGCCAAGCTGGGCGCCAACGCCATCCTGGCCGTGTCCCTGGCCGCCGCCAAGGCCGCCGCACAGGCCAAGGGCGTGCCGCTGTACGCGCACATCGCCGACCTGAACGGCACCCCGGGCGTGTACTCCATGCCGGTGCCGATGATGAACATCATCAACGGCGGCGAGCATGCCGACAACAACGTCGACATCCAGGAATTCATGGTCCAGCCGGTAGGCGCCAAGACCTTCGCCGACGCGCTGCGCATGGGCGCCGAGATCTTCCACCACCTCAAGGCCGTGCTGAAGGCCCGTGGCCTGAGCACCTCGGTGGGCGACGAAGGCGGTTTCGCACCGAACCTGGCTTCCAACGAAGACGCCCTGGCCGCCATCGCCGAAGCCGTGGCCAACGCCGGCTACAAGCTGGGTGACGACGTGACCCTGGCCCTGGACTGCGCCTCCAGCGAATTCTTCAAGGACGGCAAGTACGACCTCGAAGGCGAAGGCAAGGTGTTCGACGCCGCCGGCTTCGCCGACTACCTGGCCGGCCTGGCCGAGCGCTTCCCGATCATTTCCATCGAAGACGGCATGGACGAGTCCGACTGGGCCGGCTGGAAAGTCCTCACCGACAAGATCGGCGGCAAGGTGCAACTGGTCGGCGACGACCTGTTCGTGACCAACACCAGGATCCTCAAGGAAGGCATCGAGAAGGGCATCGGCAACTCCATCCTGATCAAGTTCAACCAGATCGGCTCGCTGACCGAGACCCTCGAAGCCATCCAGATGGCCAAGGCCGCCGGCTACACCGCGGTGATCTCGCACCGCAGCGGTGAAACCGAGGACAGCACCATCGCCGACCTGGCCGTGGGCACCGCCGCCGGCCAGATCAAGACCGGTTCGCTGTGCCGCTCCGACCGCGTGTCCAAGTACAACCAGCTGCTGCGCATCGAAGAGCAGCTGGGCGCCAAGGCGCCGTACCGTGGCCGCGCGGAATTCCGCGGCTGAGGCTAGTCTGGTACGGTGAAGGGGTGGCGCGAGCCACCCCTTCGCACATGGAGTCCACAATTGCGTCTGAGTAAGCTGCGCAGCCCCTACTGGCTGTTCCTCGTCCTGCTCCTGGGCCTCGCCGGCCTGCAGTATCGCCTGTGGGTAGGGGACGGCAGCCTGGCGCAAGTGCGCGAGCTGGAGAAGCAGATCGCCGACCAGCAGGGCGAGAACCAGCGTCTGCTCGAGCGCAACCGCATCCTCGAGGCCGAGGTGGCGGAACTGAAGAAAGGCACCGAGACGGTCGAGGAGCGTGCCCGCCACGAACTCGGCATGGTCAAGGACAAGGAAACCCTCTACCAGCTGGCGCAATGAAATTCCGCGACATCTCCCTGCCGGCCTTCTGGGCCGTGATCCCCGCCGCGGGCATCGGTTCGCGGATGCGCGCCGACCGCCCCAAGCAATACCTCGACCTCGCCGGCCGCAGCATTCTCGAACACACCCTCGACTGCTTCCTCGGCCACCCCATGCTCAAGGGCCTGGTGGTCTGCCTGGCGCCTGACGATCCCTGGTGGCCGAACCTGCCCTGTGCCGCCGACCCGCGCATCCTGCGTGCCGAAGGCGGCCGCGAGCGCGCGGATTCCGTACTCAACGGCCTGCTGCTGCTCAACGAACAGGGCGCCGCCAGCGACGACTGGGTGCTGGTGCACGACGCGGCGCGGCCGAACCTGAGCCGCGGCGACCTCGACCGGCTGCTCGGCGAACTGGACAACGACCCGGTGGGTGGCCTGCTCGGCGTGCCGGCGCGGGACACGCTCAAGCGCGTCGGCGCCGATGGCCGGGTGCTGGAAACCGTCGACCGCAGCGTGGTCTGGCAGGCCTATACGCCGCAGATGTTCCACCTGGGCGCCCTGCACCGAGCCCTGGCCGATGCCCTGGTGGCGGGCGCGGCGATCACCGACGAGGCCTCGGCGATGGAATGGGCCGGCAACGCGCCGAAGATGGTCGAAGGCCGCGCCGACAACATCAAGGTCACCACCCCGGAAGACCTGCAGCGGTTGCAACGGACTTTCGGAAAACGCTGAAACCATGAAGCGCCTTGCGAGGTTCCTGCCCAGGCTCGAAGGCGATTTGCACCGAATCCTGCGCTGGGCCGGCGACGGCTGGCGCATGCCCTGGCTGTGCCTGGGCCTGGCGCTGCTGGGTACCTGCACCGCCGCCTACCCGATCACCTCCGTGGTGGTGCCGGCGGTCCTGGTGGCGCCACGGCGCTGGGGCGGCATAGCACTGAGCGCCGCCCTGGGCAGCGCGCTGGGGGCGCTGCTGCTGGTGATCGTCCTGCACCACATGGGCTGGGCCAGCCTGTACGCCCATTTCCCGCAATTGCTGCAGGACCCAAGCTGGGCGCAGGTGATGGACTGGACCCGCCGCTACGGCCTGCTGGCGCTGTTCCTGGTGTCCATCTCGCCGCTGCCGCAGACGCCGGCGTTGGTGGTGCTGTCCAACGTGCCGCTGCACTATCCCGGCGTGCTGCTGGCGATCTTCACCGGCAAACTGCTCAAGTACCTGGCGTTCGCCTGGGTCGGTTCGCGCTTCCCCGGGCACATCCACGATTTCCTGCACCGCCACGGCCGCAATACCGGCCGTGGCGATTCGGCCTAGGCGGGCCTTGCCCGCGATTTCGCGCGCAGGGCGCGCTCCTACAAGGTGGGGTTGTGCGTAGGAGCAATTGTTTATTGGGTTCCCGCGAACGCGGGAACCCAATAAACAACGTAGGAGCGGTGTGGGCGCTTTTCGTAGGAGCTCGCTCCTACGAGAAACCCCGCCCGCATGGGTATCGCCAGGGCTCACCCCAGCAACGGCACCTCGATGAGGAAACGGAACAGCGCCCCATGCTGTTCCACCGCCAGGCAGTTGTAGCCGTGGCGCTTGGTGTCCTCGGGGATGCCGTGCACCGACTGCGAGCAGTCGGTGACCACTTCCAGCAGGTCGCCCGGCTTCAGCGTCTCCAGGGTTTCCAGGGTGGCGATGGCGTTGTACGGGCAGTGCTCGCCGCGCAGGTCAAGCGACAGCGTCGGCGTCTTGTTCGCGCTCATTGGCGGGTTTCCTCGAACGGGTGAAACGGTTGGCGTTCAGCTGTACCAGCAGCATGCACAGCGCCAGGCCGGCGAAGGTCAGCAGCAGGCCGCCGCCGGGGCCGAACATCTGCAGCAGGTTGAGCTTGGGATAGGGCAGGGCCAGGGCGCTGCCCAGCGCATCCCAGTACACCGCCACCAGGGTGCCACCGATGACGTTGCCGACGCCGACCACCCAGAAATGCACCTGCCCTTCCATCGAGCGGTACATCCAGCCGGTCTCGCAGCCGCCGGCGAGGACGATGCCGATGCCGAACAGCACGCCGCCGATCACCGCGTTGGGGCCCATCCAGAAGGTCTTCGGCGCCACGCCCAGGTGGATCGCCGCGAAGGTGCCGACGCAGGCCGCGGCCATGCCCAGCAGAATGCCGAAGGCGGCCTTGGTCCGGCCGGTGGTCCAGAGGTCGCGGGCGGCGCTGGTGAAGCAGATCTGCGCGCGTTCGATCAGGCCGCCGAACAGCAGGCCGAACAGGGTGGCCAGGCCCAGCACCAGCGACACCTCGAAGCGCCAGGCGGCGAACAGCGCGGCCACGGCCAGCACTGCCAGCCCCAGGCGCCACTGCACCTTGGCGCGGCGGGCGAGGCTGGCCGCGTCGGGCAGGCTGGCGGCCTTGCCGGTGACCTTCAGCGGCGTGCGCAGGAACGGCAGCAGGCTCAGCTTCACGCCGAACCAGGCGCCGATCACGGTGGAAAGCATGAAGGCCCAGGCATGCACCGAGAACATCGGGATGCCGGTGAAGAACGCCGCCAGGTTGCAGCCCATGGCCAGGCGCGCGCCGAAGCCGGCGATGATGCCGCCCACCAGGCCCTGCAGCAGGCGGCGCCGGCTGGTCGGCCAGCGCAGGCTGACGTTGCCGGCCCAGAGCGCGCAGCACAGCGCGCCGAGGAACATGCCGATGATCATCACCCCGTCGATGCGGTCCAGCGGCGTGCCCTGCAGGCCGATGATCTTGAAGTAGCTCCAGTCCTGCACCGGCACGCCGAACCAGGACAGCACGTGGCCGCCCCAGCGGGTGAATTCCCCGGTGACGGCCCAGAAGGTCCCGGTCAGGGCGAAGTAGTAGGCAGAGGCGACGCCGAGCGCGACCAGGGTCGGCAGCGGTGACCAGAAGCGCAGCAGGTAGCGCTCGCGGAAGGCAGAAAGAGCGGACATGGCGGCATCCTTGGCAGGGTAGCGTGGTAAACCGGTAATTCTAACCGAATTGCCGGAAACCACCCTGTTTCAGGACAACCCCGGATGCGTCCGCTGCAGGCCGTCCTTGAGGAAGTCCACCAGTTGCCGCACCTTCGGCGACAGGTGCCGCTGCTGCGGGTACAGCGCCCAGACCGCGGTGTTCGGCGGCTGGTGCTCCTCCAGCAGGGAAACCAGCCGCCCGCTGCGCAGGTGCTCCAGCACGTAGTAGTCCGGCAACTGGCACAGGCCGAAACCGCGCAGCGCGGCGTCGAGCACCGCCTGGCCGCTGTTGCAGCGCCAGTTGCCCTGCACGCGGTGCTGCGTCTCGCGGCTGTCCTCCAGGAAGGTCCAGATGTCGCTGCTGCCCACCAGGCAGTTGTGCTGCGCCAGTTCCGCCGGCGAGCGCGGCGCGCCGTGGCGCTCCAGATAGCCGGGCGTGGCGCACAGGTACATCAGCCGCGGCGCCAGGCGCGTGGCCACCAGGCGCGAGTCGCTCAGGCGGCCGAGGCGGATGGCCAGGTCGAAGCCCTCGTGGAGCAGGTCGAGCTGGCGGTTGGACAGCTCGATGTCCACCCGCAGCTGCGGGTAGTCGGCCATGAAGGCGTTCACCAGCGGCACCACGAAGCGCTCGCCGTAGGCCACCGCGCAGGTCATGCGCAGCAGGCCCTTGGGCTCGGCGGAGAGGTCGCTGACCGCGCGCAGCGCCTCGTCGCGGGCGTCCTGCAGGCGCTGGCAGTGCTGCAGGAAGGTCTGCCCGGCTTCGCTCAGCGACACGCGGCGGGTGCTGCGGTAGAGCAGACGGGTCTGCAGGCGTTCCTCCAGGCGGGCGATCTGCCGGCTGACGTGGGAGGAGGACACGCCCAGGCGTTCGGCGGCGGCGGTGAACTGCCCGGTTTCCGCCACCGCGACGAATTCGTCGAGGCCTTCCCAGCGATTCATCTGGATTGTCCCTGTATGGCAATAAAGTTTTGATTATTGCCTGATTATTTCTTTCCAGGCACTTTTCTACACTTCCAAGGCTGTGCCCTGCGTTTTTCGCCGGGCCACCCGGTTTCCGCCGGCATCCATCGCCGGCCGCTTCCGCCCCGAAGGCGGAGGCCCATGCATCAACCCGCCAGGAGTTCCGAGATGATCAAGTCCCGTGCCGCCGTCGCCTTCGCCCCCAACCAGCCGCTGCAGGTGGTCGAGGTGGACGTGGCGCCGCCGAAGAAGGGCGAGGTGCTGGTACGCATCGTCGCCACCGGGGTCTGCCACACCGACGCCTACACCCTGTCCGGCGAGGATTCCGAAGGCGTCTTCCCGTGCATCCTCGGCCACGAGGGTGGCGGCATCGTCGAAGCGGTGGGCGAGGGCGTGACCTCGCTGCAGGTCGGCGACCACGTGATCCCGCTGTACACCGCCGAATGCCGCGAGTGCAAATTCTGCAAATCCGGCAAGACCAATCTCTGCCAGGCCGTGCGCGCCACCCAGGGCAAGGGCCTGATGCCCGACGGCACCAGCCGCTTCTCCTACAACGGCCAGCCGATCTACCACTACATGGGCTGCTCGACCTTCTCCGAATACACCGTGCTGCCGGAAATCTCCCTGGCCAAGATTCCCAAGGACGCCCCGCTGGAGAAGGTCTGCCTGCTCGGCTGCGGCGTCACCACCGGCATCGGCGCCGTGCTCAACACCGCCAAGGTGGAAGAGGGCGCCACCGTGGCCATCTTCGGCCTGGGCGGCATCGGCCTTGCGGCGATCATCGGCGCCAAGATGGCCAAGGCCTCGCGGATCATCGCCGTCGACATCAACCCGGCCAAGTTCGACATCGCCAAGGAACTGGGCGCCACCGACTTCGTCAATCCGAAGGACCACCAGAAGCCGATCCAGGAGGTCATCGTCGAGATGACCGACGGCGGCGTGGACTACTCCTTCGAGTGCGTCGGCAACGTGCAGCTGATGCGCGCAGCGCTGGAGTGCTGCCACAAGGGCTGGGGCGAGTCGACCATCATCGGCGTCGCCGGCGCCGGCCAGGAAATCAGCACCCGGCCGTTCCAACTGGTCACCGGGCGCGTCTGGCGCGGTTCGGCGTTCGGCGGCGTGCGCGGCCGCACCGAGCTGCCCAGCTACGTGGAGAAGGCGCAGAAGGGCGAGATCCCGCTGGACACCTTCATCACCCACACCATGGGCCTGGACAAGATCAACGAGGCCTTCGACCTGATGCACGAAGGCAAGAGCATCCGCTCGGTCATCCATTACTGAAAAGCCGACGAGAGCGCTGGAGGCTGAAGGCTATACGTAGCGCTTTTTCGTCCAGCCTCCAGCGCTTTCCTCGTCCTTACACGGAGCTTTTTATGGAAATCGTCTCCAGCACCAAGAGCTTCGGCGGCTGGCACCAGCGCTACCGCCACCGTTCCCAGGCGCTCGGCTGCGACATGGTGTTCGCCATCTACCTCCCGCCCCAGGCCGAGCCCGAGGCCGGACTGCCGGTGCTCTACTGGCTGTCGGGGCTGACCTGCACCGACGAGAACTTCATGCAGAAGGCCGGCGCCCAGCGCCTGGCCGCCGAACTGGGCCTGGTGATAGTGGCGCCGGACACCAGCCCGCGCGGCGCGGACGTGCCGGGCGACCCGGAGGGCGCCTGGGACTTCGGCCTGGGCGCCGGCTTCTACCTCAACGCCACCCAGGAACCCTGGGCGCGCAACTACCGCATGCACGACTACGTGGTGCACGAGCTGCCGGCGCTGATCGAGGACAACTTCCCGGTATCCAGCCGCCGTGGCATCGCCGGGCACTCCATGGGTGGCCACGGCGCGCTGGTCTGCGCGCTGCGCAATCCGGGGCGCTACCAGTCGCTGTCGGCCTTCGCGCCCATCGCTCATCCCAGCGACTGCCCCTGGGGGCAGAAGGCCTTCGGCCGCTACCTGGGCGAGGACCGCAGCGCCTGGGCCGAGTGGGATGCCTGCGAGCTGCTGGCCGGCGCGAGCGAGCGCCTGCCGATCCTGGTCGACCAGGGCGAGCGCGACGACTTCCTCGCCACCCAGCTCAAGCCCGAGGCCCTGCGCCAGGCGGCGGAAGCGGCGGGGCACCCGCTGGAGCTGCGCCTGCAACCGGGCTACGACCACAGCTACTACTTCATCGCCAGCTTCATCGACGACCACCTGCGCCACCACGCGCGGGCGCTGTCCTGAAGGCGTCGCGGCTTTCCGGTAGAATCGACGCCCTGACTGACTCAGGGCGTTTTTCTATGCGTATCGGCCATGGCTACGACGTACACCGCTTCGGCGAGGGCGACTTCATCACCCTCGGCGGCGTGCGCATCCCCCACAAGTTCGGGCTCGTCGCCCACTCCGACGGCGACGTGCTGCTGCACGCGCTGAGCGACGCGCTGCTTGGCGCCTGCGCCCTGGGGGACATCGGCAAGCACTTCCCCGATACCGATCCGCGTTTCAAGGGCGCCGACAGCCGCGCGCTGCTGCGCCACGTGGTGGCCCTGGTGCACGGGAAGGGCTACGTGATCGGCAACGTCGACGCCACCATCATCGCCCAGGCGCCGAAGATGGCGCCGCACATCGAAGCCATGCGCGGCAGCATCGCCGAGGACCTGCAGGTCGACCTCGAACAGGTCAACGTCAAGGCCACCACCACCGAGAAGCTCGGCTTCACCGGGCGCGAGGAAGGCATCGCGGTGCACGCCGTCGCCCTGCTGGTCCTTCCATGACCGAACTGGAACTGCTGGGCCCGCGCGCCCATGGCGAACCCTGCGGGCGGGCGGTGCTCAAGGCGGTGGCCGAGGACTTCCAGGTCGACGAGGTGCTGGACATCCCGCTGTCCGGCGAAGGCGAACACCTCTGGCTGTGGGTGGAGAAGCGCGGGCTGAACACCGAGGAGGCCGCGCGCCGCCTGGCCCGTGCGGCTGGAGTGTCGCAACGGCTGATCAGCTATGCCGGGCTCAAGGATCGCCAGGCCCTGACGCGCCAGTGGTTCAGCCTGCACCTGCCGGGCAAGGCCGACCCCGACCTGGCCGCGGCCGAGGACGACGCCCTACGCATCCTCAAGCGCACCCGCCACCAGCGCAAGCTGCAGCGTGGCGCCCACGCGGCCAACGGCTTCACCCTGCGCCTGACGCAACTGCAAGGCGAGCACCAGACGCTCGACGAGCGGCTGCGACGTATCGCCGCCGAGGGCGTGCCCAACTATTTCGGCAGCCAGCGCTTCGGCTTCGACGGCGGCAACGTCGTGGACGCCCGCAGCTGTGCCGAGCGCGGCATCCTGCCGGAGCAGCGCAACCTGCGTTCGCGGCTGCTCTCCGCCGGGCGCAGCTACCTGTTCAACCAAGTGCTGGCGCGGCGGGTGACGGACGGTAGCTGGAACCGCGCCCAGGTCGGCGACCTGCTGGCCTTCACCGACAGCCGCAGTTTCTTCCCGGCGGGCGAGGCGGAATGCGCCGACCCGCGCCTGGCCGAACTCGACCTGCACCCCACCGGGCCGCTCTGGGGCAAGGGTGCCTCGCCGGCCGGCGGTGCCAGCGGCGAGCTGGAAAATGCCGTGGGCGCCGCCGAAGTGGCGCTTTGCCAGTGGCTGGGCAATGCTGACCTGGCGCACGAACGGCGCATCCTGCGCCTCCCCATCCAGGCCCTGGCATGGCATTATCCGGCCCCTGACATTCTGCAACTGGAATTCGTCCTGCCGGCAGGCTGCTTCGCCACCGTCGTCGTGCGCGAGCTGGTCGAGCTGGTACCGGCAGGGCAGACGGAAAACCCATGCGCATACTGATTGCCAACGACGACGGGGTGAACGCACCCGGTATCGCCGCGCTTTACGACGCGCTGAGCGAACATGCCGAATGCGTGGTGATCGCTCCCGAACAGGACCGCAGCGGCGCCAGCAGCTCGCTGACCCTGGACCGGCCGCTGCACGCGCAGCGCCTGAGCAATGGATTCATCGGCGTCGACGGTACGCCGACCGACTGCGTGCACCTGGGCCTCAACGGCCTGCTGGACACCTTGCCGGACATGGTCGTCTCGGGTATCAACCTGGGCGCCAACCTGGGCGACGACGTGCTCTATTCCGGCACCGTGGCCGCCGCCATCGAGGGCCGCTTCCTGGAGCGGCCGGCGTTCGCCTTCTCGCTGCTCTCGCGCCAGCCGGACAACCTCTACAGCGCCATGCACTTCGCCCGCCTGCTGGTGCAGAACCACGAGCGGCTCGAACTGCCGCCGCGCACCGTACTCAACGTCAACATCCCGAACCTGCCGCTGGAACGCATCCGCGGCGTCCAGCTGACCCGCCTGGGCCACCGCAAGCGCGCCGCGGCGCCGGTCAAGGTGGTCAACCCGCGCGGGCGCGAAGGCTACTGGATCGCGGCAGCCGGTGATGTCGAGGACGGCGGCGAGGGCACTGACTTCCATGCGGTGATGCAGGGCTATGTCTCGGTCACGCCGCTGCAACTGGACCGAACCTTCCGCGAGGCGTTCAATGGACTGCAGGACTGGATCGGAGGGCTGGACCATGGCCGATGAACTGAGTCGCCGCGGCATCGGCATGACCTCCCAGCGCACCCGCGAACGGCTGATCCAGCGCCTGTACGAGGAAGGCCTGTCCAACGCCCGGGTGCTCGAGGTGATCCGCCGCACGCCGCGCCACCTGTTCGTCGACGAGGCGCTGTCGCACCGCGCCTACGAGGACACCGCGCTGCCCATCGGCCACAATCAGACCATCTCGCAACCCTTCATGGTGGCGCGGATGACCGAGCTGCTGCTGGCCGCCGGCCCCCTGGACAAGGTGCTGGAGATCGGCACCGGCTCCGGCTACCAGACCGCGGTGCTGGCGCAACTGGTCGAGCGGGTGTTCTCCGTCGAGCGGATTCAGGCCCTGCAGGACCGCGCCAAGGAGCGCCTTGCGGAGCTAAACCTGAGAAATGTTGTCTTTCGCTGGGGGGATGGCTGGGAAGGCTGGTCGGCGCTGGCACCGTACAACGGTATCATCGTCACCGCGGCAGCCGCCGAGGTCCCGCAGGCGCTGCTCGACCAGCTGGCGCCGGGCGGGCGCCTGGTGATCCCGGTGGGTAGCGGCGAAGTGCAGCAACTGATGCTGATCGAGCGCACCGGCGACGGATTCGACCGGCGCGTGCTGGATTCGGTGCGCTTCGTTCCCCTGCTCAACGGCCCCCTGGGCTGAGCGGCGGCGGGAGCGCCGTCGCGCAGCCAGGGGGAGCATAACGGCGAGATGCCGGGCACATATTCGATGGATAAGGGGGAAGGGGTGAGCCCTATCGCGGCCCAGAAACAATGGATCTGGATTCGGAGCGGCGTGCGCATGCTGCTGGCGGCAGCATTCTGTTCCCTGCTCGCGGCCTGCGCATCCTCCTCCGGGGGCAAGGTCAAGGTGGTCGACCGCAACCAGGCCGATCGCACGCCGGCGACCACCAGCGGGCAGTACGTGGTGCGCCGCGGCGACACCCTGTACTCGATCGCCTTCCGCTACGGCTGGGACTGGAAGGCCCTGGCCGCGCACAACAACATCCCGCCGCCCTACACCATCCGCCCGGGGCAGGCCATCCGCTTCGGCGGTGCCGGCTCCAGCACCTCGGCACAGCCCGTCGTCGCCAAAACCACACCGTCCGTCGCGCCGGTGGTGGTCGGCAAGCCCGCCGCCGGTTCTCCGGCACCGGCCAAGCCCGCTCCCGCGGCTACCGTCAGCAATTCGACACCCCCCGCCAGCACTGCCCCTTCGCAGGCTTCCGGCAAGGGCGTGGAGGGCTGGATGTGGCCGACCAGTGGCACTTTGATAGGCCGCTTTGCATCAAACGGGAGTTTGAATAAAGGGATTGATATAGCCGGGCAATTGGGCCAGCCTGTCCTGGCTGCGTCGAATGGCACGGTTGTGTACGCCGGTAGTGGTTTGCGGGGCTACGGCGAACTCGTGATCATCAAGCACAGCGATACCTACGTGAGTGCCTACGGCCACAACCGCAGGCTGCTCGTTCGGGAAGGGCAACAGGTCAAGGTCGGGCAGAGCATTGCCGAGATGGGCTCCACGGGCACGGACCGGGTGAAGCTGCACTTCGAGATTCGCCGTCAGGGCAAACCCGTGGACCCCTTGCAATACCTGCCACCTCGTTGATCGACCGCCGCATCCCGCGTGGGTGAGCGGGCTTGGACGTCCCAAGGATATGGATTCGTCCGGGCTTGTTGTCGAACTCAGCAAGGGATAACGACATGGCACTCAAAAAAGAAGGGCCGGAGTTTGACGTGGATGACGAGCTGCTGTTGCTGGAGCCCGCCATCACATTCGACGAGTCACTTGCCGAAGAGCAGGTCTCACTTCAGGTCACCGGCAAGGCCAGTTCGCTGTCATCGAAGCAGCACAAGCACATCGATTACAGCCGGGCGCTGGATGCCACGCAGCTCTACCTCAACGAAATCGGTTTTTCCCCACTGCTGACTCCCGAGGAGGAGGTCCACTTCGCGCGGCTCGCGCAAAGGGGCGATCCCGCCGGGCGTCGGCGCATGATCGAAAGCAACCTGCGCCTGGTGGTGAAGATCGCCCGGCGCTACGTCAACCGCGGCCTGTCCCTGCTCGACCTGATCGAGGAGGGCAACCTGGGGTTGATCCGGGCGGTGGAGAAGTTCGATCCGGAACGGGGTTTCCGCTTCTCCACCTACGCGACATGGTGGATTCGCCAGACCATCGAACGGGCCATCATGAACCAGACCCGCACCATCCGCCTGCCGATCCACGTGGTCAAGGAACTCAACGTCTACCTGCGCGCGGCCCGCGAGCTGACGCACAAGCTGGACCACGAGCCGTCCCCCGAGGAAATCGCCAACCTGCTGGAGAAGCCGGTCGACGAGGTCAAGCGCATGCTCGGCCTCAACGAGCGGGTGACTTCGGTGGACGTGTCCCTCGGCCCGGATTCGGACAAGACGCTGCTCGACACCCTGACCGACGATCGTCCCACCGACCCCTGCGAACTGCTGCAGGATGACGATCTGAGCCAGAGCATCGACCAGTGGCTGTCCGAGTTGACCGACAAGCAGCGCGAGGTGGTGATCCGCCGCTTCGGCCTGCGCGGCCACGAAAGCAGCACCCTGGAAGAGGTCGGCCAGGAAATCGGCCTGACCCGCGAGCGGGTGCGGCAGATCCAGGTCGAGGCGCTCAAGCGTCTGCGGGAGATCCTGGAGAAGAACGGCCTGTCGAGCGACGCGCTGTTCCAGTAAGGCGTCGCCCGCAACGAAAGAGCCCGGAGCGTTGGTTGCCGGGCTTTTTTTCGCCTGTGCCAATTGTGGGAGCGGGTCTTGCCGCGAATGGGGTTTGCCGATGGTTGTTGTGCCGGGTTCCAAGAGCGCCCTCTCCCCAACCCTCTCCCGCAAGCGGGAGAGGGGGCCGTTCGTGCCACCGGTGCGTCCGGCGTATCCAATCGCGGACATACAGGCAGCCGGGAAGCACGGCATTCCTCCCCCGTAGGAGCGGACCTTGTCCGCGATGGCCGGACGTATCGGCGCGATTCGCGGATGAGATCCGCTCCTACGCTGCCCCACCCATGCTATGCCCCCTGTAGGAGTGCGCCCTGCGCGCGAATCGCGGGCAGGGCCCGCTCCTACAGTTCCAGGAAAGCCCCGTAGGATGGGTTGAGCGAAGCGATACCCATCACCATGGCCCGATGGGTTTCGCAAGCTCAGCCCATCCTACGCACCTCGACGCAGACAGTTGCTCCTACGCCCGAGCTTCGAGCTTGCGAAACCCATGCGGTTGCGCTGATGGGTATCGCTTCGCTCAACACTACCCTACGAAAAGCCATGCTCGCTCATGCGGTAGGAGCGGACTCCCCGGCCGCTCGAACCAGGCGAGACAGCAGTTTTTGAGTTTGGTTTTGTAAGTCATCGCTTACACGTGCTGTGAGCCTTTGACGATTCGGCTTGCCGGCAAGGGGCTCTTTTCTTCAGTCTTTATAAATAACCAATTGAATTTAAAGGGCTTTATTTTCGACTGCGCTAATCCTGGCCCTACCGGGGTGCGACCCGCAGCCGCTTGCCGCTTTTGTACGGAAAGCTAATATCACTCTTGCGTACAGGGAATGACGCAGGCCGACAGGGATGCCGGTCAGGATGTCGCGGGATGCGATTCATCAGGATGATGGGGTAGGGAAAAAAGGGCGGGCCATCCCGCCCCTTTTTTTTGCCCGCGAAAAAGTGCCGTCACAGATGGCACAAGGCCCGCGCGAGGCGGGCCTTGGAGCTTGGAGGAAGCGATCAGCGCTCCAGGTGCTTGAGCTTGTCGGCGACGCCGTCCCACTCTTCCGCATCCGGCAACGGGTCCTTCTTCTCGGTGATGTTCGGCCAGACCTCGGCCAGATCCTTGTTCAGCTCGATGAACTCCTGCATGTTCTCCGGGACCTCGTCCTCGGAGAAGATCGCCTGTGCCGGGCATTCCGGTTCGCACAGGGCGCAGTCGATGCACTCATCCGGGTGAATCACCAGGAAGTTCGGGCCTTCGTAGAAGCAGTCCACCGGGCAGACTTCCACGCAGTCGGTGTATTTGCACTTGATGCAGTTGTCGGTGACGACGAAGGTCATTTTCTAATTCTCTCCTCAGGCGGGCGGCTAAGCGCGCGCGATTCTAGCAGCTTGTTCCGCTGTCCGTCAGATTCGCGTCTTCCATGCATATAACAAATCGAGCGCCTGGCGCGGTGTCAGGTCATCGGGTTTGATGCGTGCAAGCTCGTCGATCAGCGGGTGCGGCAGGCTGGCGAACAGGTCGCTCTGCATCGGCGCGGCGGGCTGGCCGGCCTCCTGGCGCGGCGCCTCGTGGGGCAGGCTGGTGGTTTCCAGGCGCGCCAGGTGCTCGCGGGCGCGCAGGATCACCGGGCCGGGCACGCCGGCCAGTTGCGCCACCGCCAGGCCGTAGCTCTGGCTCGCCGGGCCGGGCAGCACGTGGTGCAGGAAGACGATGCGCTCGTTGTGCTCGGTGGCGTTCAGGTGCACGTTGGCCACCACCGGTTCGCTTTCCGGCAGCACGGTCAGCTCGAAATAGTGGGTGGCGAACAGGGTGAAGGCGCGCAGGTGCGCCAGGTGCTCGGCGGCGGACCAGGCCAGCGACAGGCCGTCGAAGGTGCTGGTGCCGCGGCCCACTTCGTCCATCAGCACCAGGCTGCGGTCGGTGGCGTTGTGCAGGATGTTGGCGGTTTCGCTCATCTCCACCATGAAGGTGGAACGGCCGCCGGCGAGGTCGTCGGAGGAACCGATACGGGTGAAGATGCGGTCCACCAGCGACAACTCGCAGCGCGCCGCCGGGACGAAGCTACCGATGTGCGCCAGCAGCACGATCAGCGCCGTTTGCCGCATGTAGGTGGATTTACCGCCCATGTTCGGACCGGTGATCACCAGCATGCGGGTGTCTTCGTCGAGCTTCAGGTCGTTGGCCACGAAGGGCGTGTCCAGCACCTGCTCCACCACCGGGTGGCGGCCCTGCTCGATGAGGATGCCCGACTCCTCGACGAAGCGCGGGCGGTTCAGGTCGAGGTTCAGCGCGCGCTCGGCCAGGTTCGCCAGCACGTCCAGTTCGGCCAGGGCGGCGGCGGTGTCCTGCAGCGGCGCCAACTGGGCGATCAGCAGTTCCACCAGTTCCTCGTAGAGCTGCTTCTCGCGGGCCAGGGCGCGGCTCTGGGCGGACAGCGCCTTGTCCTCGAAGGCCTTCAGCTCCGGGGTGATGAAGCGTTCGGCGCCCTTCAGCGTCTGGCGCCGCTGGTAATCGGCCGGCGCCTGCTCGGCCTGCATGCGCGGCAGCTCGATGTAGTAGCCATGGATGCGGTTGTAGCCGACCTTCAGACCCGACAGCCCGGTGCGTTCCTTCTCGCGGATCTCCAGGTCCATCAGGTACTGGCCGGCGTTCTCGCTGAGTGTCTGCAGTTCGTCCAGCTCGGCGTCGTAGCCGCGCTTGATGACGCCGCCGTCGCGGATCACCGCCGGCGGGTTGTCGATGATCGCGCGCGCCAGCAGGTCGGCCAGTTCCGGGTAGGTGCGGATGCTGGCGGCCAGTTCGCCCAGGTGCGGAGCTTCCAGCTCGGTCATGCCGCGTTGCAGCTCCGGCAGGGCGGCCAGGGCGTCGCGCAGGCGCGCCAGGTCGCGCGGGCGGGCGTTGCGCAGACCGATACGGGCGAGGATGCGCTCGACGTCACCGATTTCCTTCAGCTGTGGCTGAAGGTTCTCGAAACGGTAGCGTTCCAGCAGGCAGGCAATGGATTCCTGGCGGGCCTCCAGTACGGCGCGGTCGCGTAGCGGGCGGTTCAGCCAGCGCGTCAGCAGGCGGCTGCCCATGGCGGTCTGGCAGCGGTCCACCACCGATTGCAGGGTGTTGTCGCGGCCGCCGGAGAGGTTGGTGTCCAGCTCCAGGTTGCGGCGGCTGGCGCCGTCGAGGATGACGGTGTCGTCCAGGCGCTCGTGGCGCAGGCTGCGCAGGTGCGGCAGGGCGGTGCGCTGGGTTTCCTTGGCGTAGGCCAGCAGGCAGCCGGCGGCGCCGATGGCCAGGGTCAGGTCCTGGCAACCGAAGCCCTTCAGGTCCTGGGTGGCGAATTGCTGGCAGAGGCTCTTGAATGCCGAGTCGCGGTCGAAGTCCCAGGGCGCGCGGCGCCGCACGCCACGGCGCTTCTCCGCCGGCAGGCCGGCGGGCCAGTCATCGGGGATCAGCAGTTCCGCGGGGTTCAGGCGCTCCAGCTCGGCCAGCAGGGTTTCCCAGCCGCGGATTTCCTGGACGCTGAAGCGGCCGCTGGTGATGTCCAGCACCGCCAGGCCGAACAGCCGCTCGTCGCCCAGCAGGGCGGCCAGCAGGTTGTCGCGGCGCTCGTCGAGCAGCGCCTCGTCGCTGACCGTGCCGGGGGTGATGATGCGCACCACCTGGCGCTCCACCGGGCCCTTGCTGGTGGCCGGGTCGCCGATCTGTTCGCAGATGGCCACCGACTCGCCCAGCTTGACCAGCTTGGCCAGGTAGCCCTCCACGGCGTGGAAGGGGATGCCGGCCATGGGAATCGGCGTGCCGGCGGACTGGCCGCGGGTGGTGAGGGTGATGTCGAGCAGCTTGGCGGCCTTCTTGGCGTCCTCGTAGAACAGCTCGTAGAAGTCGCCCATGCGGTAGAACAGCAGTTGTTCCGGATGCTGTCTCTTCAGCTTCCAGTATTGCTGCATCATTGGGGTGTGAGCCGCGAGCCCGTCACCACTAGGCTCGGGGAAGGTCTGTCTTTTTGACATAGGGGTGTTTGTCTAATACTCAGCGCACTTTGACAGGCATTGTCGGGGCCTGAGCGATCTTCGGCAACCGCCCGCGCAAGTATCGTGCCGTCATCTTTGGATCGGAATGGCCGCCAAGCGTCTGTGCGTTCTTCCCTTCCTTGTCGGCGTCCGTCAGCGACTTTGCCCGGATGTCGTGGATGGTGACGTCGGTGATGCCCGTCTTCTCCCTCAACACCCTGAAAGCCATCTTCACCGTGGCGTAGCTGACGGGCTTTCCGGCGCGCGAGCAGAACAGCGTCAGGGTGCGAACCTTTCGCGGGAGCGCCTTCGCCCTGGCAATCACCTCCTCAAGGTCCGGCGTCATGGCCACTATGAGTTTGGCGCCAGTCTTCTGCTGGATGAACGCCACGCCATCCTGGGAGATGTCACTCAGGTGGATAGCCAGAACATCGCTGATGCGCTGGCCGGTCAGGTAGGCCATTTCGAGGATGCACCTGATGTAAGGGCTGGCGGCATTGAGCAGAGCCGCGAACTCCCCGTCCGTGATGTAGCGATCGCGCCTTCCCTCCTCGTGGCGGCTAACCCCAATGCAGGGGTTCGAGTCCACTTCCTGCCACTCCAGCCCATAGCCGAAGATGATTCGGGCGACAGACAGAATCCGGTTGCACATGTTTGGAGTGTTCACCAGGTCCATCTTCACCGCCGCGATGTGCTTCGGCATTACCTGCTTCGGATCGAACTCGGCGAAGATTTCCTTCAGGCGCTCCGCCGCCGCCTCGTACTGCAGCACAGTGTTGGCCGCCAGTTTCTTCTTCTTGAAGTGGTACTTCATGGCCCGATCGATCAGGTCAGGCATGCCGCCCTGCGTTGCCTGCGACATTTTGCGGGCGTACTCCAAAAGCGACTCCTGGTAGTCCTCGCCCAAGCGCAACCACTTGCTTTTCCGCACCAGGTAGTAGGCCCCGTGCTTGTGGTACATGCACTGCGGCAGGTGCCGGTCCTTCTTCCTCGGGCGCATGCCTCCCTCCTCACGAGCCCGTCAGGCGCAGGCGCGGCTCTTTCTTCTGCTGCTGATTTGATCCTAGTCGTGAAAGCACAACTTCCCGCAGGACCTTGGGGCGACCGTCGGCGCCGACCACATAGCCGAAACGATGCTCATCGAGCCAGCGAATTTGCGCGCTGGCGCGGGTGCGACCGGTCAGGTCGGCCACCTCTTCAGGCGTCATGAACATGGCAATACCTCGCCGCGCCAGCAGCCGGCGCGGAATGAATGGGGATTGAGCTAGAAGCCGCAGTTCCACTGCATGGCGGCGAAGGCCGGGACAAGCGGGATGGCGATGATCGCGCCGGCGACCGCGAGGCCGAGCAGGGCGCCGCCGGCGGCGAGGATCAGGGCTCTACGCATCGCTCCCTCCTGCCGTCGGCGCGGCAGCACGGTCCAGGCGCTCGATCTCGGCCAGCGTCAGGGCGCAGGCCTTGACCAGGTCGCGGCGCGCGGTGGTCGGCTTCCACCATTGCTGGTCCCACGGCCAGGCCAGTGACACCAGCAGAGCTGTGGTTTTATCATCCGCCGCGCTGGAGCCGGCCAGGGCGTAGCAGGCGGCGGCGCGGGCCATCTGGCCGTGGTCGTGCTCGTTGTCGTGCTCCGGCGTCCAGCCCTCGGCCGCCACCTGGCGGCGCCGCTCGGCCTGCACGTCGAGCCAGGCCTGGGGCACCTGCCCAGCCTGGGCGACCGGGGCGGCGGCGAGCGGCCCGAACCATTCGAATTCGCTGCTCAACTGAGCGATGGTGTAGCCGTATCCGAAGTCGGTCTCGGTGTTGTTCATGTGCAGGTTGCACCACAACTCACCCTGATCAAGTTTCACAAGGATCACCGCTGGCTCATCGAGGCCATTGCCGCGAACCCAATAGGCTCCTTCGACAGTGGGCTTGGCGCTGCTCCACTCCGGCACCTGCCCAGCCTGGGCGACCGGTGCGGGAAGTCCGTGCGCATATTCGCGCAGCTTGGCAATGGTGCGCGGCGCATCTCGCTTCTTGTCTATCGCGTGGCAGGCAGCGCCGAGTAATCCGCGCGGCACGGCGACAAGCTCATCGCTGTCATATACAAACTCGATTCCCGATTGCCCTTCCCGCTCCGCCATCTTTTCCAGGGCATCGTCGCGCTGTGCCATCGCCTGATCGGCACCAAGCGCGAGTAGCGATACCTGACGCTGGAGCGCCCCGACGATGCGGTCGTGCTGGGCGACGGTCATCAGTTCGTCGCCGTCATTGATCTTCGCTTTCTGTTCCATGACGGACAGTTTCGCATCGATCACGCGGACTACCACCTCCGGCCGCTCCAGCTCCAGCTCCGGCGCTGGGGAGGGTTGCGCCAGGGCGGCGCGGGCTTGTGCGCAGCTGCACTTCCGATCACGGAACCCATTTAGCTCCGGATCACAGGCCGGGTTGCATGGCTCCCAGTACGACAGCGGCTCCCCCTGCGCGCCCTCTGCCTGTTCGGTGTGCTGCGAGGCGAGGATCTGCTGTGCCATCCAGATTTCGTTCCCGGTGATGTAGACCTGGGTGGGATCGCCCTGAAAGGCCTTTCCGCTGTAGAGTCCGGCGATGTGGCGTATCAGTTCCATTGCCATGGTCATACTTTCGTCCTCGCGGTGTGCTTGGCGATGAACTCAGCAGCCTCTGTGCTCAGCTGCTGGCCGCCGATTCCGTTGGTGAGGTGGGATTTCATGCGCCTGATCAGGTCCAGGGCCTGCTGGTGGAACAGAGCTTCAGCCAGCTGCGCCTGGTAATGCGCGTGCGGGTTCGCGATCAGCTCGGTGATACCGCGCTGAACGGCTGATTCGTCGAGGGGCATGGAAGTTACCTCGCGCCAGGTGGCGCAATGGCAGGGAGTGGGGTAGGTCAGGCGCTGAGCCTGTGCTTTACGGTTCGCCTGGCCAGTTCAACCAGCCATTCAGCCAGAGCCGGCGGCGTATGTTCGCGCTCGGCCTTGGTGATCGACGGTAGGCGGGGATAGCTTCTGGTTGGCCTGACACAATGAGTTGGCTTCCCGCTGCGTCGCGGAATCGCAGGGATGTCAGACGGCGAGCAGCCGACGATGTAGAGCCACGTAGCCTTTTCGGCGCGATGGCCCCAGTGGAACTGCTCAATCTCTAGGGTCCACCCGCCGAACTCGTCAGGGAATTCGCCAGGGTGTGGCATCCGGCAGTGGTTGAACAATGTGCTCTCCGCTGGGTGCTCGAGCACGCCACCCCATGTTCTGACCTGGTCGACTGCCCAGATGCCCAGCGCCTTCTCGTCAGGACGCCCCTTCGCAAACTGACGAAGGCGCCCCCACATCCGGCACGGAGGGTGCGCCACCACCGGCACGCCACCGGCAAAGGTACGAGCGTCTCGGTCGATGTCAAACACGTCGGTTCCGGCCATGGCCTTGTAGTTGCTGTCCTGGCGCGCGAACAGAACCGCCACATCGTTCATGCTGCGGGCTCCTTGGTGTCGTTGAAAATGTCGAGTTGTGCGGCGCCTTCAATCCATGCCGTGGCCAGGCGGGTGCGGGCGATCGCGGCATACTCGGGGTTGAGTTCGAGGAGCACCGAGCGGCGCCCCTCCTGCATGGCGACGAGGCCGGTGGTGCCGGCTCCGCCGAAGGGATCGAGGATCAGGCCGTCACGCGGCGCGCCGGCGAGCACGCAGGGCCGGATCAGGTCCGGCGGGAACGTGGCGAAGTGCGCCCCCTTGAATCCGGCCGTGGACACCGACCAGACGCTGCGCTTGTTCCGCGTTTCGCTGTAGTCGATGTCGGGGCGATCCGGCCGATGCTGGGCCTTCTGGCCATGGGTGCCGGCGGTGTTCTTGGTCTCCCGGGCGAAGCTGTAGCGCTTGCTCCGGCTGCCGCCCACGGCCTTCATGGCGCCGTTGGTTTTCCCCGGCACCCTGGCCGAGCCTTGCTGGTCTTCCCAGCCGGGCTGGGCCAGACGTGCAACAGATGCCGGCGCCAAGGGTTCTGCAATCGCTTCGCGGTCGAAGTAGTAACGCGGCGATTTGCTGAGCAGGAACAGGTATTCGTGAGCCTTGGTGCAGCGGTCGCGCACGCTCTCGGGCATGGGGTTCGGCTTGTGCCAGATGATGTCCTGGCGTAGATACCAGCCGTCGTCTTGCAAGGCGAAAGCGAGGCGCCAAGGTATGCCCATCAGGTCTTTCTGCTTCAGGCCTTCCGCCGGGTTTCGGCGGTGGCCGCGCCGCACCGCGCCGCGCGTGTTTCGCGAAACGATGTCGTGCTTGCCTGCCGAACCTTCCGGCGCGTACCCGCCGGCGATGGAGGCATAGCTATCGCCCATGTTCACCCAGGCCGTGCCGTCCTTGCGGAGTACTCGGCGCACCTCGCGGAACACTTCGACCAGTTTGGCTAGGAATTCCGCCGGAGTTTCTTCCAGGCCTATCTGTCCGTCGACGCCGTAGTCGCGCAGGCCGAAGTAGGGCGGGCTGGTGATGCAGCAGTGCACCGATTCGTCGGGCATCACCCGGAGCAGTTCCAGGCAGTTGCCGACCAGTATCTGGTGGGCTGGCGTCATGGTTTCTCCAGGTAGATATCCATCGATAAGCCGTGCCGTGGCATCGCTTATCCGGCGTAAGGAGTGTCTCGAGGAGGCTTATCGATGCACCTGTCCGGCGGCACCGATCACTCGTCGCTCCGGTCGAGGGCAGCAGCCTCGCGGCGCCCCTCCACCTCAAGGCGGCGCGCCACGCTTTCGCTGATCGTGATTTCGTGGCGCGGGATTGCCAGGCAGGCGGCGGAGGCCTCCCGGCCCAAGGCGTGGGCGTTGCGGATCAGCAGTTCCATGGCGCGCTGCCCGACGTCGTGCCAGGCCTTCAACTCGTCCAGCTTGGCGCGCGTGCCGGGCCGGGCGCGGTGCCGCAGCTCGTCGTCGGCGGGGAGCTGCTCGTCACCTGCCGGCGCGAACCAGGCGGCGGATGCGGCCTGGCCCAGCGCGTGGGCGTTCAGGATCAGCAGTTGCAGGGCCTCGGCCTTCTCGCTGACGCCGTGCCAGCGCATCAGCTCGGCCAACTGCGCGCGGGTGCCGGCCTGCACGGGGTGGCGCAGTTCCTCTTCGCCGAGGCGCTTGCGCTTCGCAGTGGCGGCCAGGCTGCGCTCGGCCTGGGACTTAGCCATCACCAGCCTCCACCAGCACCGTGATGGCTTGCTGGATCAGGTCGAGCAACTGGCCTGCGGACATGTGAGCGTCGGCTCGGTTCAGCGTCTCCAAGGCTTCTTTGATGACCTCGTTGAGGTCGTCCGCCTCGCTGGCGCGATCATTCGCATCCTCCAGTTCATCCTTCAGTTCCTCGACCTGGCCGCGCAGTTTGACCACCTCATGGAGGTAGGAGCCGTGCCCGGCAGCAGAACGGCGCGCGCATTCTTCGGCCGCTGCCGGATCGAAGGCGGCGTAGTGGGCGGCCTCGTCGTCCGATAGGGCCAGCAGGGGGAGTGTCATGCTGCTTTCCTCGCGTTGCGCCGCTCCGCCTGGTCTCGGGCCCGGCAGGCGCGGCAGCGGTTGTGGTAGTGGCCTCGGGTGCTGATGAACGAGAAGAACTCGTCGTCCTGCGGCCACCAGGTGTCGCAGCCCGGGCAGAGCTTTTCCCGGCCCAGCTCGGTCTGGCGGGTGACCAGTGCACGCCATGGCTGGCGGAGCAGGGCACGGTCGCGGCGGATCACTGGCCCGCCTGCTGCTCCAGCTCGGCGGCGCGCTGGCAGGCATCGTTGTGGCTGCGACGGAAGCTGCGCACCTTGCCGGTGGCGGTCTCGACGATGTGGAAGAAGCCGCGCCCGGCCGGCTTCACCTGGAACTTCGGTGCTTCCACGACCAGGCGCCGGCGGACGGCGAATGCCTGGCGCGCGGCGGCGGTCTGGCGGAGCAGGTCGGCCAGCGGCTGCTGGCGGGGGATCAGCTGTTGCATGGCGTTTCCTCTGTTGGGTGGTTTCCTTTCGGCAGCACTCGGTCGCGCGGCTGTGCGCCGGTGGGCGCCGCGGTGAGTGCTGTCGGAAAGAAACTGGAGGGGGGGGAAGGGGAAAGGCCGGCGGTGCCGGCCTTTCGGTCTCACAAACGCCGCCGTATGTGAGTGTTTCGCGGCGCGCCCGGCGTTGTTGCCGAACTACCTGGGTTGATGGTCTACATGGCTGCCACTCCTCCTGCAGGGGTTACTGGTAGGTCTTGGTCAGCGAGCCGCTGACCGACTTTCCTCGGTTCAGGACCACCCTCGCCAGCGCCGCGCGGTCCCGCGAATCGCCTGCTGGAGAAGGAATGAATCAGTGGATCACTGAAGGATGGGCAGGCTGCGGACGGGGCGGACGAGCAGCTCGGCGTACTTGCCGCTGTCGTTCTGCCAGCCATCCTCGAAGGCCATGTAGTAGGCGATGAGGGCGGAGCGCTGCGCGCTCAGCCAATAGAGGCGGTCCTCGCGCAGATCGGTGATCAGGCCGGAGTGCTTGGCCGCCATCAGCAGTTGGCCTTCCAGAGGTGCGGCGATGTGTGCGCCCAACTCCAGGACCTTCTTGGCGAGTTCGCTGCCGGCCTCAGCCATGGCGCGGGTATTGGCTTCGCCGTCGACGTAGTGGGTGAGCACGTCCTGGCCGTATTCGCCCCAGATGCCTTCGCGCTCGAACTCGGGGCCGAGAAGGACAAGGGCGCGCTCCTGATTGTTCAGCCAATAGCGCTCGATGAAGGTGCCGCCGGCCAGGGGCTGGCCGCGGGCCGGAAGTGCTGCAGCGGAAATGCTGGTGATGATCTCGGTCATGGTGCTGTCCTTGTGCTCGACTGGGCGTAAAAAGGCCCGGCCGGGGCCGGGCAATACCAAGGGGGTGTTGATGCTCGTCGCATCCCACTGCCGCCTCGTGGAAGCGGCAGGAGGTTGCTCACTGCAGGACGCGCAGCTCGTTGCGTGGGATCCACTGCTGGTCCACCCGCACCATGCAGCCGATGAAGGCCGCATAGCGGGTGTCGCGGTTGGTCTGGTAGCCGTACCAGGAGCAGGAGCCCCAGGCGATGGCGCGCAGCACCAGCCAGACCAGCAGGACGACCACCGCGGCACCGAGGGCGCCGGCGATGGCCTTCCGCCGGCCGGCGCGCATTACAGGTAGTCCTTCAGGCGTAGGTTCAGTTTGCCGGCGGCGCGCTCGAGCACCTCCACCTCGGCCGGCTCGATTTCGCCGTCGGCCTCGGCGATGGTCAGCATGAAGTTGATCACCGTTTCGGCGTCGCCCGGGGTGTGCGCCAGGTCGGCCAGTTCGCGCTCGGCGTTCATGCGGATGATGCGCGGGCCGCCCTCGTTGAAGTCGGCTTTGGCCTTGTCGATCAGGTTGCCCAGCTCGGCGCCGAAGCCATGCAGCTTGGGCTCGTTGCGCAGCAGGCGGTCGATCTTGTCCAGTTCCTGCGGCTCGATCTCGCCGTCGGCGGCGGCCACGTAGAAGCAGCCGTAGACAATCGCCTGGAGCAGATCGCGGTTTTCCAGTTTCGCCAGTGCGGCGCGGGCCTCGCGGCCTTTGCCGAACAGCTTCTTGAATCCGAACATGGTGCGTCCTCGTTGTGGTGGTGGCGATGCTCTTCGCATCCCGAAGCACCCGGCGCGCCAGGTGCTTGAGGATGGTCAGGCAGCGCGGACCTTGGAGGGGCGGGCCTTCAGTTCCTTGCCGTCGACCGCGACGACCAGGTAGAGACCGCCGCCGCGACCGATGCCCAGGTTGGTGGTGCCAACGAAGCTGCCGCGTTTCTCTACGCCGCGCGGGTTGGTGAGGATCACGGACTGGCCTTTCTTGAAGTCGCTCATGGGGTTTCCTTGTGGTTGGGGAGGGATGCTCTACGCATCGGGGAGCGCCATCGTTTGGCCCTGCTGCGCGCTGGCCGGACGAGTCCGGTCGATGGCGCTCTCCGATGCGCCCTGGCGCGAGGCCAGGGGATCGGGTTAGGCGTTACTGGCGAGCACAATGTCGCTCATGCGCGCCATCGCTGAACCGCTGAGCTGAATCACTTCGCGCTCGCGCTTGTTGCGCGCTTCGACGGCCAAGTATTTGAAGGTCGGATGGAAGTAGCACTCCGGCTTGTGGCCTTCTTTCTTCAGGTGGCCAAGCTCGCCGGTCTTCACTGCTGCGTTCAGGGCCTTGCGGACACTTGCTGGCAGGCCGCTGATGACCAGCCGGAGCCGTTCGTTGCGAACCATCTGCACATTCGCTTGATCGGCTGTCATTTCGCCTCGCTGCATTAGGTCTTTCAGGTGCTCGATGTCGTTCTGCCTAGACATTGGCGTTCTCCTGGTTGGCTTCCCGGATGCCCCTCGCGAGAAGGGCATCGAGGAAATCGGTGTTGTCGCCCTACATCCGCCGGGCCGCGGTGCGCATCGCATGCGGGTCATTCGCTCGGTTCGGGCATTTCGCCCTCGATCAGCCGTCTCTAGTCGCCCTGAGTACCTAAGGGTCGCCTTCGCGTTGGCAGGCTTTCCTCGATCGCCTGTCTGATCGCCGGTCGCCGCAGAGGCGATGCGTTCTGTTGTTGATGATGCCCACCCGACTTTCTGTCGCCCCACGGGTGGTGGCCGGGGCTGCCTCGCCACCAAGTGGTGGCTAGCTGTTCATGGCGCGTGTTGTTAAAGAGCGCGGCTCGGTGGCCTGGCGCCGATGTGCTGGCGTAAATCAAATATCAACCGATAGTTGTTTTATGTCAACAACCAATGGTTGATATTTTGTCTGTTGGTTGATAAGTCGTTGATTCGATGAGTGAAAGCTTTTGCCTCTTGTCAGCGATGTCTGCTAGAAATGCTGTATGTTCATACAGTAAAAGCAGGGAGAGCCTACATGGCCAAGCAGAAGAGAGGGGCAGTCGATCAAGACCGCGCGGGGATGACCGGCGTAGACAGGCTGCGCCTAAGGGTGTCGGCGATGATCAACAATCCGAAGGCGCAGGCTGACCGCCGGACGACGATCTGGAAGCTGGACAGCGACACGGACCTGGCGTGGCGCCAGGTGCTGGAGGAACTGGCCGAGACGGACGGCCTGGAGATGGTGCGGAACGAGGACGGGACAGTGCTGCTGACGTGGCAGCCGTCAGACGAGGAGGGCGCCGAGACCGGTGGAGAGGAGGCCTACGCCGAAGAGATGGTGGTGCAGCACCTGCATGAGGAGGTGGCGCCGTTCTGAGGCATCCTGAAACGAAAAACCCGCCCTGGGAAGGCGGTTTTATAGAAATGAAAAGCCCCGCGATTCAGGCTGTGTGAAAACCCGAGCGGCTCTTCGAAGAGTGCGTTCCTACGTGAAATCTGAAAAGGCTTGGCTATTCAGCCAACCCAGAATCCGCGTAGAAACGCGAAATCCAGGTTGTTTTTTAACCAGCTGGACCGATCCGGAGGTTTTCACACAGCCTGGATTGCGGGGCTTTACTCATTGCTTTTGCTCTGCTCGCTGACTTTCGGCTTTGATACGCATCTCGCCTACGGACTTGGCAATCTCTTGGACGTTGCTCGAAATATCCTTCACGTCGTCGCGAATGTAACTGCTGAAGCGGGCGTTCTCCTCCTTCTGCGCGGACAAGCCCCACTGGAGAGTGCCGAGGAATATCGCTAGCACAGCAATAGCGGTACCAATTGCCCACCATTTCGCACTCGACAACTCTGCCCGGAATTGACTGGCTTCACTCTGGAAACCGGACACGGCGGATTCGATGCGCGCAATTCTGGCATCCATTCTGGCTTCTATCGCCTCGAGCTTGGCATCCAACTCGGGCCGGGAAATTGGGTCGGTCATGGTTGCAGTATGGGGCTGCTCTGGAACTGTGTCACTCGCCGGAGGAAAAGTGGCAGCTTCTTCGGCTAGGCCGCGCTTCCTGGCTGATATCGCTCCTTGTGTGAACGATTCATTGATCAGCCCCGCCCAATCAAAGCCACCATCCTGGTCTTTATCGGGGCTCATCGCTCGCCTCATCACCTGCCGGGTACATGTTTTCCAAAACGCTAAATGTGGATTCTGCCAGTAATAGTGCTTTGCGGGCCTCGATAACCAGCAGGGGCTTATCATCGCAGGTCAGTACGATCGCCTGCGCAAGTCCTCGGATTGCCATTGACTGCTTGGCACTCAGCGCACTGAGTTCGCCCAATGTCCGCCCAATTTGAGCAAGAGCCAGCATCAAATCTTTTCTGTCTTCCTCGTTCACTCTCCGCCTCCTTGTGGCCTACACCAGTCAGGTGGGCGCTAGTTCCATGGATCGACTCAAACTAAATGCGCATTCCACACCAACAGCACCCTGGCATGGATGTAGGTCTCATCCATGCGGATGGTCCGGTCCTTGTGCTGCTTGTTGTCCGAGATCATCTCGAAGTGCTCGGCGTCTTGGACCTGCAGGCGCTTGATGTAGAGATGCCCCTGCCAGGTGAAGATGAAGATTCCGTCGCCATTGAATTCGCGGATGCTGATGTCGACGATCATCGGGTCGGCGTGCTTGATGGTCGGGCTCATCGAGTGGCCCCAGCCGTACACCATCTTCAGGTGGTTCGGGTCGTCGAAGGTGATGCCGATCTTGCGCAGGTGCGACTCGCTCACCTTCACGTCGCGGAGCATTTCCATGTAGTCGGCCGGCACCTGGCCGTTGCCCATGGCGCCGCGGATGTCGTAGTGCGCGATGCGGATCTCGTCGCCGACCAGGCCTGGCCGGGAGAAGTCGCCCACGATGACATTGGTTGCTTGCTGTGCCGCCTGCTGCGGCACCTCAGCCTCGACGGCATCGACGATCTTGCGCCGCGCATCCTCGGTCAGCCCCTTGCCGTGCTTCTCCAGCATCTTGCGGACGATGTCGGCAGAGGAGGCCGCTGCCGTCTGTCCAGCGTCGGCAGGCTGCTCCCGCATTTCTCCAAGCCCGTATTCAAGCCATTCAACGCGGACTTTCAGCCAGTTGGCCAGAAACTCCATGTTATCCCGCTCGGGGATGGACGCCCCGGTTAACCACTTGTGCGTCGCCTGCTTTGTTGCGCGCGCACCCAGTCGCTCCAAGGCGGCCTGGAGGTCAGTGTTTCGCCCGCGCCCAGGCCTGATCTCGGGGATGTGATCTAGGGCCGTATTCAGGCGCTTCGCAAAAGCGTCGCGGATTTCTTGTGTCTCAACCATTGGTTGATGCTTGCACGGAACTTGTGCAACAGTCAGTTGATGTTTAATATCAACTGAGGGTTGATTAACGAGGTTGACCATGAAGAATCCTTCTTCCGCGGAAGGCCCTGTTGCAGATGCGGTAGCTCTTGCAGGTGGAGCTATCGCGGTGGCGAAGGCCTGCGGCAAGAGCCGGCAGGCGGTGGACAAGTGGGTGAGGAGTAACCAGTTGCCCCGCACCGAATACACCGGCGAGACCGACTACGCCGACCGCATCGCCCGGCTTGCTGCTGAGCGCGGGATCCTGCTGGATGCCGCCGCTCTTCGCGCCAGCGCCTCCCCGAAACGCAGTGCCGCATAGGAGTAGAGCGACATGGATCACGTGATGACGAACACCGACAAGGCCCGCCTGGCCACCCTTGCCGAGGCGGACCGCCTGAGCAAGGAAGCTCAGGCGCTCTGGGCGGAAGCAGAACGCCTGCGGTCCCAGTTCCGCATTCAGGTGGTGCTCACCCAGGCCTCCGGCCCGGGTGATTGCTTCACGGTGGACTGCAGGATCTTCGGCGCCATGCATTCCCTCGGCGCCCCGGTGAGCGCCGAGGATGCGTGCCAGCAGGCCTTCTACCTCATTCAGGGTTTTCAACCACCACGTCCCCGTCAGCCTTTCGGAACACGTTTGGCTGGAACAGAAACCGGACTCTATACGGCTGCCGATTCGTTGTTTCGAAGTCAATGAACTCCAGGCCGGAGAAGCTGATTTCGCAGCCTTCCGGTAGGGCCTCGATGCGGCGGAGCAGATCTTCTCTGGTGATGGTTGGGATTCTCTCGTTTGACATGCCGGGCCTCCATGGCCGTTTCGTGTGGAAGCAAAACGATACCACGGTGCGCCCGGCGCCCTTTTCCAACCGAGGTTCACGCGGACATCCGTTCCAACTGAGCCCCAAGACATACCGCTGACCCCCTTTCTCGATGGGGGCAGCTTAGGACCAGGAGCGCAACGTGAACACGTCCAATCCCCGACACGAAATGACTCGCGACCAGGTCCTGGTGGCCTACGCCGCCGACCAGATCGCTCGCACCAGTCTCAGCCAGGACGACTTCGCCCAGGCGCTGAACCGTGCGCTGTACCAGAAGTGCCCGCGCAAGGCCGCGGCGGAGAGGGTGCCCGACTTCGAGTCGGATGAACTGAAGAGCGATGGCGGCGAGTACCTGAAGGCCGCCGGGCGCTGGCTGAAGCGCGTGCAGCGCTTGCTCGGGGGTGAGCAGGAGCTGCCTGCCTGGATGGAAGAGGCCTGGGTGGCGGCGCTGGAGCCGGAGTGGCGGGAGCGCTGCATCAACGAGCTCGCCGACCGCTACGGGCTGCTCGGGGCTCGCGCCGCTGGCGTGGTGGGCTGCCCGGTGAGCGCCTTCGGCCAGCTGGTGGCGGGCATCGGGCAGGCGGTGGAGCGCTGCAGCGCGGTGCTGGCTGACGGGAAGATCGACGAGAACGACCTGCCTGACCTGCCGGGCGCGATCGACCAGTTGCTGCTGGTGGAATCGAAGAGCTTCGAGATGCGCCGGCGCATGGAGAACGAACTGGCGATCCACGCGGGCGGCAAGCCGCTGTCGCTGGTCGGCTGAAAAAACAAACCCCGGCTGGAGTGGGGACTCGGCGCCGGGGTTCAGATCAACGGGAGTGAGTATGCACACGACGAATGGAACTGACAATGCCGCGCCACGTTTTCCGGCATCGCAAAACGTGGCGCGCCCGATGATGACCTCGCGCGAGATCGCCGAGCTCACCGGCAAGCAGCACAAGCACGTGATCCGGGACATCCGCGAGATGCTCGACGCCCTGTCGGAGGATGGTCCAGTTCTGGACCATGTCCGCGAGGACCGGGACGCCAGGGGCTACACGACGAACTTCCACCTGGACCGCGAGCTGACCGAGACGCTGATCACCGGCTACAGCATCCCGCTTCGGCACCGGGTGATCCGGCGCCTGCATGAGTTGGAGGAGCGCGCTGCGGCTCCGGCTATCCCGCAGACCTACTCCGAGGCTCTGCGAGTCGCAGCTGACCTCCACGAGCAGAACACCCAGCTGCGCATGGTGGTGGACGAGCAGGCGCCCAAGGTGGAAGCCCTGGAGCGGATCGCCGAGGCGCGCGGCACGCTCTGTCTGACCGACACTGCCAAGCACCTGAACATCCCGCGTCACGTCCTGCTCGACTGGATGCACGAGAACCGCTGGATCTACCGCCGGGAGGGTTCGGCCCACTGGCTGGCCTACCAGCCGCGCATGGCGGCCGGCCTGCTCGAGCACCGGGTAACCGTGATCGGCACCGACTCCATCGGCGACCAGCGCCTAGCCTCCCAGGTGCGCGTCACGCCGAAGGGGCTGGCCAAGCTGGCCCAGAAGGTCGCGGAGGGAGCGCTGTGAGTGTTCAAGCCATGACCTGGGCCCTGGAGCAGCGCGTAGTCACCGACTCCTCTGCCCGCCACGTGTTGCTGTGCCTGGCCAACTACGCCGACAAGCACGGCCGCGGGGCATTCCCCTCGGTGGCCAGCCTTGCGGATGACACCGGCCTGTCCGAGCGCACCGTGCAGGCCAAGCTGCGCCTGCTGGAAGACCTGGGGGTGATTGTCGAGGGCAACCGGGCGATCGCCGCGGCGTACATCACCCGTCGGGACCGTGTTCCGACCTGCTACGACATCGTCATGGAACGGGGTGAAGCTGCTGCACCCCGTCAAAATGAACGGGGTGAAACCACTGCACCCCGTGAAGATGCCACGGGGTGCAATCCACAGCAGAACGGGGTGCAAATTACGACGGAACGGGGTGCAGCCGCTGCACCCAATCCGTCATTGAACCATCAAGGAACCGAAGAGCAGCTGCAACACGCGAGCGATCCGGTCGATGTTCGCCAGCGCTTCGCCATGACCGAGGACTGGGAGCCGGATCCTGACGACCTGGCAGCGCAGACTCGCCTGATGGGCATTCCGGTGTCGGCGATCACGCTGCCCGTCGTGAACAAGTTCAAGGCCCACTGGCTGGCCCTGCCGGATGCCGTGTTCACCCAGGCCAAGTGGGCGAACGAACTGGCGAAGTGGATCAAGCGGGAGCGCGTCGAGGCCGATGCCGGCGAGCTGCCCGACGCTGCGGCCTGGGGCGCGAACGGGGTGCGGGTATGAGCCAGGCCAAGCGCGCTGACCTGATCGCGGCGAACCTCCGCGCCGCCCCGGCCCCGGTCCAGGCCGCCCCGAACGTGATGCCCGTCGATGACTTCGCTCGCCAGGTGATGGACGACCTATTCGACCGCATCCGCGGCATCTGCTCCGGCTGGCGCTCCGCCTGGTCCACCCCGGCGGTGATGGGCAAGGCCAAGGAGGAGTGGCTGGCCGAGTTCGCCCGGGCCGGCGTGAACAGCCAGGAACTGGTCGACAACGGCGTGCGCGCCCTGCGCCAGAGCAAGCGCGAGTTCGTGCCGGCGCCGGCGCTGTTCGTGGACTGGTGCTTCGGTGCCGATCAGCTGGGCCTGCCGAGCCTGGAGGAGGCCTATCGCGAAGCGCTGGCGAAGACGCACCCCGCTGCAGCCGCAACCGCCACCTGGAGTCACGCCGCGGTGTACCACGCTGCCGCCCGTGCCGGCTTCAGCAACCTGCAGCAGCTCAGCCGCGACGACGGCATGAAGCTGCTGGAGAGCAAGTATTCCCAGATCCGCCGCGAGATCGCGAAGGGCAACAGCCTGCCGCCGGTCCCCGCGGCGGCCCTCCCGCAACCGTCGAAGGCGTCCGATCCCGAAGTGGGCAATGCCGCCCTGCAGGCCATCCGTGCACGCTTGAAAGGAGCCCGCAATGCCTGACCTGAACCCCCTGAAGTGGCGCGCCAAGCGCAACCGCGATGGCCAGCAGATCCCGAACTGCTGGATCACCGACAGCGGCTACACCGTTTCCGAGTGCCGGCTGCCGGAAAAGCGCTTCACCGTCACCCGCCCGGGCGATGCCGCCCCGTTCGCCTACCTGGGCAGTCGCGATGAGGTGGTGTCGGTCATCCGGGCCGACATGAAGGCCAGCGGGGTGCTGGCATGAAGGGCCGCAACCCCACCGCCGAGCAGAAGCGCTGGCACGACCTGCTCGTCGGCGTGGTCGGCTGCATCGCCTGCCGCGTCGAACACGGCGTGGTGAATGACTTCTGCAGCATCCACCACGTCGACGGTCGCGTGAAGCCGCATGCGCACTGGTACGTGCTCCCGCTTTGCGGCCCGCATCATCAGCACGGCACCGGCCCGGAGAACTTCCCGGGCGTGGCCGTGCACCCGTACAAGGCCAGGTTCGAGGAGCGCTACGGGCGCCAGGCTGACCTGGTAGGGCAATGCGCTCGCATCGTCGCAGAGGCCGGCCACGACATCCCGGCCGGCTTCCTGGCCTGGCTGGATGGCGACGAGGTGATGGCATGAAGTCGCCCCGTCCTATCGCGCGGACTCCGCGCCCGCTGCGCCGGCCGAAGGTTGATTGGGAGGGCATGGAGCAGGCCACGCTGTTCGCCATCCTGGCGGTGAAGCACCCCGAGGCTGCGCGCTTGGCCTTCCACGTCCCCAACGGTGGCCACCGGCACATCAAGATCGCCGCCGAGATGAAGCGCCAGGGCGTGAAGGCCGGCGTTAGCGACATCGTGCTGCCCATGGCGCGCGGCGGGTGGTTCGGCCTGTTCGTCGAGTTCAAGGCGGCCCCGCCGAACGACGCCCGGGTGTCGCCCGAGCAGAGCGCCTTCCTGGTGCGCATGGAGCGGGAGGGCTACTACGCCACAGTCTGCCGCGGCGTCGACGACGCGCTGCGAGTCATCGAGCAGTACCTGGCCCAGCCCAGGACGGAGGTGGCGCGGTGATGGATATCTGGGAGGACGTCTGCCAGATCATCGGCAGTTCGTGGTCGGTGACGCCGGAGCATCGGCGGGAGGCGCTGGCGCGCTGCTCCGGTCCGGGTGTACCGGGCATCACCGTACTCGGTGCGCTGTCGCGTCGAGCTGACGAGGTGCTGGCCGCGGCGCTCAGCGCGGACATCGAGCGGCGCATCGAGGTGCTGGATCAGCAGATGGGGCTCGGCTACCAGCAGGAGCGGGTTGCCCTCGGCTATCGCGAGGGGCGGGTGGTCGGCAACCGCGTCGGCCGGCCCCGCAAGGTCGCCGCCGCGCGCCGTTCTGTCGTTGATCGCTGCCGGCGGGAGATCGACGCCATGCGCATCGAGCGAGCGCGCCTGGCCGATGAATTGAAGAGGAGGGCGCATGCGCAAGACCGGGCCTGACCTGCAGAAGGCTGTGCCGGCCATTCAGCGCTGCCGGACTTGCCGCGGCCAGGGCTTCACGAAGGGGGTGTTCTTCGAGCTCGACTGCACGAGCTGCGACGGAACGGGATGGATTGGGGAAGACGGCATGCCGGTGGAGCCGGCTGCGCTCATCCGGTCGCTGGGGCGCCGGCTCATCGAAGCCGAGCAGCGGCTGGTGAACCAGGTGAAGGCCTCGGTGTGGATCGAGGAAAACAACCGCCGCGGGCCCGGCGGTTCGCATTTCACTGGGGATTGAGGGGGTGGGGAATATGGCTATCGAGAGGACAACCGAGAGCTTGCTGGAGCAGTGGGGGATATGGGTTCGCCAGGGTACGGGGAATCTTTCGTGTGCCGCACCTAGTTGGTCTCTGCCAACGGCACGCCTGACCGACGATGAGGGGCTGGAGCTGGATGGGTTGGTGGCCAGGCTCGGCCTGAGACATCCGCAGATGGGGGAGGCGGTGGTGCTGTACTACACCACCGGCAAGACCTACAAGCAGGTGGGCGGCATGCTGGGGATGGGGGAGGAGTCGGCGCGGCAGATGATAAGGGCAGGTGTAGCTTGGATTGACGGGGCGCTGGAGATGAAGCGGCAGCGCGCTGCGGCCTGAGTGTAGTCAAAGCCGCGGCATTATTGACATGCCGCCTTTGGCTGGGTACCGTGTCCCTGCCGCTGCAAATTCAGTGGCCGGGCCTGGAAACCCGGAATGATCGTAGGCGCACAGCGCCGAAAGGCGTTTTTTTGTGCCCGCTCAATGGCGGGCCGTGCGTGGGGCACCTACGGGTGCGCCGGGTTCCTACGTCCCCGGTTTTCCAGCCCGCGCACGGTTCGCCTCCCTCATCTGGAAATGAGGCGGCGAACCCTAACCGACTAGGGTGATCGCTATGCAAACCGCACAAGTAATTCCGTTCCGCTTCGAAACCCGTGAAGTTCGAACCCTGTTGATCGACGATCAGCCGTGGTTCTGCGCGGCTGACGTGTGTGCCGTTCTGGAGTACGCCAATAGCCGCCAGGCAATCCAGAAGAACTGCCGTGAAAAGGGTGTATCCGTTAGAGACACCCCTACCAAAGGCGGTGTACAGGCCATGATCTTCATCGACGAAGGAAACCTCTACCGCCTGATCATCAAGAGCCGAAAGGAAGAGGCCCAGCGTTTCGAGGCCTGGGTGTGTGATGAGGTTCTGCCAGCAATCCGCAAGCATGGCCGGTACGAAGACACCGACAACCATATGGCCACGCTCGTAGGCCAAACCATCGGCACCGATGGTTTCCATATGCTCGGCGCGCTGATCAAGGGCAAGGTGTCCTCGCTGCCGGTTCCGGTACAACGCCGGGCCACCGCGAAAATCTGGTCGCAGGCGCACGCCGCTTTCGGTGTTCGCTCTGCCGCCGACATCCCGGCCGAGCAACTCGACGCTGCCAGGAACTTCATCGCGGCCTACAGCGTGTACGAGGGTGATTGGCTGCCGAAGGAAGAGAAGGTCTCGGCCGTCGATACTTGCTCCTGGTCGAACATCGCGTTTCTGGTCGACTGCGTGGAGAAGTGCTGGAAGATCGTCGAGAGCCAGCGCCTGGCAACTCACCTCAGCGGGCTCGGTTGCAATGCCGGCATCGAGTTGGCGAGCTTCCTGTGGGATGGCCTGGGCTCCGCAGCGCACGTGAAGAAGCACTGCGCCGCTGAGTTGGCCCTGGTCGGCTAGAGCGACCTGTTGCTGGAGTGATACATTCCCTCCCATTCTTCAATGGGAGGGAATCCATGCGCGCGGCCATCATCAGCTTGGCGTTGATCACAATCGATCCGGCTTTCGCTGCATCCATGAACAAATGCGTCGATGCGCAAGGGCGTGTCACATTTACGCAGCAAGCCTGCCCAGGTGGCGGCGCCGGCCAGCAGATTCAGGTGAAGAGCGCAAGCGAAGGGATGCGGATCGCTAACCCTTCGGAAATCTCGTCCGTCCAGGGTTCGGCGTCGGGCCGCAACGCCTATACGCATTGCAGTGACATGACTCAGGTAGATGCCAGGTATCTGATTGGGCACCAGAAGATTCAGGTGGGCATGTCGGCGGAGGATGCAAAGGAATCATGGGGAGCGCCAACCAAGATCAATCGTAGTTCCAGCGGTCTGGATCAATGGGTGTACGACCTTGGGCCAGGCAAGAGCCAATACCTCTACGTTGACTCGCTGGGGTGCGTGAAGGCCTGGAACTAGGCATGCATTCGGCTGCTTGATTTCCCCGGGCCGAACCTGTACTTTTTACCGCAAAGTGCGGTTTTACCGCGTAGAAATTGAAACCCGGCCATCGCGCCGGGTTTTTTTGTTGTCCGCGACTTCATGTTCATGGTGCACGCTCCTGCGCCTTGCCTGATCACGCTCGGGCCTTTCTATTCACCGCCCCTCAGAGGGGATATCGAGATGGCCAACATGCCCGACAAACCGGAGACGTGGGCGATCGTGCTTGCTTGGCTGAGCCAGCACGCGCCCGTGCTGTACGCAGGCGGTCTGTCCTTCCTGGTCGCACTTACCCGCGTGATCTATGGCGGCGGCACTCGTCGGCAGGCGTTCCTTGAGGCTGCGCTCTGCACGCTGATCACCCTGGGCCTGATCCCCGTCATGGAGTGGCTCGGCCTGCCCCAGAACATGGCTACGGCGGCCGGCGTGTTCACAGGCTTCCTCGGTGTGAAGAAGATCGCCGAGCTTGCCGACCGCGTGGCCGACTGGAAACTGCCGAAGCGCGAGGGCTGACCATGCGCGGAAGCATCCGTGCCCAGGACCTGGACGATGCCGTCGCCTCCCTGGCCAGCCTCGGCGGCGATCTGCCGAACCGTGTACTGGCCGATGCCCTGAACCACACCGCCAACCAGGCGAACCAGGCTCTGCGGTCGGAGATTGACGACGTGTTCGATCAGCCGACGCCCTTCACCCGCAACGCTATCCGCATCCTGAGCGCTACGCCGAACCGCTTGGAGGCTGCGCTGTGGGTGAAGGACGAGAAGGACCATGCATCGAAGGGGCAGGCGCCGGAAGACTGGGTGGCGCCCCAGGTGTTCGGTGGGCCCAGGGTGGACAAGGCTTCGGAGCGCAACCTGCGAGCCAAGGGCATCTTGCCCAAGGGGATGTTCATCGTGCCCGCTGCAGGTGCTCGCCTGGACCAGTACGGCAATATGAGTCGCGGCCAGATGATCCAGATCCTGTCCGGCCTGGGTGCCCTGGAGTACCGAGAGGGTTCCAAGCACAACGCCACCGACAGCGCCAGATCTCTGGCCAAGGGGCACCAGCAGGCCTACTTCGTGATGAAGCGGGGCAGGGTGCCAATCGGCATCGGCGAGCGCCGCGACAAGACGCTGGTGATGGTGCTGGCCTTCGTGCGCGCCCCCCAGTACCGCGAGCGCTTCCGCTTCTTCGACATCGTTCGGCGCATCGCCGAGGATGACGCCAGGCTGGAGGCGAACATCGAGGAGGCCATCGCCAAGGCTGCACAGGGGCGGACGCCGACCGAATGGAGGCGTCGGCCCCAGTCGGGCCCGCGGTCTTAAGTCGGGGCCTGTGACCTTCCGCGCCGTGCCTTGAGTGGCTGCACGGTTTTGGTGCGGGATTCTTATTGTCCAGCACAAAACCTAAAACCAGCTGGAACCCTCAAGGCGAAAAAATCCCTGGCTGGGGCACCCCCTGTCTAGGTTCTCCCCCGGGGTGGGGCCGTCGAGGGTAATTCGAACCCCGCGCGCCAACTATGTATGACCGAATTTCGGAGGTTGGTTGTTGTGTTGTCATGAGCAACTCGAACATCACTCGGCAGCCCCATTGGCTCAACAAAAGCCGGATGGCGGCGAGCCTCGGCATCAGCACCCAAGCCTTTGATAAATGGGGCGTCGAGCCAGTGGCTCGGATCGGCCGCGAGGCCTTCTACGACGTCCGCTCGGTGCTGGAGAACCGCCTGGCCC